>CAZMZJ010000070.1:0-1513 GCA_964570825.1 uncultured Lachnospiraceae bacterium | reverse complement strand
TCCTTGCGGATTGAGAGTTCATACCCACGCACCATCACCTCAAGCGGATCGCCCAAAGGAGCAACTTTTCGAACGTAAACCTCAACGCCTTTGGTGATGCCCATGTCCATGATTCGGCGCTTCACTGCGCCGAATCCATGAAGTTTTTTCACCCTGGCGGTCTTTCCAATTTTCACTTCGTCAAGTGTGTTCATAGTCATTTCTCTCTGGTACTGTTTTTGTTCTGAAAAGCATTCAAACAGTACTATGGTTAGTATACTCTAACTCATTGGTTTTTTACATCCAGCAGATTAAGTTTCATACAGCTAAGTCATATCGTTCTTCCGATTTGATCAACATTGGCATGGTGGTCAGCCCAACCAATGCATTCAAGAGCTCTTTTTGATGAGCTGTTTTAGATTATCGGCTCTGCATCTAAAGCATATCGCTCTTTGGTTGTCAGTATCTTTTAAGCAGACGCCTATAGATAACAATGCCAATAATTATTTGTGAAATAAGGTATGCACCCAAATAAAGCACTATTATTCGTGTACTATTAAGGATTTGAAGTTTGTCTAAAATGGAAAAAACAGCTATTGAAACACAAATTGTTATCAGACCAATTCCATAAGCATAACGCCCCGATCTATCCCGTAGTTTTACTTTTAATTCGTCATGCTGTTCAATTGTTTCATTTTCGATTTTTTCCTGATACCGTTCTCTATTCGCTGGTTTGTTCCAGTAAACATACTTAGAAACCATTATGATTCCCGGAACTATTCCAGCACCGGCGAAGCCAAAAAAAATGCTGTCTAAATTGCTTTCAAATGTTAGTGCCAACGCCAGGGAAATAACCCCTATTGCAAAATAGCTGATGCCTGTTATCAAATTACTTTTTTTCATTTTCAGCGCTCCTTTCTGGGGTAAAAATACTTTCAATGCTTTCACCAAAGAAATCAGATATTACAAAGGCTAATTCTAAAGACGGATTATATTTTCCTGTTTCTATTGAGCTGACCGTTTGCCTTGAAACTCTAATTGCTTTCGCAAAATCTTCCTGGTTCAAACCCATTTGTTTTCTTAATTTTTCAACCCGGTTTTTCAAGTATCATCCTCTCTTTTTAGACAATGTTCCTTTACATTATTGATTATGGCCTGCTTCCTTCCGTTTGTCAAGTTACCTTTACAATAAACTATCTGATGAGCGCAGGATTACACTAATCTTTTTCTGAGTCCTTACATTCGCTTGTAAAGTTATGAGGAGTGTGTTAACCTTTAAACACCTGAGCGGAAAATATGAGAATACAAAAGAGTTCGGAAGATTATCTGGAAGCCATGCTGATGATGCAGGAAGAGCATGGTTACATCCGCTCAATTGACATTGCGGAGCGGCTTGGCGTATCCAAACCCAGCGTCAGCTATGCAACCAAACGGTTGCGTGAAAACGGCTTTCTGACGATGGACAATGACAAATACATTACGCTGACTGAAAGCGGGATGGAAATTGCCCGCAAGATTTACACGCGCCATAAGC
>CAZMZJ010000069.1:0-1610 GCA_964570825.1 uncultured Lachnospiraceae bacterium | reverse complement strand
AATGGACGGTATTTTCCCCGTCCTCGGCGCGGTCAATGATGATGTAAAAATAGTTGCCACTTTTGGTAACGACGGTGATAAACTGCTTGTCGCCGGACGCTTCACCCGTTATATCGTCCACAAGGGACATATTCCCGTCCGGGGTAAGGGGCTGCGGCTCATAGCCGCCCGTCGTTTCTTCCGGCTCGGTTTCCGGCGCGGGGGTTTCCTCGGTTACGGGGGTAGGCGTGTCGTCGCTTTCATCGCCACCGCCCGCATAAGCGGTAACAGAAAAGCCGCACATGATAACCAGTGCGGCAAGCAATACGGTAAACTTTCGGATTATCTTTTTATTCTTCATTGTCGTTGTCCTCCTGTTCGGCGGGGTAAGTGGCTTCCGGCTGCGGCAAGGTGATTTCGCCGCTGGCGTAAGCGGAGAGGAACGCGGCAAGCTGCGTCCCGTCAAGGTGTACCGCCTTTACCATTTGCACGATCTGCGCGTTTTCTTCCTCGACTTTCTGCGCTTCAAGGTCTTTCAGCTTCTTTTGCTGTTCAAGGATTTTTGCCCTCGTTTTCTCAATATCCCTTTCGATACGGTCAAGTTTCGTGTTCGCCATAGTCATTTACTCCTTTCCAAACTGTTCTTTCCATGAATAGCTGCGCCCCAATCCCTTAACGGTTTTAAGATAGGGCATAGCGTTTTCTTCCAAAGTCGCCGCCCGGTTAAATAGATCGGGATAGTGTTCTTTGAGATATAAAATCTCTTGTTTCTTCATGCTCGGACAAAAGAAACAGGACGATTTACCCGGCTGCGGCAATCCTGCCGCTTTGATTTCCCGGATACAATCGTCCCTGTTCCAGCCCCATTCTTCAATGAGGGGGTAGCGGTTATGATATTTTTTGTCGGCTTCGTTGTACTTGCGGGAATGTTCATACCGTTTCACTTCTCCCGCGTCATAGCCGATATAGCGGTTGACTTTCTCGCCGCGCTGCCATACTTCGCGGCAAGGCGCATAGTGGTTGCAAAACTTTTCCTGCGGTGCGATTTTGTGTTTCTGCGAACAACGCTTATGCCCGTAGGCAATCGACGGGAGCGTATGAGAGCGCAAGCACTCGGTTTCAAGAGATAGGCGGTTGCCGTAGCGGTCAACATACTGCACAACGGTAATCTGCGGCATACCGTGTTCCGCAAGCCATTGATTGATTATCTCGATAAATTGATAGGTATGCGGGTGTTCCGCGCCCGTATCGGCAAAGGTGATAAGGTCAATCGGGATTTTGTGCTTGTATAGGCCAATAAGTAAGGCGGCACTATTCGTGCCGCCGCCAAAAGATACAATATTCATTTTTCAACTCCTTTTAATTGTAATTTAACCGCCCGTAGGCGTAAAAGTGGGATTGCCAATAGCTGGTGTCCAGCTTTGAATACTGGATAGGGTCGCCACAATGCAGCATGACGGGGCTTCCGTCCCCGTCCTCGCCCACATAAATCCCCACATGGGAAACGCCGGGGGTGTCGTATGTACCCGTAAAGAACACCAAATCCCCCGGCTGCGGGTTAGAAACAGGGGTTGAGATGTTGTAAAGCCCTTGCGCCCCAAGTCTGCCCGTATTGTATAGGCCGCTGTTCG
>CAZMZJ010000068.1:0-1619 GCA_964570825.1 uncultured Lachnospiraceae bacterium | reverse complement strand
TCCCAGAAGGAAACAGAAGCCGCCACTGATGAGGGCACCAAAAAGCCCGAAGGTCGTAGATCAAAATTTAGCGCACAAAATTAATCAAAAACCCCGTGATTTACTCATGGGGTTTTTTTATTGCCAAAAGCCCGAAAAGGTGCCGTCAAGAATTATGCGCAAAATTGTTTGCAGGCTCCGGCAGACCTGAAGTCAGCCGGCAATAGAGGCGTCGTCCATGACCGCCTCCAAATGCTTCATGTTCATGTATTTCTTGTTGCCCCACTGGGTGCCTGCCACATGGCGCAGCCTCGCACAGACCAGCATCAGAGCAGAGTCGCCATCGGGGAATGTCCCCACCACGCGAGTCCTGCGGCGGATCTCACGGTTCAGCCGTTCAATCACATTGTTGGTGCGGATACGTGCCCAATGCTCGCTTGGGAAGTCGCAGTAGGTCAGCGTCTCCTCAATGCCGTCCTCGACCTTTTTGGCAGCCTCCTTCAGCTTCATCGCTTTCAGCTCGGCGACGACAGCGCGTGCCTTCTCACGAGAGGCTTTCTTGCTCTCCTGCGCATGGATTGCCTTAAGCATTTTCGCTACAATTTTGACCTTGGATTTGGGAACAACAGAGAAAACATTGCGGTAGAAATGCACCGTGCAGCGCTGGTATTTGGCCTCGGGGAACACCTCGCCTACGGCCTCCAGCATCCCCATGCACTTGTCCCCGACGATGAGCTTCACGCCATCCAAGCCGCGTCCACGAAGCCATTGGAAGAAGTTGACCCAGCTTGCCTTGTCCTCCTTCATGCCCTCGGCGGCGCCTAAAACCTCACGAAAACCGTCCTCATTCACGGCAATTGCCACCAAAACAGCAACATTTTCGTACTCTCCGCCCCAGTTGCGGCGCAGGTAGATGCCGTCCACGTAGACGTATGGATAGTGCCCGCCCTGCAACGGGCGGTTGCGCCAGTCCTCGATGTGGACGTAGGCTTTCTTGTTCAGCTCGCTGATGGTGGCAGGAGAAACCTTGCTGCCCCACAGCGCTTCGGTGATGTCCTCCACACGGCGCACGGAGACGCCTGCCAGATACATCTCAATGAGCGCCTCCTCCACACTGCTCTCCCGGCGGCGATACCGCTCGATGATGGCCGTCTCGAAGGACACGCCCTTGAGCCGGGGCATGTGGAGCGTGACATCGCCGGAGGTCGTGGTGAGATTCCGGTCGTAGTGGCCGCTGCGGTAGCCCTGACGGGCCTCGCTGCGCTCGTAGCGGGCCGCCTGCGTCAGCGACTCCGCTTCCTTCTCCAGCAGCTCGTTCAGGGTTTCCTCCACGCTGCCGCGGACTAACTCTTTGATTTGCCCCTTGATTACTTCCTCGTTTAGCTGTACAATTTTCTCGGACATAGTTTGCTGTCTCCTTTCGAATGTTTGTGTGGTAACTTCATTCTACCAGAGCCTGCAAGCTATGTCTTCTTTTATGCGGTTTTCAATTTGCGCAACTTATTGTACATTATCGAGAAACGGGATACCGAGGCCCAGGGAAAAACAAAGCAGCATCAGAATTCCCCTGAGGCTTTCCCCCTGCGACGCGGCGAGCATGAGGGCCGAACCCAAAAAAATGCCGACGCACGGCGTCCATC
>CAZMZJ010000067.1:0-1621 GCA_964570825.1 uncultured Lachnospiraceae bacterium | reverse complement strand
AAGGATCCTACCATGACCCCTTGCGAAAAATAGCGTTGAATCAGGGGGTATACGCATAGTATCGGCACGGTGGATACGACGATGAGCGCGTACTTGAGCAAATCACGCATGCCCTCCAGGACGCGCGCCTCCTCCGGATCCAGGAGCAGCGACGTATCGATGGAGTTGAGAATCAGAATCTCACGCAGGAACAATTGCAGCGGATACAGCGCGCGGTTGCTCAGGTACAGCATGGCGTTGAAATACGCGTTCCAATGGCCCACGGCGTAATACAGGGAAATCACGGCGATGATCGCCTTTGACAGCGGCAAAAGGATGGAGAAAAAAAAACGCGCGTGCGAGCAACCATCGATCTGCGACGCCTCCGCCAGGTCACCGGGAATAGTCCCGATGAACGTACGCGTGACGATCATGTTGTAGACGGAAATGGCGCCGGGAAGCAGCATCACCCAGACGGTGTTGATGATGCCAAGAGATCTGTATTGCAGGTACGTCGGAATCAGCCCACCGCTGAAGAGCATGGTAAAGGTAAACATAAACGTAAAGAGCTTTCGCCCCGGCAGGGTCGTGATGGACAGTGCATACGCCGTGGACATCGTAAGCGCGACGTTGATGCATGTGCCCGCCACCGTGTAAAACAGGGTGTTCCGGTAGCCCATCCATACCAGCTTGTATTTGAACACCTCTTGGTATCCCTTCAGGTTGAATTCCACTGGAAAGAGCACCACGCGCGCGTTTGATACGGCCTTCGTGGATGAAAAGGAGGAGGAAAGCACATGAATAAGCGGATAGGCAACCAGTATAAGAAAAAAGCCAAGCATCAAATGCGTACACGCATAAAACAGCCGGTCGCCATCCCGGCTGAGTGCTGAGAGCGTTTTTTTCACAGTTTCTTTCCTCCCTCGCCCGTATGGCTCACCATAGGCTCGTCTCGCTGACTTTACTGGCAACGGCGTTAATGAGCAGAATCATGAATAGGTTGATGGCCGAGTTAAACAGGCTAATCGCGGTTGAGTAGGAATAATCCGGCAGGCCTTCGGTGCCCATGCCGATTTTGTACACATATGTAGAGATGACCTCGCTCGTGTTGATGTTGAGCGAATTTTGCATCAAGTATACCTTCTCATAGCCGATGGTCATCACGCTGCCCGCGCGCAGGATGAGCATGATGGTCGCGGTTGGCAAAATGCAGGGCAGGTCCACGTACAGCACGCGCTTAAGCCGGGATGCCCCGTCCATCATCGCCGCCTCGTGAAGCTGCGGGCTGACTGCGGAAAGCGCCGCCAGGTACACGATGGATCCCCATCCAAATTCCTGCCAGATCCCTGTCCAGACATACAGGTGCGGAAAAACGGCCGCTTTTCCCAGCGGGTCGGCGGGATACGCGCCGGTTAGCGCGTGCACAATCGTCCCGTATAAACCAATGCGGGGATTGGCGATTTGGATGATCATGCTCACGACGACTACGGTGGATATGAAATGCGGCATGTAGCTTACCGTTTGCAAAAAGCGCTTGTACCTAGGTTGCCTGACGCAGTTGAGCAAAAGCGCAAATATGATGGGGAATGGGAAGCTCGCCACAATGGAGTACAGCGATAGGGTGATGGTATTGCCCAAAACC
>CAZMZJ010000066.1:0-1644 GCA_964570825.1 uncultured Lachnospiraceae bacterium | reverse complement strand
CCAGCATCTCCACCACCATAGTAAGGCTGTTTGCCGTCGGAGTAACCCAAATTACCACCACCCCTGTTAGAGCTTTTGTAGTAAGGATAATTCCTCATATAATCTGGTGTTTCTTTGCTGGAAGGATTTGATCCACCACCGCCACCTGCACCACCGCCACCTGTTCCAGCAGCAGCTTTATCATCTTTCTTTGCATCATCTTTTTTTGGTTCTTCTTCTTTCTTTTTTTCTGGAGTTGTTGAAGCAGGTTTATCTGCAGCTTTTGCAAAAGGAGTGTTACCACCAGTACCGTACTTAAGATCTTTACCCATCATACAAGCCTTATATTCTCTTTGGTTGATTATACCCATGCCCATAAGTTGGTTACACAGCATCTGATTCTGCATGGTTTGGTTCATAGACGAAAGAGCTTTATTTAGTACACATATATCGTAAGCAGTCATGTCTTCTGTAACTCCTGTAACAGGGTTTTTTATACTATATGTTTTCTTTAAATTATTGTAAGTAGTTGCATCTACTTCAGAAAGTTTTTTATATGGCTGTTCTTCTTTAAAAGTACTTTTCATACCGCTAAAGATCCAACCAAAGAAGCTTCTCTTTTTTGTGTTACTAATAACGCTTTGTTCTGGGTTAAGAGAATAACACTGGTCTTGTTTTCTTAGCATTTCTACTTGGAGCATAAAATTATCGTCATTCATTGATGATGTTGAATACATGCCGAACATTCCCATTAAAAGATTTGCAAGCATTCCACTAGTTGTAAGTCCAGTCTCCCACTTCTTTTCTTTGCTCATCTTTTTACCGATAGAAATAAGACATGCATCATAATCCAAAAGTGCTTGCTCATAAGATTTATTATCAGAGTTCTTAAAACTTGAAAAAACTATTCCTTGTTCTTGGAACTTAACATCCTTTGATGTTGTACTGTTATTTTGCTCGTAAGAATAACTATAACCTTTTCTTTCTTTCAAACAACGCTTGTTACATCTTTTTTGTTCCTCAGGAGTAATTGAAGGTAGATTTTTACAAACATCCTCACACTTTGTTTTTAAAGAAATTGTATTATTTCCCTCTACAATAGTAAAACCATCAGGAGAAGGTTCTACGCAACTTGTAGGAGCAGTAGTCCCTTGTCCACCGCCGCCAGCACCTCCGCCACTAGCCCCGTCTCCACTAGGATTACCATTAGCAGGATCAGAATTTTGATTATTAACTTCTGCTTCTTTCTCTTTTATAGCTTCATTAACTTCAGCACCAGTCGCAAGCAGTCCATTAATAAATTTATCTCTATTTTCTTTCTCTATAGCGGCAAGATCTGATGCTGTAGCAAAACCTCGTCTAACAAGCTCAGGCTTTTGCTCTTCTGAGCACGCCTTCCTTATATTACCCGCACCTAACTCTGTTACACCAGTACTAGCCTCCTCTGAAGCTAATTTAGTAAACCTAGTTTGTATAAGTTCATCACTTAGTCCTACAGGACTAGTACTGCTTATCATATAATAATCAGAAGTCTTAATAACCGGAAGCCAAGACAATTTTGCGTCGTTATAGACATATGCTTTACCATCTTTATTTGTTGCAAGATAAACAAGGCAATCATTAATTCTATTACCATTATTTGTAGAAAAAAGAAGAGATCGTGAC
>CAZMZJ010000065.1:0-1654 GCA_964570825.1 uncultured Lachnospiraceae bacterium | reverse complement strand
TGAATATGTCGGCCGCATTTTACACCCGGCGGCGGCAGTGTTTTACAGTTGCGGCGGAGAAATTTGACACCTGCGGCGGCGGGATTTGACAGGGTTGCCGCCGCAGGCGTCAAGCGACGTCAGTCGTTCTCGGAAATGCCTTTCCGTTTCCGCATGGAATCTTCGCCGCCGATGACGATGCGGTAGGAGTCGTGAACGATGCGGTCGCAGATGGCGTCGGCAAGGGTCGCCTCTCCGATCTTCTGGTGCCATCCGCCTACGTCGAATTGTGAGCAGAATATAGTCGAGGCTTTTTTGTAGCGAGCCTCCGTCAGCTCAAGCAAATCTCTGGCCTCACTGTCCTTGAGTGGGTAGAGCAACCATTCATCCAGAATCAAAAGTCTGGCCTGCCGGTATCCCTTCATGACCTTGCGGTAGTTGCCCTCAGCCCTCGCTATGGACAGCTCGGCGAGCAGATCCGGCAGCCGTACATAGCGGACGGGGTAGAAGTTACGCCCGGCGGTCACGCCCAAGGCGTTGGCGATGTAGGTTTTACCGCTGCCGGTGGCTCCGAGGATGATGACATTGTGGTTCTCGTCGATGTAATTGCAGGAGCCGAGCCGGGTGATGAAAGCTTTATCCAGCTTTCTGTCGGCGTGGTACTCAATGTCTTCGAGACAGGCTCCAGGCTCTGAGAAACCGGCTTTTTTGAGCAGGCGTGTGAGCCGGTTGTTTCGCCGTGAAGTCCACTCCGCATCCACGAGCAAGCCGAAACGCTCCTCAAAGGAGAGTTCGCTGAAACCGTCCGTTTCACTCTGATGCCGAAAAGCCGTGGCCATTGCGCTCAGCTTCATTTCGTGCAGCTTGGTGGTCGTAGTATTGTTCAGCATCAGTCTTGCCCTCCCTTGTAGTAATCGGCGCCGCGAGTAAAGCCGTATTGGGAGGAAATCTGAGGATGTTCATCCGTTTTCTTGTCCTGACCGGACTTCAGTATGGTTTGAATGGATTTGTAGCTGGGACGCGGCGTGTAGAAAAGAGCCTTGGCACAGGCTGCTTCCAGGCGTTCCTTCGTGTACTGCTCGGAAAGCTTTAGCAACGCCATACAGGCTCGGTAGCCCTGCTGCTCCACTTTGTAGCCTGTAAGAATTGCGTCCACCACTGTGGCGGTATTGGAACCGATCTGAGAAGCCCATTTCCGGAAGCGTTCGCCGTTCCACTGTATATACTGCTGATGCTGAGGCGGCATATGTTCTTCCACCGTGCTGTATTGACCGCGACGGCCATGCAGACGGACGTGAGAACATATCCTGCTGCCGTCGTAGAACACCTCAACTGTATTTCGGGTCACGCGGACATCGACCTTACGCTTGATGTATTCATATGGAACGGAATAGTATTGCTCATCTACGGCGATGTGGTAGTTGAAAGACACCGTTGCCGTTTTCCAGACTGACAGCTCGTAGGAGTTGCGCGGTAAGGGAAGCAAAAAGGAACGTTCCTCAGCAAACCATGTCGCCCGGCTACCGTCCTTCTTCTGAAACGGCTTATGGTTGAAGGCGTGTAGCTTCTCGCGGATTACATTGTTCAGCTCTTTCAGACTGAAGAAGGTCTGGTTTCGAATAGATGCCAGAATGAACGATGAGATGTTGCCAACTGTGCCTTCTACCGTCGCCTT
>CAZMZJ010000064.1:0-1704 GCA_964570825.1 uncultured Lachnospiraceae bacterium | reverse complement strand
CTCTCTTTTCCGTCCGATTTTGTACCGAATATTCGTCTAAATTGCATGATGACCTCCTAAAAATATGTCGGGAGGAACATTTTCAGTTCCTCCGCCATCTAGCTCCCATTCAGACCGACTATCAGCAGCTGGACGGTTTCGGTGTTCCCGGCGGTCTCGCAGTAGATATTGAATCCCGTGGTGGCCTTGTCGCCTATGGCTATCTCAGATGCCCCCGCCGGAGCAGATCCCTTCTCAAAGGTGGCCAACACCATGTAGTCGGCATCAGCCATATCCTCAGCGAACCCCAGACACTCTTCACCATAATCGCTGCCTGTTATGCCCAGGATCTGGTCTGCGGTTGAACCGGCGTTCACGACCAGTGATGATCCTGCCCCAGTCGTCTTGGAAGTGATCCGGATCTTTCCAGACTCGGCGACAGCGGTCAGGTCTTCAAGATCTGCAGACAGAGCGATAGCTATCTCTTCCGCCGTAGCTGCGGCGATGTTTGCGGCATCCCCTGTCCCTGCTGTCGCAGTTGCTCCCGAACCAAGATCAAGCTCATCCAGACAATCGTGATCGTCTGCGTTGTCCATCTCCACTGAGGAGTTGGTGCCTTTGGTGGCCGAAGTCACAACAAAGTGATTGCCTCCAGCAAATGTCACCGTTACCAATTCGTAGACGCCACCGAGTGCTTGAATCTGGGTCTGCATTTGAGTAGCTATAGCAGCGCCAGAATCGCATCCAGCCCAGTCACAGGTGACCGTCTGAAAGCCACCGCTGTCCGAATCTACCAGAATCTTGAACTTGGTATCAACGGACGTGGTCATATCCGCACTAGCCGCGTTGCCGCCTGTCAGATACCCCGCTGCAGCTGCTAGGGTGCAAGTGTCATCGCCATTTCCATCAGTGTTGACTATCAGAGTTTGACCGTTGTCCAGTGCGAAGGGCTCACTCTGGCTGCCCAGCTTGGTCGCTGCCGCCGATGTACCTTTGAACTTCACCTGGGTAGGATTAGCGCCGCCTAACACGACTTTGGCCATCTTGATTACATCAACCGCCGCCGTGGCCTGCATGGCGATGTCGGCCCGTCCGAGGGAGGCTTGGACCCCGGGGGTCATGTCGGATGATGGGATGCCTAGGGCCGGTTTGGAGTATTTTGCCTTATAACCGGCATCAACCTCGTTTACCGCACCGACCACGCTGCTCTTTTCAGTGGTGGTGAGAGATGCCAAGGTGCCGACGCCTGCCCCGGCTGCATTGAGCTGAGACGCGGTGGCTGTTACCTCGGTGCCATCCAATAGCAGCTTTTCGATATCTGCCTCCGGCATGATCACTTTGCGCCGCAATCTTGTTACCATTTATACCTCCGGCACAACCTCACCTAGGTATCCAGACCGGACAAGAGCGCCCAGGTTGGTGCATGGTACCCTTTTTCCATCGACTTTTGAGATGAGATCGGACTCGGCGATAACCTGGCCGCGCTGGAGGGGTTTAGCCACTCCAGCCCTGGACCAGGTTCTCAGTACCCTGAAAACCTTCTCAGCCATCATTCAACAGCCCCGTTGAAGAACACGCCCGCGTCGGCATCGACTACCTTCTGAGTGTAGCACATGATGCCCTGAGCCTTGTCCACCATGGTCTCATCGTCGGAGATTCTCCGGACAGCTACGTCATAGCCGCCGCCGATGTTCCGGCCCACTGCCTTGTAGGCGAAGGTATATC
>CAZMZJ010000063.1:0-1708 GCA_964570825.1 uncultured Lachnospiraceae bacterium | reverse complement strand
GCCAACGCTCCGGCTTTATCGCCTAAATCTCGCACTTCATCGCGTTGGTTTTGAGTGAAAGCAATTGTTTCCACAACCGCTACTCCGCCTTGATTCTTGCTCGGGTCCGGATATGTAGTATCTATACACTTCGCAATTTCAACCGCCCGGCAGCCGCTTAATGGATTGCTTGACTTCATACTGTTTGAGGATAGGCTGTCGAAAGAATACGCAACAATAGCTGGGTCTTTATAATCTCTTGCTTTAAGCGGGTTCGCCATATCTTCCCATGCGTACAACTGTTGCCCTGTTATCATTGAGCAACAATACTCAACTCCAACACTTCTATCAACGCTTCCCACAGCATCAGCGGAAGCACCTTGCCACGCTTTTCTGCTCTCCGCATGATTCCGAGGCAGGCTGTCTGGCTTGAATAATATCTCTCCGGCGCGTTGACCTCCAAAATCTGCGACAAGGTAGATTCTCTTACGACGCTGGGGCACTCCCCAGTATTGAGCATCAAGTGTCCGCCATGCGACGGAGTAATTATCTCCCACGATTTCTCCTGCGTTGTTCCAAACAAGTTTTGTTCGCTTGGCATCGTAAGGTTCAGGTATTGATACGGCACCGTCACAGACGGAGCAGAGCGCTTCGAGGACGGCGTGGAAGTCCTGCCCTTTATTGCTTGAAAAAGCTCCCGGCACGTTTTCCCAGACTGCGTATTTTGGGTATTCTCCATTGGTGGCTTCCCTCATTTCTTTGATGATTCTCACGGCTTCAAAAAACAGATTGCTTCGTTCACCGTCCTGTATTCCTGCGCGTTTACCTGCAACGGATAAATCTTGGCAGGGTGAGCCGAATGTGATTATATCTACAGGCTCAACCTCTGCGCCGTTAATTTTGGTTACGTTTCCGTAGTGTTTCATTCGTCATAGTCCTTTCTCGCTCGTGGCCTTATCCTGCATAGCTTTCTGTATTCGCTCGTTTGCTATATCACAGTAATGCTTGTCCAGTTCAAAACCTATGTAGTTGCGGTTTGTGTTGATACAGGCGATTGCGGTTGTGCCGGAGCCTATGCAGTTATCTAAAACAATTTCTCCTTGATTGGTGTATGTTTTGATTAGGTATTCAAATAGTTCTACTGGTTTTTGAGTTGGATGTACCTGTTCACGGGTAACAATCGAGTTAAATTCGAGAATACTTCTGGGATATCCGCTAAGCTTTTGCCTCGTAGTTTTCGAGGATTCTCCGTAGTTTCCTTTGTTAGTTCGCGATACCATTCGGTCAACTCGTACTAGGTCTAAACAATTGTATACAGGCGCCTTTTTATAAAACACGAGAATATTTTCGTGCTGCTTTAATGGCATCTTCTTAGCGTTAAGGTGTCCCGTAGGCTTTGATTTACGCCATATCCATTCATATCGTAATAAGCCGAGATTACTAACGCCAAGCACCTTGTCAAACGGTGTCTGCGCAGTAAGCACGATAGCGCCACGATCCTTTATTACTCGTTCGTATTGCGCCCATAATTCGTCTAGCGGAATAATCGAATCCCACTTGTTGCGCGTCGTTCCATACGGTAAATCGCACAGGATCATGTCAATAGACTTGTCTGCTATCCTCTTCATCCCATCCAAGCAGTCCTCGTTGTAAATCCTGTTTAATTCAATCATTTGTCATAGTCCTTTCTCGTCAGAAAGGCTGCCGGCAATTAAAGCGCTGCCTATGA
>CAZMZJ010000062.1:0-1721 GCA_964570825.1 uncultured Lachnospiraceae bacterium | reverse complement strand
CGCCGGTGGCAGGCTGCGGGTCGGTGCCGCTCAAAAACTCTTCCATGGTGGGCATGGGCCCTGTGTACCTGTCCAGATACCAGCTATAGTAGCCGGGCGGCAGGTCTTCTTCGGCGGCGTCATCCCACAGCATGCCCCAGGGCCGCAGCCAGATTTCGTACATAAAACCGCCGTATTCGTCGCCATCCGGGTCTTCGAAGATGCCATCGATGATAATCAGTTGCTCGTAGGGCTGGGTGTTGGTGCCGGGGTCAATAATCCAGTCGGCGTGCTCTATCACCATTTTGTTGAAGTGCCCGCTCTCGCTCATGGCCACGCCTACGTCACTCACTCCGTGCTCTGTAATCTGCAATGTCACGTCGCCAAGCTCGCCCCCGTCATCCCAGAGAAAAATGCTGCCGGTACCGTTTGCGTCGCTGTCTATGGTGGCAAAACAATCCCACCATCCATCTTCAAGCTCCTCCCACGCACCATCAGCCGTGGGCAGATAGATGTAACCGTACCAGTCGCCGTTCCACCAGTTTTGCAGCGCATTAAGATTATCAGGGCCTGAATTTGCCGCAGAGGGTGCAGCGCCGCCCTTGTCGGTGCGTTTGAAAACCAGCTGTATATCTGCATCGCCCAGCTCGATAGTCAGCAGGTCGCCCTCAAGCGTATAGTTGCTTACGACATCCTCACCGTCTTCTTTATAGCTGATTTTTCCGGGAATCCAGGTGCCCTCGGTTAACGAATCTGTGCTGATTATCGCGGTGCCATCCTCGTTGAGTTGGACATAATAGTCAATGCCCATCTCCTTGAGCGACTCGGAATCGTAGGCTTCGCCTGCTTCAATAATGGAATAGATAGCGTAATAGCCGGCATCCGACGGAGCGGTTTGCCCGCTTGTTTGCCCGGCCGGATAGCCACCCTCTTTTTCAAAGGTGACATCAACGCCCATGCCCAACAGGTTTGTAAGCGTTAGCATGCCGTCTTTTACGGTGCCCGTCATGTCGGCGTCACTGGCAGAGAAATTGATTGCATCTCCGCCATACTCCCACTTCCCGTTGCCCTTTTCTCCATCTACGCTTAATGTAAACTTGCCGTTTGCTTTTAGCTCTAAAGTCACGCCGTCCTCAAACAGGTCGGCCACCTCCATGTCAATGCCCATCATAGAGGCCGACACGGCGTTCCATGTACCCACATTGGGGTCGTCGCTACTGCCGCCGCCACAGGCGGCAAGGCCGGCAACCAGCATGATTGCGAGCAATATCGAAACTATTTTTTTCATCGCTTTCTCCTTTGTGGCCGGGTAATCTTTCACTGTGCCATAGCGCCGCCGCAGTATTCACAGCAGCCGCTGGCATCGGGGGTGGTGGTGGCGCCACACAGCGGGCAGGTTTGGGCAACCTTGGGCGCATTGGCCGCGGCGACAGTGTCGCGCACCTCCTGGCGCACCTGGGTGAGCGCCTCCTTTATCTCCTCCGCTTGCCGCTGGGTTTCCCGGTACTCCACACTGCCGCGCTCTTCAATACGACCATCATTCACCCTGAACTCAATCTCGCTGAAGAACGGCGAATTAACGTGAATGGTGAGGTAAAAATCATAGTCGATATCGTACCTCGGCGGGTTGTAACTCACCGACTTTCCATCCTTATCCTGCCGCTTTAGCTCCTGCCGGCTCTCCTTTATCTCCGTTTGGCAGCCGGTCACCTGTGAGAATAGCATCACATCGGGGTTTTCTC
>CAZMZJ010000061.1:0-1818 GCA_964570825.1 uncultured Lachnospiraceae bacterium | reverse complement strand
TGGAGCATGAAAGACGGCGACATCACCGAATTCAACTGTGGCTTTGATGAATACATCCAAATCATCGAGCACCAAGAGCAAGAACCAATCATTACTCCCGCTGAGAAAAAGATAAGACCTCTTCCAACCAAGAAAGTAGAGTCACTTCCTAAACGAGTACCTTACGAAGTATTGATTAGCGAAGCGGAAAATGAATTGCAAGAATTGATCAAAATCATTGAGACAGAACTTCGACACAAAGAGTATGGCAAGTTGAAGCCACTCTATGAAGAGAAAATCCAGCTTGAGGAAAGAATAGAATTGTTGTATCGTGCTTGGGCAAAAGAACATGAATAGGGAAAAAGAAAGTCTTGACATATTGTGAAAACATGCTACAATTTCGTAAAACCTCAAAGTATGAATTAATTACATCATGCAAAGCAATGATCAGAAGAGTAAGGTATATAGAACCGACTACAGAGAAATAGGAATGCTGAGATCCTATTGTCGGTGTATACCCCAAGAACATCTGAGAGCTTACCACCAAAATGCTAGCATTAGCAGAGTAGACTGGGACGCATCCGAGCGATAAAGCGGCTTAAGGTATGATAGTACCTAAGAGAGTATGATTACATACTAAAAAGGGTGGCACCACGAACAGAACTTCTTCGTCCCTTCATCGGGCGATGGAAGTTCTTTTTTATTCTATTATAGAAAGTGAGTGGCTACACATGGGAGGTTCGATGATTCCTCAAGGGTACAGCAGCAAATTATCTCTACTTGAAACTCAAACAGCGATTAAAAAAATCAAAGATTTTTTCGAAGACCGTTTAGCAGATCGTTTATCTTTAATACGCGTATCAGCACCGCTTATGGTTTTTCCCGAAAGCGGGCTCAATGACGAGTTGAGCGGTACAGAACGACGGGTGGAATTTGATTTATCGGATCGAAAGACATCCGTAGAAATCGTACAATCGTTAGCGAAGTGGAAACGGTATGCCTTACATCAATATGGCTTTGATCGCAATACAGGTCTATACACGGATATGAATGCAATACGAAGAGATGAAACGACCGATAATATCCATTCTATCTATGTAGATCAATGGGATTGGGAAAGAATTCTTTGCCCCGGTGAGAGAAACTTAGAAACACTGAAAAGAATTGTTAGAGAAATATACCGAGTCTTTTTAGATACGGAGTTGTATTTAGAAAAACTTTATCCCTTTATATGCAATCCTCTACCGGATGAGATTTTCTTTATTACGACAGAAGAGCTGTTGAAACTGTATCCAGATAAAGATGCGAAAGAACGAGAGTTGGCCATTACTCGTGAGTTCGGTGCGGTTTTCCTCATGCAAATTGGGGGTGCATTGACCAATGGCCTAAGCCATGACCAAAGGGCAGCAGATTACGACGACTGGAAGCTCAATGGTGACTTGCTTTTTTACTTTCCAACGTTAGACATTGCCTTAGAAATGTCATCCATGGGGATCAGAGTAGATAAAGAGTCTTTGCTTTGGCAATTGAGTGTAAAAAAGCAAGAAGAGAAGCAGAAGCTTTTCTACCATCAGGCTGTTGTTCAAGGGAGTCTGCCAAGCACTGTTGGAGGAGGAATTGGACAATCACGCATGTGCATGTATTTCTTACAGAAGGCACATATCGGCGAAGTTCAGGTTGGTATATGGCCTGAGGAGACTCGAGAACAGTGCCGGCGTTTAGGTGTGAGGTTGTTGTAGTTATGGTGTATGATGGTGTCCGAGAAAAGAATAATTTTGGTCGCATTATTGCTTCCGTATAAGAAACTGAAAGTAGAACAAGTTTTCTCCGAATGGAATC
>CAZMZJ010000060.1:0-1835 GCA_964570825.1 uncultured Lachnospiraceae bacterium | reverse complement strand
TGATATAATAAACATAAATAATCAAGTTAATTAATAAAGTTTTTTCATAACTTATCTTTATCACTTGATTATATTAAAAAAGTGCACAATAAAACGCATCAGTCTAAAACCGATAAACTGACGTTTTCGCACTACTTTTTAAAAATATTTAAAATATTCTATTTACAGCTTAAATTGTGTTATAATAAGGTAACGGTAGAAACCGTTTGGGACTGCTTACAAATATATTTGTAAGTTGAGCTCGTCTTGTGCATATAGAAGATTATTCTTACTAGTTGATTGGCACAAGCAGTGGACGCAACTTTAGGCTTGAGTGGATTAAGCTTTTGCGTCCTTTTTTTATAACTATCTTTAATAGCGTTTGGCTCCCGATTGGATTTAGTTAGACTAGAAACCATTAGGTAAAGAATGGTTCTTAGGCGCTTATTCCCTTTTCGAGAGATACCGAGATGTAATCCATCTTTATCCCCGGATTGCCTAATCATTGGATCTATTCCGATGTAAGCTGTTATTTGTTTATAGTTTGCAAATCTACTGATATCACCCAATTCAGCCATGAATTTACAAGTTAGAATATCTTGTATTCCTGGAAGAGAGTGAACAATACTGTAAAGTGGCAGTTCTTTTGCCAATTGTTTCATTTCGGTAATGATTCTCTTAATTTGCTTTAAATAGTATTCGATTTGTTCAATGTAAGTAAGGAGCATACTAATATCAGGATCATCAAAGTTACATCCCGAAATTGTGTCATTTATAAACGGAATAATTGTTTTTACCTTTTTATTTGTCCATGCTTGTAAATGATTCCATGAAGCATATAATAGACTTAAAATCGTATTTGAACTTAGTTT
Organism: uncultured Lachnospiraceae bacterium; assembly: GCA_964570825.1. GTDB lineage: Bacteria > Bacillota > Clostridia > Oscillospirales > CAG-272 > UMGS1002. Next base: position 984 of record CAZMZJ010000060.1, on the reverse strand, counting down.
GGTAAAATAATCAGGATGAGGAAATAACTTTAGAAAAGCAAGTGATTCATCCGAATAAACACTACTGAAAAGTTTATTATAGCATGGATAAATGACCGCCAATGTTTCTCTGAAATTAACTTTAAGTTTCACTAACAGTTTCATATTAACATCATAGAATCTATTTAGTTTTCGTAGCTTTGAGTATTGGCCATCCTCTGAGTTAAACAACCCTAACTTATTACTGTAGAATAGCTTGGATAAACTTAAACAATCCCTAGCATCGGTCTTTTGCTCTCTAATTTCTTCATTTCTAGCTTTAGCAGCCCGAAGGGGAGCAACGATGTGATATTGCAAGTTATTCGATATAAGGAATTTTTCTAAACTTTTATGATAAATTCCAGTATATTCAAAGATGATTAAAGGATTATCGATAGTATTTGATTTGGTTTTGACTAAGTCAAGTAAAGTCAAAATAAACTGATATCCTTGTTTAGTGTGTCTCATAGTTCTCGCTTTACTTAATTGATGGTTAGGGCCGATAAACCCTTGAATGTGGCTTTTACCTTGAGATACATCGATTGTGATACAGGTTTTTGGGTTCATATGAACACATCCTTTCATTCAATGCCTGTAATGGGTGGTTGATAACTTCCTTACTCAAAACGAGTAATTCTTCAAGCCTATATTCGAAAGTCATACAGGTTCAATACTAAAAAGTATCGTCCTAAAAACATATAAACAGGTTTAAAAAGAAAAAGGAAGGGCTCCAAATTATATCGCGGATTCATAGTGTTCCAATAAAGCGACGGAGTCCACAACCAGTTATAACTGCATCATGATTTACAGTTATAACAGAGATCTCTGAAGTTGATATAACTTCAATAAAAGTATATCATAGAAGTAGATATAATAAAAAGTTAAGAAATCTCTTAACTAGATTATATACGAATTAATATGTATTTATCAAATGTATCAAACCTATTATATGGCTGGAACGGAATA
>CAZMZJ010000059.1:0-1876 GCA_964570825.1 uncultured Lachnospiraceae bacterium | reverse complement strand
TGTAAAGTGTTCAACAGTCGCCTTTGCAGTACCGCCGATATAAACAATCGGTACAATCGTTCCAGCTGTATTGTCGCGCGTCACCGCCACATGCGTCCAAGTTTCAAATGGCAGTATGTTATAGTCAGTTGCCCACATACCATAACTAACCGTGCCAGGATAATAGATGTAAGCAACAGACGGCGTGGTGGTTGTAAAATTGGCTATCTTAAACGAAAAGCCTGAATATTCTTCACTCCATCCGCTAATAATGGCGCCGTTGTAAATGTCAGTGGTATCTTCGCAATAGATCCACGCGCTTATGGTGCGCTCGGTAAGATTAGTTGCTTCTGGAATAGCGCCGTATAGAATAGCGTCTGTTTTTTTCTCGCCGCCAACACCAACCTCAACAGCCATCAACTCTATACCGCTTCCAGCCGCTAAGTGTTGTTTCACATGCCAGCGGCATTTGATAACCTTCCCGTCTAATATGCTGAACTCAACGCCGTTTATCCAGTATTGACCGTCAATGCCGGTCTGATCTTCTGCTATTGCCACCACATCGCCGATGTCAATATTCAAGAATGCTCTCATCAACTGATCGCTGGTGTTGGGAGTAAAGTGTACGGTATTCAGCACTGTGCGCGGTTGCTTTTCTCTTTCAACAATGGCATCCGCCGCTGATGTTGCCCTGCCAAGTGTCACCTGGTAAGGCTGGTTTACTGACCTGCTGAATACGCCGTATTCAAGCTGTGAATCATTATTCTCGGCTGTGTATGAAATCGGGTTGTAGTTATAAATACCCTTGCCCCTGATTTGCAAATGTGTCACATAGCCAATGCCAGTATGATTGTTCGTCAGAATGTAAGTCACGCTCTCAGCGCCGAAAGTGGCCACAACGTCAAGACTGGTGCTTATATTTGTACCAGTTCCATCTTCAGCGGTATTGAACAGGTAATCGGTCGTGATTTCAGGTGTGACCATGTTCATGCCGTTCACCCTACGTCCGCCTCCGCTTGGGTCAGTATATCGAGCAGTGAATTCATGCGTCTCACCGCTTGTCAGCATTATCGGCTGGTTCAAGGTGAACAGCACAGTAGTAGCTGCTGAATCCACTTCTTTCGGGTAAGCAGTAATCTTCATCGAATTTATGATATTAGAACCGTAAGTGACGTTCAGATCTGTGGTGGTGTTGTCAATCGCAAAGGCTTCCATTTCATCGAACAGCAGATACCCGCCATCCTCTTTTAACAGTGCGCCACCGTCTTCTTTCAAGTGGTGATCCACATCTTCAGATAATGATGGAATGCCAGATATGGGGTGCGCGCCGTTCCTGTGCGTTTCAGATTCAAACACCAGCGTCTCGCCGTAGGTAGGGTCTTTGCGCAAATAGCAGTAACCCATTTCAGACATGACCAGTTTTTGTATTTCTGTATAAGCACGTGTATTATCTGTAACTGCGTTGAACACTGTCGGAAACTCAGTATTGCCTGTTTCGAAGTCCATCACAGCAGGCTTGATCGGCATCCTATCTACAATGGTTTCTATTGCCTCATCAGCAGTTCGGTTCGCTTCGATTTGCGGCTGCACCAGCGGATACTCAGCTGCGTAATCCATCCAGTCGGTAACCGTCACCATGACGCGCCGCTTTTTCTTTGTACCGGCATCAATCGTCAGGTTGTCAATCTTGCCGTAAAAGCGCACATAGTCCTGACCATCCCAAGTCAGCACTAATTTTATAGGCGTACCCTTTTTCCATCCACTCATAGCGCCAGGCAAGTCCGGTGAATATTTGCCAGTCACATTGTTCATAAAGAAGGTAAGCACGCCTGTTTGCGCCATGCGACAATCTTTCCAAAAACCACGCCCATAATTTGGTAGGCTTTGGGCATGGATG
>CAZMZJ010000058.1:0-1880 GCA_964570825.1 uncultured Lachnospiraceae bacterium | reverse complement strand
TAAAGTGCTCCCCTTGTCAAGGACAATTTTGATTTGGTGAGGGTAAAATCTGTACAATCCGTGATATACTCTCTCTGCGCGGACGGAGGACACGGCAACGCCGAGGGGCGACCGGAGCGCCGATCCGAGCCACGGGAGGGCGGCACAGAAGTGTCGCTCTTTTTCGCACGGTAACCCAGCCGCCCTTTCGTGCACAAAGCGATAAACCTCGGGGGTTTGGGGGCAGAGCCCCCAAGTCACTCCTTCTTATACACAGGCAGCGGGTAAATGCCGGTTTGAAGATAATTATAGTATTCCTTTGGAGTCAGCTTCATCAGATCCCACTGACCACGGTCGTTGGTGTAGTAGTCCATCCAGTCGTCGATTTGTGCGACGACAGCGGCAAAGTCCGTGCATTCGGCGATGAGGTCGGCAAGCTCGTCCTTCATGTGTCCATAGAAGCTCTCTTGCGGCGCGTTGTCCCAGCAGTTGCCCCGGCGAGACATCGACTGGACGAATTCGGCATCCTTCACCTTTTGGATGAAGGCGTAGCTGGTGTAATGACAGCCTTGATCGCTGTGGATAATGGTTTCGTTGTCCAGCGTGCTTCCGTGTTCAGCAATGAGAACATCCACAGATTCGAGAACGAAATCCACTTTCAGGCTGAGACTTACACGGTAAGAGAGCACCTCGTGTGTGAGCGCATCCAAGATCGTTGAAAGATAGCATTTGCCGTTCTTGAAAAAGAGGTAGGTGATGTCGGTTAGCAGTACCTTTCGAGCCTCGCGGTGGAACGCACGGTTTACCACATTGGGGGCAATTGTGCTGGTTGCAAGCGCTTTCGCCATACGCCGATAGGGATTTGCTCTTCTGATCCGGCACTGAAGACCGAATTTGCGCATGAGTCTGCGAATCTTCTTCACGTTCATGATCATCCCGGGGTTGTGTAGAAGCCGCATATGAATCCCTCTGGCGCCCTTATCGTATCCGCGATAGCGATACGCTTCCAGGATCAGCGCAAAGTCTCTTTGATCTGCGTCCTCACGGATGCGACGAGGTTCCTCAGCGGCGCACCAGTTGTAGTAACCAGAGCGGGATACGCCTGCAATCTCGCACATTTTCCCGATCTTGAGGAGGTTATTGTCGTGTGAGACTGCTTCGCGAATGATGGAAAATTTTACTTCTGGCGCTGCTTGGATTCCCATAACTTCCGCGCCTCCAAATCTGCCACATGTATTTTTTTTAAGAATTCCACCTCCTGTCGCGTGTAGGCCAGTTCATGCTCCAACTGCTCGACCCGTGCCCCAAGGGTATGTTCTGTGGTTTCCTTGGCAGGTTTGTGCTGGTTGCCGGTCCGGAGATCCGCAAATCCCTCCTCTCGGTCAGCGTTATGTCTCAGCTTATATGCGATTCCGTATAGGCGAGACTCTCCCAGGATTTCTGGGTCAATGCCATGCTCCTCAAAGATTGCGCGCATGGTGCTGCCATCCATAAGCTGCTCGTAAGCAGTACGTTTGAACTCGGGGGTGAAGTTGATTTTGCCGGAGATGATGCTGGCAATATATGGACTGCCGCGAAGCTCTGCGACCTCTTCCGCGTTCAAGGGTTTCTTGCTCATCGTGTTCATCCTTCCAGTCCTGACGGTACTGAGCACCATTATACCAGAAACATACCACGTAGGGGTGTCCTTAGAATGGGGGCGTTGTGAAATCTGCAGTGTTGTCCATACTACGGGGTTTCCGCAGCCCCGCGCTCTGAAACCCGAATGTCCACGGCTTGGGGTTTCCACAATCTCCTACTGTCCGCTACTCGGGGACGTCGCCTCTTCTGGTCTGTCCTCTGGTCGGGGACGGGGTGTTTATCTTTCCAAAGCTCGTGTCCATTCTACGGGGTACAGTTTA
>CAZMZJ010000057.1:0-2064 GCA_964570825.1 uncultured Lachnospiraceae bacterium | reverse complement strand
CTGCGAAGAAGTCAAGTGTATTTTGTTAAGATGCCAGCTTTATTTTTTGGCTTTCAACTTCGTTAAGTATCATGTGTTTCAGCTTATCATAAGCGGTTTCTTTGGCGGTATCACTGACCACCGATTCTATAATATAGAGCGTGTCACCGATGACTTTTTCGGTCACTCTCACAGGTGTATTGTCCATATGGCCTCCTTTCTACCGGGTGGGGGTATTAAAATTTCTACAGCTTTCCAAAGCGGACAACGGGTGTGGGGCTTCGCACACAAAAACGCGAATTCAAACGGGTGATTAATCCCTCAAAGCGTATATAATGGCGATAAACTGTGATAAATACAGTGTAAAAAATGCTTTGATTTTATCAAGATAATTTCATACATATATTAAATACCCAAGAGTCAATAAAGCCTTATATATCAAGGCGATTCGAGTTTTATTATCTCGGTTTATGCGCTTAAATATTACAACCTTTTTTATCAAAACTCGCTTTGATTTTGGGCAGAGTACAAATAAAAATAGGTTCATGACATTGGATGAGGGTTGTAATGTAATTATCTTTATAAAGTCAGTTCCTTTGTCTTTGTGCTGAAATTATCTTTATAAAGTCTGTTAGTGAATATTTCGTAGGAAATCACGGGGTTCAATTTATGTACAAGCATTTCTTAAAGTGAAATTGTCAACAAAATCGCACACCCAAGATTGTGGTAATAAGTGTTAACTCGGCTCCGTCGGCGACGGTGAATCCGGCATAAAAGGCCGGTGGTATGCGCGACCGCAGTCGTGAATACTGGCGGGATTTTATGCCATACTGAGCCGATGACGGAGCTAAGTTAACACAACACATCGGCTCCCGATGACAGCCCGAGCGGCTGCGGAGCGGTCAGACCACCGTCTGGGTTTTGCTGATGAACATTTCACGTTTGACCAGCGGCACCATGTTGTTTTCGTTTGAAGTATGCCGGCGTCTCTTGTTGTAATAACCCTCGATCCACTCAAAAACGCACTGCCTTACCGCGTCACGGCTCATTTTATAAATCAGCCGGCGATAAATCAGTTCTTTCTTCAGGGTGGCGAAAAAATTCTCCATGCGAGCGTTATCATAACAGCTGCCGGTGTTTCCCATACTTTGCCGAAAGCCTTTGTTCTCAAGGGTTTCTCGGTACAGATGAGAGGTGAACTGACTGCCTTTGTCCGAATGCAGGATGCAGCCGTCGGCGTGCCCGTATCGGTTCTTCGCGCTGTTCAGAGCCGCGGTGCAGAGCGGTGTTTTCATATTTATTTGTATCTATTGAGATCCCAACGATTGCCGCGTCAAAGCAGTCCAGCACGGAGCACAGATAAAGCTTACCATCCTGACACCGCATTTCGGTAATGTCCGTAAGCCATTTTTCACCCGGAGCCGCCGCGGTGAAATCGCGCTTCACGAGGTCGTCCGCCGACTTTGCCGCCGGATCCGACAAGGTAATACCATGTGGTTTGCGGCGATATTGCAGCAGCCCGTAATCACGGCAAACCCGATATCCCTTGCCGTAACTCACCCTTTGGTCGTCCAGTAACTCGTCAATCAGACTTTGCACACCGTAGCCCAGATGTGATTCTCTCGCCTGTCTCAGAGCCGATACCAGCGCTTCGTCCCGCTGATCACTGGGTATTCGCTTTTCCCATGCGTAATACCCGCAACGACGCACTTTAAGCGCCGCACAGCATAACGAAACGCTCGATTCGCCGCGATTTTAAGAGATCCAGGCATATATCTCCCGCGGTTTCCTCTTTGCTATCGACCCACCATAAAACCCATTGCCTTTTTTAGAATATAGTTAACTTCCCGCAACTCCTCCAGCTCGCGTTCCTGTCGTTTGTATGCTTGCTCCAGAGTCTCCCCCGGACGCAGCCCCGTCGGAACTTCTCCATGCTCAAGCCGTGCTGCTCGTTGCCAGTTGTAAAGATTCTTGGTCGAAACCTCGAGCTTTTGGCTTGCCTTGGACACACTTTCGCGCTCACATAACCGTAGTGCATCTTCTCTAAATTCTTTGCTGTACTTTGTTCACATTTTTATACACCTC
>CAZMZJ010000056.1:0-2081 GCA_964570825.1 uncultured Lachnospiraceae bacterium | reverse complement strand
TTTGGCCAGCCGGGAGATCGAGGCCATTCTGGACAACACCGACTTTATGATCCTGTTGTCCCAGGCCCAAAGTGACCGGGCGATTTTGGCGAAACAGCTCGGCATTTCCGAGCATCAGCTCTCCTACATCACCCACTCCAATTCCGGCGAGGGCCTGCTGTTCTATGGCGATGTGACCATCCCCTTTGTGGATCGGTTCCCCAAAGGGGAGATCTACAACCTGCTCACCACCCGCCCGGAGGATTTGAAGAATGAAGCGAAAACCGAATAAACCCCAACAGGAGCCCAGGGAGCGCCCCGGCTCCTGGGAGGAACCCGCCGATCCCGGCGGCGCTTCTTCCGGGGCCGGGACAGAGGGCACTTCTGGACAAAGTGTCCACAAGTCAAAATTCCGGCAGAAAAGCAAACAGGAACAGGCCGCCGCTTCTAAGCTCCGCATGGAAAAGCGCGGGGAAAAGCTGGAGGCGGCCAGGGGCAAGCTGGCAAAACAGAAGCCCCCGAAAAAGCCGGGCCCCATCCGGCGGGTGGGCCGCGCCGCTGGCGGCACCGTTCACGGCTTTGTGCATGGGAAAATTTACGAAAACGAGCAGGAAAACGTGGGCATCGAGGGGGCCCACCGCTCCGAGCTGGTGGGCGAGTCTGTCCTGCGGCATGGCTCCCGGTTCGTGAAGCGGAAAGTCCGGGAACACCCGGCAAAGGCCGTCCAGCGGGCCGAGTCCAAATATGTCAAGGCCACGGCGGACTATCACTTCCGCATGGCCGCCCAGGAGCACCCGGAAATGTCCGGCAACCCGGTTTCCCGGATGTGGCGCAAGCACCGCTTGAAAAAGCAGTACCAGAAGCGGGCGCGGGAGGCGGTCAAGACCGGGGCGGCAGGCGCGGCGAAAAAGACCGCCGCCGCCACGGAAAAGGCCGGGGCAAAGGCGGTGGGCTTTGTGAAGCGGCATCCCGTGGGGGTGGTGCTGGCCCTGGCCTGCGTGCTTCTGCTCTTTATGATGCAGTCCTGTTCGTCCTCCCTGGTGACGCTTGGCAACGCCGGGGCGGGCGCGGTGGGAGCGACTACCTACCCATCCCAGGACGAGGAAATGCTGGCGGCGGAGGCGGCTTATGTGGGAATGGAGGCGGAGCTCCAGGATTACCTGGACAGCTACGAAAGCACCCACGACTATGACGAGTACCACTTCGACTTGGACAGTATTGAGCACGATCCCTATGTGCTGATCTCCATCCTGTCGGTGCTCCATGAGGGGGCGTGGACGGTTGACGAGGTGCAGGGGACGCTGGAAACCCTCTTTGACCGCCAGTACATTCTCACCGAGGATGTGGTGGTGGAGGTGCGCTACCGGACGGAAAGCCGGACGGACAGCGAGGGCAACTCCTACGATGTGGAAGTCCCCTACAATTACTACATCTGTTATGTGACGCTGGAAAACCGTAACCTGTCCCATCTGCCCCTGGAAATGATGAACGAGGAGCAGATGTCCCGGTACTCCCTCTATATGTCTACCTTGGGGAACCGGCCTGACCTGTTCCCGGAGTCGGCCTATGTGGGGAAATACGTTACCAACCCGCCCGCCGGATATGACGTGCCGGGGGAATATCTGGACGATGAAACCTTTGCGGCCATGCTCACCGAGGCGGAGAAATACCTGGGCTATCCCTATGTGTGGGGAGGTTCCAGTCCGGCCACGTCCTTTGACTGCTCCGGCTTCGTGTCCTGGGTGATCAATCACTCCGGCTGGAATGTGGGCCGCCTGGGGGCCCAGGGGCTCTATAACATCTGTACCCCTACCAGCAGTCCAAAGCCCAGCGATCTGGTGTTCTTTGTCGGCACCTATGACACGGCGGGCGTGTCCCACTGTGGCATCTATGTGGGGGACGGGATGATGATCCACTGTGGAGATCCCATCCAATACGCAAACTTAAATACAAGCTACTGGCAATCACATTTCTACGCCTACGGGCGTTTACCCTGACAAGGAGGTATCTATGGCGGTAAGCAAAAGCCAGAAAATCCAGGCCGAGATTGATAAGGTCAAGGCCAAAATCAGCGAACAGCAGGCCCGGCTCAAGGAGCTGGA
>CAZMZJ010000055.1:0-2171 GCA_964570825.1 uncultured Lachnospiraceae bacterium | reverse complement strand
CAGAATCATAATGGGACTTGTGATGGTACCAAGGCCCCCAAAGACACCGGCACTCGCAGCTGCGTCCAACGAACCCGCCGTGTTGAGATGGTCGATGATATCCGTTGCCAGTGTGTCAATGCCGCTGCCGTAGCCTGTGATTCCGGAGGTTAGGCTGGCCTGTAGGTTTACCGACAGCTTGAACAGCTCCACTGGCACGATGGTAAACAAATTGACGGCAAGAAAGCCCTTGAGCGCATTCAGCAGTGCATCTTTCACGCTGCCGCGTCCGTTCTGATAGTCGATGCCGGTTTCAAATGTGGATACCACGAGGCCGACAGCGAAGAGCGTCCAGCCGAGGTAGTTGAAAAAGAGGACGATGGACTGCACCCACGGCATATCGAAAAGCTCCACGCCCATGCTGCCCATTTGAGAGAAAAAGTCGCCCAAAAATCCGACCACCTGGCCGTACACCCAGTCGATGATCTGATCCATCACGTCGCCGAGTAAAAAGTCCCAGATAAACAATTGCAAAATCACCTCCCTTCACAGCGGCGCGGCCACTTACATTTGCTGTCCCATCTGCATTTCCGGGTCTGTGATCTGCTGCTCAATTTCCATGCTTTTTGTGATCATGCGTTCAATGGATTCAGTGGAGTCGAACAGATACAGATTTTCATTGACAAACCGGTTTTCATGGTACATTAGCACGCCGCAGAGCTCGCCCATGACCTTGCAGGCGTCGAGGTCCGTGTCGAGCGTCTTGATCGTCCCGATATGGAGCGAATCCCTGCCGCTTTCATCGAACTTCCCCTTGAGATAGCAGTCGATGTAGATCCCCTCGGAGCCGCCGAAGTTCATGGCGGGGAGCAGGTCGAATTCATAACTGCACAGCTTGCCCTTGTCGCTCGTATCGCCGAGAATGTATTCGTCGATGGCATCAAAACTGGCAAGATCGCCATTTTCCCTGGCCTGCTCGATGATCCTGTCGAAGAGCTGCCCGCCGGTCATTCGCTGCTTTTCAAGATTTATCCGGAACTCCCGCTGGAGCTTTTCACTCAAATTGGAGCTTTCGCGGTATCTCTCCAAGGGTACGACATAGGAATCTGGATTGCCGTCCCGGTCAAGATAGCGGTCACAGAAGTAGTTCGCCCGGCGCGTCAGCTCCGTGATGTCGCAGGGTTCGTCCGGCAAGTTGTCCCGCAGCAGAGCCAGCCGCTTTTCGTCCATGCGATCGAGGATATATGCTAAAAGGTTCAACTCCTGAACGCCGCCCTCGACGGCGTTCGGCATGAGACTACCCAGCTTTTCATTCAGACCGGCGTCCGGCGTTTCAAAAGTAGCGGTTACTTTTCCGTATGCCAGATAAAACGGCATGGGCCTTTGCACGATATCCTCTACACGGAGGGGCAGGCTTAGATCCTGCGTTTTGCCGCTCGGCGTTGTCAATTTCAGATTAAGCATAAACGTCCTTTCTTACATCCCGAGGATGCTCCAAACATAGAGCGGCGCGGTCAGCGTGAAAACGAGGCAAGCAAACAGGATCGCGGGGCCGCTCCACTCGAACTGGCCGTGCTTTCGGTAATCGAAATACGCCATACCCAGCTTGGCAAAGAAAAACACGGCGAGGATGAGGTCAATGGCGGGAAAAACCACGTTGTTGACTACCTGCTTGATCTGACCCGAGGCGTCATCCCAAGTCCCTTCAATGGCTCCGGCGACATCACCGGCAGCGAGGGCGGGCATGGCCATGCAGATGCAGACCAGAAAAACAAGACAGAGCGCAGCGATGAGCTTTTTGCTTTTCATGATGTTATCAGTCCTTTCCAAAATAATTGGCCGCTGAGATTGAACTTCTCAGCGGTCTTGTTGACGTACTTATGGATTTGCCGGAGCAATGTGCCAGTCATCCCACAGGCTGCCCCGGATCGTGACGCTGTCCGTGAGATTCATGCTGAGCATTCCCGCAGGCGTCCAGCAGTCGAGGAGCCAGGTGTAGGGCGTGTATGCGCCGTCCGGAAACCAGATCGGCGTGAAATGGGTGCGACGGTTATAGGTGGAGTACCGGTTCTGCCTGAATATAAACGATGATTCTTTTCCGATGATCGTCGGCTCCAGCAGCCGCCAATAGGTCTGATAGCCGAACTCCGGGAAGTAGGTCACGGCGTTTTGTGCGGCGGTGACCGCAGCAG
>CAZMZJ010000054.1:0-2185 GCA_964570825.1 uncultured Lachnospiraceae bacterium | reverse complement strand
ATCTTGTTAAGCTAACTATCATTGTTTTATTTCCTTATCTTATTTAAATTCATTCTCCTTTAGGGTTAGTTAATCTTTTATTTATAATGTCTATGTATTCTGGTTCTTTTTCTATTAAGATATAGTTTCTATTTAAGTTCTTACAAGCTACTCCTGTTGTGCCTGAACCTGCGAATGGGTCTAAAATTATATCGTTTTCATTGGTAGAATTTATAATATAGTTTTCTAATAGTTCTGGGTATTTACAGGTTGGGTGATTATATAATTTTTTATCTCTAGTATTTGTAGTTTTTATTTTATATTTAATTTTATCAGCATATTTTCCACGAACATTAACTCCACTTTCTCTTACATATAAAATATAATCTGTATCATTTAGATATGTATTATTACAAAATGGAGTAGGGTTTTTAATATGTTCAGTTAATATATCAATAAATAATTTTTTGCTATGGTTTTTATAATATACAATTAAATCACAGAGTAAATTCTTATTACAGTAAATATAGAAGTTTATTTTTTTACATACTCTTTCCATTTCTTTTAAAACTTCAAAATCAAATCCGTCTTTAATATTTTCTATATTAGAAATAACTGCTCTTTCGCCTAAAAATCCTCCTCTTGCTTTAAATCCATTTCCATTAATTAAATATGGTGGGTCAGTTAAAACCATATCTATACTCTTATCTGGTATTCCTTTCATAAAAGTTAAACAGTCAGCACAATGAACAGTATTTTTTAAATCTTCTATTTTATACATAATATTTCCTTATCTTATTTAACTTCATTCCCCTTACTCTTCTTATTTTCTATTTCTTTATTAGGTAATGCACTGGTGGGGAAGTTGCTATTTATTTATTTTCCAGCTTTATGCACTTGAACGCTGGGTCGGATTAGATATTCAAGTTCTCTTTAGCAACAAACCGACATTATTTCCCCCATCAGCACACTACCTTTTAATTATTTATTCTCCTTATTCATCTCTCCTCTTATTTCCTTATAATTATTTATTCTCCTTAATTGATAATCTTTTATATTACTTAGTTATTAAATGTTATTGGGGGGTAAGTGGTCATAGAAAGATAAGCATTAAACCGTTAATAGCCCCGAATAAACACCCAATAGTAACTAAAATTACCCACCATTTGGGAACTATATAGTATGCTGTCAAGGTGGCTTTGATGTAGTTAATTATTTTCATTTTTTTTGCTTAGGCTGATAAACACTAAACCCCCTCACGTTCAAGGCTTGGGGGTATAGTGTAGGGATTGCTCCCTGTATAAAAATATAAGCCTTGAACATTTATATTCTATACCCTTTTTATTTGCGTGGCAAGTGTCATCTGTGGATAACATTAGGGCCTTACTGGAATTGAACCAGCTCTCAAGTCCCGCAAAAAACTCAAGACCATTTAAGCCCATCGCCCGTTATACTTACGGGCGGAAGTTTTTATCCGATGAGTATCTATGCCAATATATTTTCCGCACTTTTTCCCAGAATTTTTTTACTGACACATTACATCTTCCTTGCCAGTCAAAACTAGAAACGTGCCATTCTTCACCGCAACTTGCACAAAATGATTTTGGAATATCCCTTAAATCAATATCTTCTATGCCTCCACCAAAAGCAACATCTTCTTGGATAACCCCGATTGAGTTATCTTCAAAAAGAAAATAAATCATCATTGAGGAATGGTCTCTTTTCCAACTTCGGAGTTTCTTTCCCGTTTGGTGTTCTACTCGTTCAAAAATATCCCGATAATATATTTCTTTATTTGTCGCTATTGCCATTTAGAGTAAGATTTTGAAGGTTAATTGTTGGAAGTTTATCAATCAAATTTGCCACTAAAGATTTAATATCAATAATATCGGCATTTAGATTGGTAATTTTTGTTAACATTTCGTTCTCTTTTTTTAATACAGCTATCTCGCTGTCTTTCCGTGATACACTTTCATTTAATTTTTTAACCTCATCGTCCTTAAAGTGCTTTAATTCAAATTCCTTTTCCTTTAAGGCTAGCTTATGTTCCGTTTCTAACTCTTTTATTTTTAATTCATAACTATGCTCTATATCCTTAACCTCTCTAACATTACTAACTGGTTGTTGATTATTTTTCCCAAACATATTTTTATAATTACTTTTCTAATAATATGGCGGCGGCAGGGTTTACACCTGCGTTGGCAAC
>CAZMZJ010000053.1:0-2249 GCA_964570825.1 uncultured Lachnospiraceae bacterium | reverse complement strand
CGCAGAAATGCAGTGAAATACAAAAAGGCATTTGACAAGTATTTAGCAGATACAGGAAACCCATATAAAGCAATTGTAGCATTTTCGGGAGAAATAGACGGACAAACCGAAGCAGCATTAAATCATTTTTCAAGTGCTACCATTCCTGACGAGTTTAAGAAATCGGAATACCGTTTTTTGATAGTGGCTAACAAATACCAAACAGGTTTTGACCAACCGCTTTTACATACCATGTATGTAGATAAGAAACTGGGTGGAGTTAATGCAGTTCAAACACTTTCAAGACTAAACAGAACAACCGCAGGAAAGAAAGACACATTTGTTTTAGACTTTGCCAATGATGCAGACGAAATCAAGAAATCGTTTGACCCATTTTTTGAAACCACCATTTTAGGAGAAGCAACAGACCCGAATAAACTTTTTGACTTGCAAAGTTCATTAGATGCTTTTCAGGTTTACACATCCGAACAGGTTCAGGAGTTTTCGCAAAAGATGGTTACAAATGTTCCTGTGGACCAATTGCACAGCATTTTAGATGCAGCAGCCGAAGTATTCAGAACTTCATTAACAGAAGAACAGCAAGACGACTTTAGAGCAAAATGCAAGACTTATGTTCGCTTGTATGTTTTCCTTGCTCAAATTGTTCCGTTTGTAAATCCTTATTTGGAAAGACTGTATTTGTTTTTAAATCACCTACAAAACAAACTTGGCAAACAGCGTGAAGAAGATTTGGCACAAGGCATTTTGGACAATATCGACATGGACAGTTACAGACTGCAAAAGGAAGGAGAATTTAATATTCAGTTGCAACAAGGTGATGAGTTAAAGCCAATTCCAACAGACATGAGAGGCGGAGCAGCCGAGCCTGAAATGGAATATTTATCCAACATTGTAAAAGCATTTAACGACCGTTTCGGGACACAGTTCACTAACGAAGACAAGGTTAAAAAAATGACTGAGGACTTAATGGCGGACGTTGCACAAGATGCCGAGTTTGCAAACGCTTTCAAACATTCAGACGAACAGAACGCCAAAATCACTTTTGAAGAAGTATTAAAGCGAAAATTGATTGACCACATTGAAACCAACTTTGAGGTATTTAAAGAGTTCAACGACAATAAAGAATTCCGTGACTTCTTCGCAGGGACAATGTTCAAGATAATGCAAAAGGACTTTTTAAGATTTAACGCAAACAAATAATGCCAGCGCTACAGTCACACACATACCGCATTCACACAATGCAGCCCGCAGACCAAAAATGCGGTAAGAGTGTGCCTGTGCCAACGCAGGAAGAATTTCAAAATATTTTTTCCTCCCCTTCTGAAAAAATTAAAACACCCGACACGCAAACCAACCCGACAAAGACGAATAAACGTAGTATTGACAATGGTTTACAAGGACGGTGGACAAGAACGCCAGCTGGTAACATGCGTTTGGCGTCATGCGGGGTGAAGTGCTTAAATTCAAGTGCAGTTTTTCAATTGGGCTTTAGTGCAGGGTTGACAGTTTTGTGCTTCGAAATCCCGCACGAACGCCAAGCGCAAAAACGTTACCGTGCAGTGAGAAAACAAAAAGACAGTCTTTTCCTGAAAGGTTGAAACAGAAATTTTAAATCGAGTTGCTACCTTGTTGACATCTTGAAAAATTATTGAAATTTAATCAGTTCGGACAATTTGAAATATTATTACTCGCAAGTTTTTCGGACAAATTGAGTTTTGGCAGACACAACTGAATGAATTGACATTCTGAAAGAAAATCATTTAATTGAAAGCAGCGGAACCGACAACTAATTCGAACTCTGACAGTTAATAGCGTAAACGGAAATGTCGGAATGAAAAAATGAAATGATTTTTCGTAACGGCCAACGCAAAAACTCAATTTGAAAGACATTTTGTAAAGGGAAAAAAGAATCTTAGGTTGAAAATTTGAGAAAAAATGCTCGTAAAATTGACTGACAAGGTAGCGAACAATTCGGAGCAGTAAAATTTCGCAACGGACAGAAAAGAAAAAACGGAAAAGCCTGCTTGAACGCATTGACAGACAAGTCGGACAATGCTGAAAATCACCGACACGGTAACAACACCTATATTTCATGCGGGGTTTGGGTGGGTAACCGGATAAGAGTAGCAGTTTCGAAAATTTATAGTAAATTTGAAAAATTTTAGTAATCAAGCCCGCACAAAATATAGCTGTAGGCGTTAGCGGCTATATTACAACCGACCGTGCTAAACAGAAAGTTCATATATTTG
>CAZMZJ010000052.1:0-2524 GCA_964570825.1 uncultured Lachnospiraceae bacterium | reverse complement strand
AATCCGCGTGAGCCAGATTAGTACATTCTATTCCGTCAGATTATACCTATGATTAGTGTCGCCCTCCGGGATATATACCACGCCCTGCAAATCTAAAATGGCATCTGATACATTCGCAGAAGCATATGCACAACGATCTTACCACGAGGATCGTACCATGAAGAAACGGTGCGTAAGGGTTGGAGTAAAGCTAAAGCCATTTTGGCTGCTTTCTCCCAGATAACTCCATTCATACAGCGGGGCATAGGGATCATCCGAGGCATAGATGCGATAAAGGCTGGCACCTGGAACTTCCTGCCATTCAAGGCTTATCTCTCCGGCTACCCTGGTGATAATGAGGTTTTGCACTGCATCGGGAACCGGCATCTCACTCCATTCCAGGTACGGGTATCCACGATTCTGCACGGAAGCGATATCATGGCTCCAGGTAGTATCAAAGTCCCAACCGGCATAATGCTCCAGAGAGCCGGGATAGGTCATCTGAGCTGTGGTGAGCCCGGTGATACCTGTTCTCGATCCGAGAGTAGTGCCGGAGCTTTCAGTATCCCAAAAGCAGGAGGTAGTAGTTCCACTCCAAAAATAACCCACCAGACCGCCATTGCCCCAACCTCCGGGGGCGTAATCTTGATAGCCTGTGGCATAGCAGTGCTCGATGGTTCCGGAAAAACTTCCATCCCCCAGCCTGCCTACTGCTCCCCCGGTAGCTTGATAGCCCTTTACCATGGCGTGGCTGTAACTGTTGCTCAATATCCCTGATGAGATGCAGCCCACCAGGCCCCCGCTGTTGTAATATCCATACACGCTGCCGCTACTGCTGCATCTGTGGATCTGCGCTTGTGTCTCGGCATCGCTCTGCATAAATCCCACCAGGCCTCCGGCGTAATTGTTACCATAACAGATGACTACGGCCATCGCATCGGAGTTCTCAAGCGTGGACCGATCCAAGTATCCGACGATACCGCCAATGGTTTCTCTTGCCGAGATGGATCCCTGATAATCTATATCGGTGATATTGCTAAGTACGGTTTTCCCAGCCAGACCGCCAACATAGATGTCTGCCAGAATATTGGATTTCTGCAGTCTGAGACTATGGATACTGGCTGAGGAGCAAACTCCAAAGAGCCCAGCGTACCCCTGAGGGGGGCGAACCAACTGCATGCCGACGATTTGGTAGCCGTTTCCATCCAGTTTGCCGCCAAAAGGAAAATCGTTTGTACCTATGCCCTGCCAACCCAGACCACCATTCATGATCACGCTGGCACTCAGATCAATATCAGTTGCCAATTGGTAGCTGGCAGCTAAATCCTGATGTATCACCATTAACTCATCCAGGCTATGAATCTGGTAGGGTAACTCATCAGTTCCCAAGCCAGTGAGATCACCAATGCTTAGATTCTGGGGATAAGTGTAAACACTTAAATCCTGGTGGCTGGGGTAAAAGATGCCTTCATTGATATCCCAGAGATAATCGAAATTCCAGTTTCCATATGTATCCCGCTGCATCATTTCAGCGGTGTTTTTGCCAAATATTCCGGAGTTTGACCCACCACTGGAGATTCCAGAGCTTTGGATATTCCAGTAACACTCTCTGGCATAACCATTGTACATCCATCCAACCACTCCTCCTGCATTGTATCCCGAACAGGTGATACTCCCGGTGGCAAAACAGCGGATGATATATCCGGGGTTACTCCAGCCACATAAACCAGCTATTCCACCAGCCTGATTTGAAGTTGAGGTGACGGATGCATGACTGTAGCTATTGATGATGTAGCCCCAGGAGATGGCACCCACCAAACCACCTATATTATGGGAACCTTTAATACTGCCATTTGCTCCGGAATTGCTCACAATTCCGCTGATTTCAGTATCACTGGTTAATACACCAACCAGGGCTCCGGCATATTCTGTGTAGCACATTAGGATTGCATCAGCATAAGACCGCTGCAAATAGCCCGAATTTACAACACCAGCGATACCTCCACAGGCACTCCTGGCCGCAATAGTCCCGCAAAGCGATATCCTATCCAGAGAACCTCTTCTTGCATAACCAATCACTCCGCCACAATTGCTGTCTCCCATCATGTGGATTGATTCCAGGTTCAGATGATACACCTCAGCGTCCTCCGAATAACCAAACAATCCCTGCAATCCGGTAGCGGGGCGATTGATACTAAGGAAAGAAATGCTGTGGCCATTGCCATCGAAACTCCCGGTGAAGGGAGTATCCACGCTGGCACCTACAGGTTGCCATCCCCGACCATAATCCCAGATCACAGTATCACTGAGATCAATATCCGCCATCAGGATGTAGTATGCGTCCAGATCCAGCCGCATGGCATTCAATTCATCTTTGGTATGGATCTGATAAGGATCCAGTGATGTCCCCTGTCCTTGAAGACTATCCAGGCTGATCAGGTTTTCACCAGCTAAATCCTCCGGCAAGGTAAGGCGCGGATAATCCAGGTTATCCTGGATGCTCCACACATTCCAGAAGTTCCACATTTCATAGGTGGATTGAAGC
>CAZMZJ010000051.1:0-2677 GCA_964570825.1 uncultured Lachnospiraceae bacterium | reverse complement strand
TGAATGCTAGATCTACTCGTTGAACTACTTCTTGGAGAACTTGAGAATAGACTTCAGTGAGTTCTGGTTTGGACTCTTTCCAGACAGGTAGCATCTTCTTGGATTCAAAGTAGCTTATAGATCGATCTTCATTCTCCCAAGCATTCTTCCGCAAAGCGAGTGTTTCGTTATATACCCATCTACATAGATCAAGTTGCCTGTTCAATATTGCAACTTGCGACTTTGTGGGCTTCAATCTATACCGAAACACTTTAGGCATTATCAGTTAATATGTATTGCTGCCTAATATAGTTGTTGGTCAGTAGGCACGGGCTGTATCCCGCCTTTGAAAAGGCGGGGATTAGCCCTGAGTTCGTCCTAAACGATCATTTGTATCATTTTTGTATCATTGTATCAGGTGAACATGGCATTCGAAACATTAGCGCCGCATATAGATTTCATAGAGAAGGCGCTGGGTGAAAAGAAGAGCCCGAGGGCCATAGCAAAGGAACTCGGCGACCCCGGATTGTATCAGTCCATCAGGCGGTACAAGATCGCAGTATTCGATCTGGCTAAAGAGGCCGACGCCGCTTGGAGAGTGGAGCGGGCTAAGTCTCACGAGAAGAGACTGGAAGAGGGCAAGGCCCAGATCATAGACTCTTTAGAAGTTATCAACTTAGCCAAGCATCGGGCGAGGCAGCTCCTTTCACTGGAGTTGGGCGATGAGTACGAGACGGCGGAAGGAGAGAAAAGGAACTTATCACTCGGATCCGCCGCGATCTATTGGCCGACAGGGCAGAGGATGATCTGTGAACTCTCCAAGACAGAGCTCGAACTCTCGGGAGACGATCCGGAGAGTAGAAAGGCATCCGCCCTGGAGGATTTAAGCGATGCCCAGCTTAGAGCAATCGTTGCAGCCACTGAAACCACCGCAGAAAAAGAAGCTTAACCAGGACGCCAAAGAGATCTTAGCATCCCGGCACCTCTTAGACTTCTTAGAGCTGGATGGCGGTGGTAGATGGCAGAGGGCCAAACATCTCGAACTGATCTGCGCCAAGCTGGAAGAG
This sequence comes from uncultured Lachnospiraceae bacterium, assembly GCA_964570825.1. Taxonomy (GTDB): domain Bacteria; phylum Bacillota; class Clostridia; order Oscillospirales; family CAG-272; genus UMGS1002. Next base: position 1,631 of record CAZMZJ010000051.1, on the reverse strand, counting down.
ATCGAGGCCGCCACCCAGGGCGCGGGGGGCTGCGATCGGGCCATATTCTGCTTACCACCAAGAGGCGGAAAGTCCGAAGTCTCCTCCAAAAAGTTCCCTGCCTGGTACTTGGGCCGAAACCCCGATTCAGAGGTTATACTCAGCACCTACGCCGCCGACCTATCATATGATTTCAGCCGGATAGCCAGGGAGACGCTGAGAGAATGGGGTCCACCTCTCTGGGGCACATCCGTCTCCACCGACAGCTCTTCAGTCTCCAAATGGGGAATCAAAGGCCACCGTGGAGGCTTGACGGCAGCAGGCGTCGGCGGCCCGATCACTGGGCGCGGTGCCTCGGTAGCGATCATAGACGACCCAGTCAAGAACGCCGAAGAAGCCTCTTCTAAGGTGGTCCAGGACAAGATCTGGGATTGGTACAGATCGACGCTGTACACCCGTCTTGCTCCGAACAGCGCTGTAGTAGTCATTATGACTCGCTGGGCAGAGGACGACCTGGTGGGCCGTCTAGTGGCCGAGATGGAGTCAGAAGACGGCGAAGACTGGGAAGTCCTGAGCGTTCCTGCTATAGCCGAAGGCGGCCCGGATCCGTTAGGCCGGAAAGTGGGCGGCTCATACTGGCCCACACGATTTCCCGAAGAGTGGCTTGATCGTCGGAGGATAGCAGTCGGTCCGTTCTACTGGGAAGCTCTCTACCAGCAAAGGCCCTTAGACGCGGCAGGCAAGATCTTCAACCCTGACCTGATGCACAAGATCAACCCGGCAGAGGTTGACCTCAAAGCCTGCAAGGCATTCGGGGCCCTGGACCCGTCCGAGGGAGGCGCAGACTACGCCGGTCTCATAACCGTCCTGGTCTTGCCGGACGGTCGGTGGCTGGTCTGGGACTGTGATCTGTCGGTGGATAATCAGGATAAGTCCATCTCCAAAATCATTGAGAAGCAAGTCCAATATCGTTATCAGTTATTCCGCATAGAATCCAACTCACTGGGGCACGCCAAGAGCGCGCCGGGAGACTCCCTTTTCGTTCTGGACCTGAAGAGGCGACAGAAGGAGGAGGGCGTGATAGTTCCCTTCGAGACGGTATGGAACACAGCGCCGAAGGTAGACAGAATACGATCTCTGCAACCTCACTATGCCAACGGCCAGCTTTGCTTTAGGAGCGATTGGCCATCTGTCTATCCCGAGCTGATTGCCCAACTCAAAGCAGCACCTAACCCGAAAGCCCACGATGACGGCCCGGACAGCCTGGAGATCTGCGTGGCGGGCATACTGACATACCGTGAACCAGTCTCTCAGCTATCGTTCGTCGGAGCCACCAAGAAACCTGCCTGGAGATGATGCACTCTTGATAATGCGCATACCGATCCTAAAAGCCGTCCTGGAGAAAGAGAAGGCCCGGGACTACCGGGAGGAATACGACCAGTACCACGGGAAGCCATCGCAGATCAAGCGACGGGCAGAACGGAACGCAGCCAGGAGGAAGCTAGGCATCCCAAAGGGCGATCCGAGGGAAGCCGATCACAAGAACCCACTCAGCAATGGCGGCAGCAACAGCAAGCGGAACCTAAGAGCGGTGAGCCGGAGCACCAACCGGCACAAGGCGGACAAAAGGGAGGATTGAAATGATGAAAGTC
>CAZMZJ010000050.1:0-2690 GCA_964570825.1 uncultured Lachnospiraceae bacterium | reverse complement strand
CTTGGATGTCGTAGGTTTGTTCACGGCTGACTTCTTTGACCAAAACAATTTTTTCCCAACCATCGATAGTAGCGACTTCCAATCCGGAAGACAAATTGCTGGCTTTGATCCATTTTCCAGTTGAAATGTCAAGCGGTTGGTGATATAATTCTTTTTGAATTAGATCGCGTGCTGGTCGGCTGACCCTTGTAGACTCCTGGCGAAGCGCAGCAGCAGTTCCCACCTCAATAACGGGAATCGCGGTCTTTTTTTGTGCCTTGTTTTTGCGGCTGCCAAGTGAATAGGCGAGGAGATGAGCCGGAGAATGTTTACCGACCGAGACAAAATTAACATCGATTTGATTATCATAAAAATTGATTATTTGTTTAATATCAGATTCTGAACCGAGATATTCACGATCGATAATTAATCTAGCGGGATGAAGATTGGAGGTTTTTAAAATATGGACGATAGTTTGGGCAAAAATGACAGGACCAAAGAAACGTCGGCGTCTTTCTTGTTTAAACACAGGATAAATTTCTCGTTTTAAACTGGATTTAATTTTGGCAACAAATTTTTGGCGGTCGTTAGCGAGAGCGACAAAACTGTCTTTGTTGAGCATTTCGATGCGATTGCTTTGATCGACTTCAAAAATACTGCCCTGGAGATTTTTTTGTTTTTGAATCGGACGGACAAAATAGGGGTGGTTGGCGGTGGTGCGAATATTCTTGCCGGAACTGGTGACAAGAATTAGAGTGGACTGGATACCCATATCCATTAATTTTTCGACTTTGGAAGCAACGAATTTGCCTGTCTTTTCGTCTAAAGTTAGGATTTGATCACCGGGCTGGATTTGGTCAATACGAACGTCTTCCCATTCATCTTCTTCGTCTTCGTCATCACTATTTTTCTTTTTTTTCTTCCTTTTCAATAGAGTATCGCCGGTGACACATTGACCTTCGACATGAAGTTTGGCGATGGGGTTGGTGGTGCCAATGCCAACGTTACCATTACCAAAGAAGCCAAAATTATTTGAATTTAAGTCAATTTTGGTGAGACCGGTGAGACTACCACCGAGCTTGAATTCGGTTCCAGCAAGGGTAATACCATTTGAAGCGGTGTAGGTACCGCCGATGCCGGAAGCGGCGACCCAGGAAGCATTGCCGGAGGCGTCGGATTGAAGGAGGTAACCTGCATTTGCGCCTGTAGATAGGGTAATTTTGGGGGCGGTAATGCCGACAGAAAATGTACCGGCACCGGTAACATCGAGAGCTTGAGAAGGGGTGGAATTGCCAATGCCGAGATTGCCATTTCGGTCAAAAGCAGAGCGAGTGATACCTTGCCATTGAAGATCTAAAATGTGACCGGTAGAGGAGGCGTGGACGTTGTTAATTCTTGCTGTAGCCTTATCATCGTTTACATTTCTATAAATTTCTAATCCTGTTGCTGTGCTTGCATAAATACGTGGAATATTCAGTGAAGAAGCAGTTATCATTCCATTATCGCCTAACGTTATCGGATAGGTATAGGTTGCTCCATCTAAAGAATGGCCGAATTTTAGGGTAGAACTGACGGTGGTGCCGGAAGCGGGGAGGTTTTCGATTGTCCAATCGGATGAGCGAGAAACGGTATTGTCGGTGTCGTAGGCGGAACCGCTTAATCTAAGTCTGGGTGACATTTGGACGGTGGTGGTGCCGGTGGCAAGAGTTGTATTACCAATTAACAAAGCATCGGTAGAGCTGTTGCCAATACCGTTGACATTCAAAGTTAAACGATCGTTGGTGTTGTAAGGAGAGAGAACAGTACCGACACGAGACCAGAGAGTATTACCGACAGATGTGGCAGAAATCCAAGTAGCGTTGCCACTGCCGTCGGTTTGTAAAATGTTTCCAGCAACATTGTAACCAGAAGAAGTGAGGGTCATGGCGGGGGAGGTGAGACCAAGTCCAGTGTTAATTATGCCCGAAGTATTGACCAAAGTTACGTTTGAATTACCAATTTGAACCATATTCGATGCCGTTGTATACGCCCCATATCCTAATGCCATAGAGTTGGTAGCATCTACTTTTTGAGAAGCGTTATAGCCAGCGTCTTTACCCAAAAAAGTGTTATGCGTTCCTGTGGTGATTGATTGACCTGAATAAGAACCAAATGCTGAATTTGCTTGACCAGTTACAGCAAATAAAGAATTATGTCCGAACGCTGAATTATCATTGCTTGTTTGATTAGAATATAAAGAAGCATAACCAAGAGACATATTTCTTGTTCCACTCGTATTGTTCAACCCTGCCTGATAGCCTATGAAGATATTATTGCTTGCTGTATTATTGATTCCTGTCTGATAACCCATAAAGACATTTCCACTTCCAGTAGCGGTGACACCTGATTTCCAAGCGGATTCGTTGCCTATATACACATTATTATTCCCAGTAGTGTTGTTCGCACCAGCATAAGCACCTAATCCTAAATTATTACCCCCTGTTGTGTATCGTAAACTTACATACCCTATGCCAGTATTATAATTGCCAGTTAAATTTGCTCTAACAGCACTTTCTCCCAAAGCCATATTTCCGTGACCTGTCGTATTTGAAGAAAGTGTATTATATCCAATAGCAACATTTTGACTTCCAGTAATATTAGCACTTAAAGTAGCAGAACCAACAGCAACATTACTAATTGCCGAACTCAACGCTGGTGTCAAAACCGCACTA
>CAZMZJ010000049.1:0-2757 GCA_964570825.1 uncultured Lachnospiraceae bacterium | reverse complement strand
CTATAACACAAAGAACTACACCGAGCAGGGCGGCGAGAAAACTATCATCGGCGGCACGCTGGAAATCAGGGAGGGAGCCTCGGTAACGGGGCTTCCTGCTGCTGCAACTCAGGCGGATAGCGAAGCTACAACAGTAACCGGTCTGGTAACGGACTTCAATGCTCTGCTCTTCAAGCTGAAGGCAGCGGGCCTAATGCAAGACAATTCACAAAACTGAGCACGAGGAGGTGGGCGGGATGACGGACGGAGAACTGCTTCAAAAAGTCAAGTCGCACCTCATTCTCCAGCATGATGAGGACGATGCCCTGCTCATCCGACTCATCGCTGCCGCCACGGGCTATGCAGAAGGCTACCAGCATCTGCACGCTGGGTACTACGCTGAGCATGACATGCCCCCCACAACCGAGCAAGCCGTGATCATGCTGTCGAGCCATTTCTACGAAAGCAGGGATGGCTCGACGGCGGGCTTTTTCGCAGACAGCGTGCAGGCCGGGCAGCAGGTCTGGAATACAGTCAATACGCTTCTGCGGCTTGACCGAGATTGGAAGGTGTGAGCATGGGCTTTGGAAAACTAAACTGCTTCATTGATATCCTCTCTACCCAACCCGCCAAAGACAGTGAGGGCTTCGTGACCACAGGGGATATGGTGCTGGCCAGCGTCCGTGCCTACAAGGAAAGCAAGCACGGCTCGGAGCGCTGGGCGAATAGGGCGGCGTTCAGCGAAGCGACCGTCCTCTTCCGCTTCCGGGTGATACCGAGCCTGACCATCGACACCAAACACGTCATCTTTGATGCGGAAGGCAGATACAACATCCTGAGTGCTGAGGACGTGCGCGGGCGCGGCATGTACATCGAATGCCTGTGTGAACGAATCGAAGGGAGTGTGGCGTGATGGCCAAGGCCGAAACCAAGATGCCCGAAGAGTTCCTCCTGAAGTTGTCCCGCCTGGGCGACAAAACAGACGATATCATTCCCAGGGTGCTGGAAGCGGGCGGCGAGGTCGCGTTGGCGAAGGTCAAGGGCAATCTCTCCTCCGCTGTCGGGCGCGGGACAAAGGAGAAAAGCCGCGCCACGGGTGAGCTGCAACGTTCACTCGGCTTATCACCCGCTAAACAAAAACGAGACGGCTCCGGCTGGGACATCAAGGTCGGTTTTGCCGAACCCAGGAGCGATGGCGGCAGCAACGCCAAGATTGCCAACATCCTGGAATATGGGAAGCACGGGCAACCGGCAAAGCCCTTTATGAAACCCGCCCGAACGCAATCAAGGAAGCCCGCAATCGAGGCGATGAAGAAAAAATTCGAGCAAGAGGTGGAGAACCTATGAGCATCCTGCAGGAGCTGACTGCCCTGCTCTCTCCCATCCTGCCGGTGGAGACGGGCATTTTCTCACGCGTCCCGCCTGATGAATATCTGGTGCTGACACCCATGGCGGATGCGTTTCCTTTGTTCGGGGATAACGCACCCCTCCTTGATGTGGCCGAGGTACGGATATCCCTGTTTTCAAAAGGCAATTACATCAGACGAAAGAACCAGATCACCGGCGCTCTGCTCGGGGCGGCGTTCACCATCACCGGCCGCAGATATGTCGAGCATGAGGATGATACCGGCTATCACCACTATGCCATTGACGCGGCGAAACATTATGAATTGGAGGATTGACCATGGCAACGATTGGTCTTGACAGACTGTATTACGCAAAGATCACAGAGGGCTCGGACGGCGAGGAAACCTATGGCGTTCCAGCGACGCTGGCCAAGGCGATGACGGCGGAGCTGTCCATTGAGCTTGCAGAGGCCGTGCTGTATGCCGACGATGGCGCGGCGGAGGTGATCAAGGACTTTAAGTCCGGCACCCTCTCCCTGGGTGTGGACGATATCGGCATCGAGGCCGCAAGCGACCTGACCGGCGCTGTGGCCGACGACAATGGCGTGCTCATCTCGGCCAGCGAGAACTCAGGCACGCCTGCGGCCATTGGCTTTCGGGCCATGAAGCCCGACGGCAAGTACCGCTATTTCTGGCTGTACAAGGTGAAGTTCGGCATCCCGGCCACCAACCTGCAGACCAAGGGCGAGTCCATCACCTTCTCGACACCGACTATTGAGGGGACGGTGCTGCGCCGCAACAAGCTGGACGGCATGGGAAAGCATCCCTGGAAGGCTGAGGCGACCGAAGGCGCAGCGGGTGTCGCGGCGGCAACCATCTCCGGGTGGTTTACTGAGGTCTATGAACCGGTATACGCGCCGGACGGCGGGGATTAAGGCATGAAGGAGTCAAAGCATATGGATACGGAACGGAGTGCTGCCATCCTGGTTGGCGGGCAGCCCTATGAGCTGACCCTCACCACCCGTGCCACCAAGGAGATAGCACGCAGGTACGGCGGTTTGGAGAACCTGGGCGAGAAGCTCATGAAGTCTGAGAACTTTGAGATGGCGCTGGACGAGGTGGTATGGCTCCTGACCCTGCTTGCCAACCAGGCGATCCTGGCGCGGAACCTGAGGAACAAGGACAAGCCCGAGCCCCTGCTGACGGAGGACGAGGTGGAACTGCTCACCTCCCCGCTGGAGTTGGCAGATTACAAGACAGCCATCACCGAGGCGATGTACAAGGGCACCAAGCGCAACGTGGAGAGCGAGGAAGAAGGCTCAAAAAACGCGGAAGTCGGGTAAAGGATGAGGAAACCTTTACCCGACTTTACTACTATGGAACGGTTCAGATGTGCATGAGCGCGGACGAGTTCTGGCTGATGCCCATCGGG
>CAZMZJ010000048.1:0-3056 GCA_964570825.1 uncultured Lachnospiraceae bacterium | reverse complement strand
ATGTATTTGTCGAATATTTCGAGAAACTTTTCTTTTGCTGTCATCCTTCCGCTCTCCTTTCCTTAACATTTTCTCGATTGCCCATATCGCCAGACTTGGTATTAGCAGCGATGCCGCGAAAATCAATATATCCTTCACGGGTTGTCCTCCTATTTGCGAAACATTTTGACGATAGAAAATATCAGAACAGTTAATGCGGCAATAAGCGTCAAGATAATCAAAGTAAATATTACTGTTATCATGCAGAACATTCCAAGTCCCTCCTAATCAACTTCCCGTTTTTATCAACATATTCCAAACCATTCACCGGCTTGTCCTTACCTACGGTATAAAACGTATGGGCTCCAATCCGGCAGTATCGCGGTATGTTCTTGCTTCTACCCCAATGTGATCTATTGGCCCGTTGGAACATGGTGCAATTGCTGGGGAATATCCTATTGTTCATGGCGTATAATACGGCCTTGTGGCATTTTTCTACGATTGTGATTACTGATTTCTTTTTTGAGCGGAAAATCCACGCTCCAGCCTTGGCGTATTGGCTGCGTCTGGTGATATGTTTCATGGAATATTTGCCTTTATTGTTCTCGTATCGGCTGAATACGGTGTGCGCAACGCCAATCATTCCGAGGTACGGTTGGTTTTTGCATTCCGCATAAACAACGCGGATAACTTCGTTGATCTCTGCCTGAGTGTAGATGTAAGTATGATCGATTTTTTTGGCAGCAAGTGCCGTTTGCGTAAATAGTACAATGATGAAAAATACCATGATGAAAGATATGATTGTTTTTTTCATAAATCTCTCCTTTGGTTTTTATGGTTTTTCTTAAATCTTTAATGAAATAAACAATAATGATGACTGTTATAATTCCGAATAATCCCATAAAAACGCCAGTGAATAGATTTGCAAACATCAGATTTCAACCTCCTTGTTTTTACCGCCCTGTAACCGAAAAGCCTATAAGAACGCCGATAATGCCACCTACGATTCCACCGATAAGGGCCGTCAGGGTGACTATGATAAGCAAGTAGTTTTGATACCATTCGTAAATACGCGCCGATCTATTGGCGGATCGCTCGAGTTTTTTAATTGTTTTTTCGATGTATTTGCTCATGGAACTTCCGAGCCCCCCATAAACTTGATGAACGGTATTTTTGGTATTTTGACTCTTGTCCCGAGCACGACCACCGGAAATCCTAGCGCCTCGCGTTCGTTGTGCGCCTGCCATCTTATAAGATTTGGGTCAGCACCGAGCACTGGTGCGATCTGCGCCGGAGTCAACCAGTCGCGGTCAATGGATGCAAGGTCGTTTAGCGATGTGTTTGGCATGGGACTTCTCCTTTGTTTAGTTAGTTGCGTCCTTATAAATCTGCTCACTGACGGATAGACCGATGCAGTACCGCTCATTCAGGGACATTAGGCTAACGGTATCCTCAAGAATGCGCTGTCTTTCCGCTAACATTACGGGCGACATATCCGCTTTCTTTATCATCTTCTCGTACCCGTGCCGATTGGATATAGCCTTGTTCGCTATGGTGTTGGCTTTGATGAAATCAACCCGCACAGGCGGGCGCGTAGAGCGAATTTCTGCACTCAACCGCTTCATGGTTTCACATTGGTGCGCCTTATCCAACATACGGAAGATTTGGAATCCCTCAAGGCCGGATTGCTTGCGGAGTTCTTTCAGCATGGAGTAGACCCAATCCTGAAAGTCCTCTGCTTCGGGCTTTCGACTTTTGAATACAAGGCGGTAGATTGATTTTTCGTTGATGATATTCACGGACTGCTCTCTGTTTAGCGAATCGATGACCTTACTGTTAGTAACCCCATTTTTTAGCCCGCTGATTGCACGAGTAACCTGCTTTAACCCAAGGGCTGAACAAACATCAACGGCTACCGCCCACCACTCGCCGTCTTTTTCAACGAATCTAATTTTGTGTCCGTTCCAGATTTCGGTTTTCATGGCCCACCCTCCCTCCTTACGCGGTTTCTTTTTCAGTGGCGAAAAGGTAATCGTAGTCCATGCCCTTGAAAAACGTATTTCTGATTTTTATCGCTTCATCTATCGTGAATGCAGTTACCCCAGTGATTTTATTTGTTACTGTTTTTGGCGAAACATTGATGATTGCGCCTATGTCGGAGTTTCTTATTTTGTTTCTTGCCATTTCTGCCAATAGATTTGACCTCATGTGCTTCACCTCGTTACGTGTATCCGTAATTTATGCTTTTATATTATTACGGCTACACGTAATTGTCAATAGGTTATTTCAAAATATTACTGTTATGCGTAAAAATTTATTGCATTTTTGTGCAGTTGTGTTATAATTCCCCATAAAGGGTGTAGGTCGGGTAACCGGCGCGGGAGTTCAAATCTCCCCTTCTCCGCCACAATCGAGAAAAGCCTGATTTAAAGGGCTTTTTTTATATCAGCGTTTTGCGTCGGGCGATTAAAAAAACTTATGCGAAATTAATAAAAATTGCTCTACTGACAACGCTACTGACAACAAAAAGAATACGCCCGGATTTTCCGTAGCGTATTCTCTGACCATCGCCGGTGGAATGTCCGGTGCGGTTCCTTATGTCTGATTGTTCTTTTTCTCAACCTGCGTACCGAAGTAAAACGCAACTACCATCGTAATGATCGGCATAGCGACCTCGGACGTTATCGACCCGCGCAGCGCCAGTATCGCGAACACAGCGATAATAACAAAGGTAATGATCGTCTTCACGCTGAGCAGTCCAGCCAGTTTTTCTCTCATGGTTTTTTCCTCACTTTCCTTATTCTGCGTTTTCGAGGTCGCCTATACGATGGTTGACGACCTTAAACCTTTCTTCACAGACATCTTTATACTTTTCAAGCTCGTAAGTCCGGGCGACAAGGTTGTTATGGACTTCCACTTTTTTCTCAAGCTGCTGTATGCGATAGTTCGTAAGCCGTGCGGAAGCGATAATGCCGGCAAGCGCCCCAACTGCCGTACCAGCAAACGACAATAACGCCGTCAACAATCCGTTATCCATAATCGCCTCACTTCCCCGTCCATACGCCGCCGAGCTTTGT
>CAZMZJ010000047.1:0-3114 GCA_964570825.1 uncultured Lachnospiraceae bacterium | reverse complement strand
TAATGCCTCGTGGATTCCGGGCCAAACGTCTGCGTCGTCAACAAGCAGCCAAACGTTTTATCGCCCGCAAAAATGCGCAATACCGCGCGCACCTACGATCATTAGAACAGTTTGAAACAGAAAATATATACTGGGGTGAATAAAAATATGCAATTTCAAATAGGAGATGAGGTAATAATTACCCGAGACTGGACAGACGAAGAAGCAGATCGTTATGGATGTGGACATTTCGATCTCTTAGAATATGTTGATATAACCAAAACATATATAATAGATGATATATCAGACCGTGGAAATTACTATCTTTCTTGCAGATGGTGGTTGCCGGAATGTGTACTCGCCTATCCTGGATATACATCCCCGCCCATCCCACAAGTCCTCTTTATCCATGAATGTATTCATTGCGGTGAAGATATACCACTTGAATCGCCCGATAACGTCTGTGAAGCATGCCAAGAAGATTACTATACTTGTGCAGGTTGCGGTGAATCCCTCCACATCGATGATCTCACCAATGGACCAGATGGTGAACTATATTGTGAAGAATGTTATAATAATCTCTTCATAGAATGTCATAATTGCTCTACTGTTGTATCACGAGATGATGCATGGGGTAACGATATGAATATTCATCTATATTGCTCAGATTGTTATTCAGATATATTTACATCTTGTGATGACTGCGGATTTGATCTCTACCGTGATGATGCTTATAATACTGACGACGGTACATATTGTGAATCATGTTACAATGATCGTATCCCCCATCTTCTTCATGAATATGGTTATTCGCCGGAATTGACCTTTCTAGATATCAACAGCAAAGAATATAATGATTCAAATGATACATTGTATATGGGAATAGAACTTGAGGTTGACAACGGTAATGATGCCAAGTCCTTCTTAAAAGACAATGAATCATTTTTTGAAGATCTACCTGTGTACTTTTGTCATGACGGCAGTCTAAACGAGGAAGGGATTGAAATGATAACACATCCGTGCACCCTAGAATATCACATATCAAAAATACCATATCACGAGATATTCAAAACTTTTGCATCCGAAGATTATCGATCCCATGATACTGACACTTGTGGACTTCATTGTCACATAAACAGATCATATTTAGGTAAAACTTATGACGAATGTGATATTAATATAGCAAAAATATTAATATTCTATGAAAGATCTTGGGATAAGATAATAAAGTTCTCCCGTCGCACTCCTTCCCAATATAATCATTGGTGCAAGAGATACGCAATGTCCACCGACAACGACGATCAAATAAAAGAACTATTGGAGACTGCCAAATCCGCAGATAGATATTATGCGGTCAACCTCTCCAATTATACGACGATTGAATTTAGAGTGTTTAGAGGCACCCTAAATATTAATACCTTCATGGCAACTCTACAATTTGTTGAATCGGTTATTCAGTTTATAAAAACCATTCCAATAAATAATCACCAGCTAATAAATTGGGATGAATATAAAACCTACATATCAAACGAATCTGAGAAATATCTCAAGCTAATCAATTATCTAAATTCAAAGGAGTTATAAAAATGTGTGGAATATTTGGAGTATTAAACTACTCAGGGCAAGTATGCAATTTGATGGATATCGTAGAATCTCTTGGTTATCATAGCATAACTCGCGGCCAGGATGCAACAGGCGTATCATATATAAAAAACAATAAAATAGAGATAATTAAATCACCTGTGCCGTCGTATGACTTTCGATTTGATCAAATCTATCGGGATAGTGACGCATATATAGGTCACGTTCGCCTAGCAACCACCGGACTGCCTGCTCTCAACCATAACAATCATCCATTCCCTTCGATTAGGAGAAATTTTGCACTTGCCCATAATGGCATCCTCCATAACGTGGAACAAACTAAAAAAGAAATGGGTCTTAACATTAATAAAATAGAGACTGATACATATTTAGCAGTACAAATATTAGACATGTACTCAGATATATCCATAAATACCGTAAAAAGGATGTGCGAATCAGTAGAAGGAGATTTTGTATTCACAATATTAGATAAAAATGGAAATATATACATAGCTAAAAACAATAATCCTATTACAATATATGATTTTTATAATATAGGTATTATTGTATATGCTTCAACAAAAGATATCCTAACCTCATGTATATCGGAATTTGTTGAACTCCGCGACGATATAAAACAGAAAAAATTTAATACACTTATCGTAAAAGATGGTGACATAATAAAACTTAAATTCAATGGCACCATCAAAAAAGGCACATTTACTCCTAAACTGCCTGATTATTATGCATATATGAAAGAATTAGATAAATATGACAAAATTTACTCAATGTCAGAATCTAATCTATGTGAATCTTGTGATGAAGATAATTGCGATCATTGCGAGGAATTTAAAAATATAAATAAATATTGGTGGGATTGATAATGGCACATTTCTACGGATATCTACAAGGGAATAGAGGAGTGACTACAAGATGTGGAACTAAACAATCTGGCATTATGTCACATATTAGATCTTGGACAAATGATATATATATTAAACTATCAAGTGATGAAGATGGAAAAGATCAATTAGAAATTAATATATCCGAACCTTTAAGAGTCATAAGAATAAATGGTGTTAGATATAGCATAAGATGTGATAATGAAGAAATATTTAGAGCGGAGGGATGGAATTAATGCATCTTAGGAGAATCCTATTTGGGCCGGGAGAGATAATCTTTTATTTCTCCAATAGAATAGTAGTTTGGGACATAAATCAAAAGATAAAAGTTGGTGAATATTAAATGGAAACTAAATACTTTGTCGGAGAGATTGATCTTCCAAATGGAATACGAAAAGATCTAATTGTAGCCAAAGATATAAATAATGCTCATGATATAATTGAGCATAAAATAAAAATTAAACAATTAGATTATGACAGTATAACAGATATTAGAACTACATCTATATATGCTCCATTTCGACCTATTGGATCGTTCTTGGTTCGATCAGCAACCACCACTGAAATATTAGAGGATCAGCTCAAGGATTTTGCTGGCGGATGGGATGAGTACAATATCCAGGGATTCGCTGAAGAGATCGTTGAAACAGTC
>CAZMZJ010000046.1:0-3345 GCA_964570825.1 uncultured Lachnospiraceae bacterium | reverse complement strand
CCAGTTCACCAACCTTACGCTGTTCCCAAGCATCCGTGAATCCGGCGAAGCGAATGGCAGGTTTCTTTGATTTATCCGCCATTATTTTTCACCTCCGAGCAGCTTTTTGAACTCGGAAAGCCCCTGCAAATCAAATTCACTGCCGGTCAGCTGGTCAATCAGGACGGAAAGTGAACCTTCGGTTTCTTTGATCTGCTGTTCCACCTCGGAATAAGTGGTTTCATATTTCTTTGAAAGAGCTTCCAGCGTTGCGGCAAACACGGTCACAATATTGCCGGGCAGCTTTTTCAAGCCCGCAGTAATGGGCTCAATCCATTTGCAGCGGAGCAACTCATAGGCCTCTTCATCGGTGAGCGATTCAATCGTGGCTTTGGTTTTCATTTGCAGCTCGGCGGCCTCTGCCTTGATCTTCTTTTTCAGTTCCTTTTCCTCGGTGCTTAATTTGTCGTATTTTTTGAGGATTGCAAGAACATCCGCGTCGGCATCTTTGGCTTTGATTGCTTTTTTCACCTCTGCCGGAACAAAAGCGGTTTTGTCATCGTTGACAAAGTCCTTTTCTTTCTCTTCCTCCGGCAGTTCTTCCAGCAGTTCGTCATACTCGGAGACGATTTCGGCAAGTCTGTCCTCGTTGCCGTGCAGCGCAGCTACGGCGTCTGAGAGCATCTGATTCTGAACAAGTTCAAAGGGCAAAACATGACCAACCCAGCCGTCCTGCACCTCAGTTTCCTTGTTATCCCTATTCTTGATCACCATGTTAGGGTCAACTTTTTTGACGGCGTCAAAGCCCTCGGTCTGAACAATTTCAAGATCGACCGCAATGCGCGTCCACTCGTTATCAAGAAGCTGGTAGGCCTCGTATTGATCGACAAGCGGAATTCCAGCCAGCCTCTCGAAGATCTGAGAGGCAAGAATGCTCTCCTCCTTAGATACATTGACGCTTTGCACATCGCCCAGCAGTTCCCTGTACAGCACCGTATCAAATGACGCAAAGGCGGTATCAAACATCCCTTCAAAGGTGCGAATATCGCCGTGTTCCTCGACGGCTTTTTTTATATCCGCAACGCCGAGGTGCAGATATTCGCTGCCCAAATCGGTAAACAGCGCCGATTTCAGCGCCGGGAACGCGTCCCAATAGACCCCGAGGTCTTCCACCTCCGCCGCAGGGACACCGCCGAACATGGAGGCGTAAATATCCCAGCTTTCCGCCTTTTCCGAGGAATCCACATAGCGGGGAATGTTCAGGTTATAATCGTTGCTTCGGATTTCGTCGCGGGTCACAAGCCTTGAGAACTTGTCCACTGTTTCCCGATGCAAAACCACATCAACGATACGCTTGATGTCTGAGGAACGAAGCTTGTTGTTCTTCCCGACTTTTTCAAAGCCCTTGGAAGCATCCACAATCAAAACATCGGTATTGCTCCGTCTTTGCTTGAGCACCATGATGATGGTTGGAATACCGGTGCCGAAGAAAATGTTGGCCGGCAGCCCGATCACTGTGTCGATGTTGTTGTTCTCAATCAGATTTTTACGGATAGCTCCTTCTTCTCCGCCGCGGAACAGTACCCCATGGGGAAGAACAATGGTCATAATGCCGTCCGGCTTGATATGATAAAGATCATGCAGCAGGAAAGCGTAGTCGGCCTTGCCCTTCGGTGCAGTGCCGTAACGCTTATATCGCGGATCGTTTTCTTTATTTACCGGGTTCCAGTTCTGCGAATAAGGAGGATTGGAAACGACGGCATCCACATACAACGGGTCATAGGTTCCGACCGGATCGCTCTCATCGAAATACGGCCAGTCCTCTTCCAGCGTGTCGCCGTTGCGCGTCACAATATTGGAAGGGATGATTCCGCGCATGACAAGGTTCATGCGGGTGAGGTTATAGGTGTTTTCCTTAAGCTCCTGGGCATAGTATTTGATCTTATCTCCGCTGCCCATATACTTAGCGACGCTTTTTCCGATGTTGATCAGCAGGGAGCCAGATCCGCTGGTGGGGTCGGTTATCGCATCATAATTGATACAACATAACGGAGCGACATTTCTACCCCTTAACGATGCACCCGCACATGTGCAAAAATGCACACCCCTCATAACGATGCCGTATGCACCGTTACGGGGTAAGATAGGAGGATTGTTCACAGTTCATGCGTGAATCAATTTCGCGTTGTAGATATTTTGATCTCATAACAAAAAACACCCGGCCGCAGCCGAGTGCCATAAATGATCCGTGTTCCGTTATGCCTGCACCTCCGTGCCGTCCCTGAAGGTGACCGTTATCTCTTTGTCCCTGCCAATCGTGACGTACTCGACCATGCAGCCCCAAAGCCCGCAGTCGAATTCCCGGATGGCACCATCCTGTAATTTCAGCATTTTGATAAAGTCCGACAGCCGCTCATCCTGCGCCTGCTTTACGGAGATGGCGGACACCACCTCATCGTGTCGTACTTTTGTCGCTTCGTATCGCTGAACCAGCCCGTCGTAGCGTTTCTGGTACTCGTCCTGGTCCTGCGCCACACGGGCATTCTCCGCCACGATGTTCTGCGTCATTTCCACAAGCACCGACATCTCATCCTCCAGCTTGCGTTTTTCTTCCTGCAGGGTATCTGTTGAGCAGAGCGTCCTGCGGA
The DNA here is from genome assembly GCA_964570825.1 of uncultured Lachnospiraceae bacterium. GTDB lineage: Bacteria > Bacillota > Clostridia > Oscillospirales > CAG-272 > UMGS1002. The sequence continues at coordinate 718 of CAZMZJ010000046.1, read as the reverse complement.
TGATTTCCGCATTTGCGATAATTTCCTTTTTCTCCGTGACCAGTTGATTGTAAGCCGACACGAACGCCGCTTTGACCTCATCCTCCGTGACATGGGGAGTCTGGCATTTTTCTCCATTGTACTTGCGGTTGCAGCGGTAGATGACTTTGCGGTACCGGTCGGTGGAATGCCAGACCTTCGAGCCGTACCAGCCGCCGCAGTCCCCACATTTTATCTTGTTGGAGAAAATGCTCACGCCGCTGTACCGTGAGCCGCCTTTCGTGCGTCTGGCAAGTTCCGCCTGCACCATGTCGAATACCGCCGGGCTGATAATTGCCTCATGGTTGCCCTCCACATAATACTGTGGCACCTCGCCCTCGTTCTTCTTCAGCTTTTTCTGCAGGAAATCAACCGTGAATTCCTTCTGCAAAAGGGCATCGCCCTTGTATTTCTCGTTTGAGAGCATCCGGCGCACCGTCTGCTGATTCCAGACATCCTTGCCGCCCGGCGTCTTAATGCCCCGGTTCGTCAGTTCCACGGCAATCGCATGAGGGGTAAGCCCCTCCAGGAACAGCCGGAAAATCAGCTTTACGACTTCCGCCTGTTCGGGATTCACCACGATTTTTCCCGTTTCCTTATCTTTGTCCAGCCCCATGAAGCGGCTGTAGGCGAAGCTGACCTTGCCGTCCGCCATCCGCTTGCGCTGTCCCCATGTGACGTTCTCCGAAATGGAGCGGCT
>CAZMZJ010000045.1:0-3509 GCA_964570825.1 uncultured Lachnospiraceae bacterium | reverse complement strand
GAACGAGGTGTAAGGCATAATTAAGAATTTGTGTCTTGACAAAGGGGACACTTTACCTATTAACAATTATAAGAAACGAGGAATATACATATGGCAATGCTCGCATTAAAACCGCCTATGGGTTGGAACGCATGGAATTATTTCGGTTATATGTCTATAAATGAGCGTGTTATACGCGAAACCGCCGACGCTATGGCGGATTTCGGCTTTTTGGATGCCGGATACAACATTGTTTCGGTTGACGACTGCTGGATGAGCAGAGAGCGCGACGGAAACGGAGATTTACAGCCGGACCCCGAAACTTTTCCGTCCGGTATGAAGGCTCTGGGCGATTATATACATGAGCGCGGACTTAAGTACGGTCTATATGCCGGCGGCGGAGTTCTTACGTATTGCAGACGACCTGGCAGTTTCGGCTTTGAACGCCGGGATGCCACTAAATTTGCCGAATGGGGAGTTGATTTGTTGAAATATGACTTCGGTTATCCCGCTCCGGGCGCCAATCCGACTCATCTTTTCCGCAGAATGGGTCAGGCACTTCGTGAAAGCGGCAGGGATATAATATTCTCCGGCTGTCTCGGAAAAAGGCAGGTCAGCGAATGGATGAAGAGTTGCGGCGCAAATATGTGGAGACTTGCGGGTGATATAACGGACAGCTGGAACTCGATTGTAAATGTAGCACTCAACGCGGTAGGGCTGGAGGCATATGCCGGTCACAGCGCGTGGAACGACCCGGATATGATGGTTGTCGGGCTTAACGGTGACGGTTATGTCGGCAAAATAGGCGGCGGCTGCACGGTAAACGAGTATGAAGCTCATTTTGCTCTTTGGTGTATGCTGTCGGCACCCTTACTTATGGGGCATGACGTAAGAAGCACAACACCCGAAATACTCAATATACTGCTGAATAAAGAGCTTATTGACATAAACCAGGATGACCTGGGACTTTCCGCGTTCAGAATCCCAGAGCTTGCTTGTCAGGACGTTATTCTTGCCAAGCCCTTATACGGCGGGGATATTGCGTTTTGTCTTCTCAACCAGTTTGATAATCCCAAATTAATGCCTCTCAGCTGGGATTATTGCGGTTGGGAGATTACTGATAAGGTTAAAATCCGCGATGTTATCGCTCATGAAGATTTAGGAATTTATGACAGCGGCATCTGCCCTAAGGTCGAACCGCACTCCGTAAAAGTATTCAGAGCAACACGAATATAATTTACAGCATTTCTTGATGTCTCACTGAATCCGGCGTATTTATTATGCCGGATTCAAGTGCAAGGTTTTTATATAATTTCATGTAAAAACCTTGCACTTAAATAAATCAAAAAACCGGGAAAGCCGTATCGCGGCTTGGTTTTTGATTTATTCAGTGGACATTACATAAACTTGGTATGCGCTCAGTAAAAGCTATAATAGGCACTATGGGTTATCTTCAGAATAGCTTAGTAGAATTTATAGTCGAACGAGCAAAAAAAGAGAATAAAGCATTTCGCCGTGAAGACATTGAATCAGCGACAAAAAAATTGTTGGATGTGCTTGTTTCTGGTATGGTTCGAGGTATGATAAATAAAGTGGCAGTTTCTCTTAATAGCCCATATTTATTACCTGCAGCGAAAGAAGCTCTGTTAAAAGAAAACACTATATCCGCTAAATTGATTCTTATGGATTTAAAAGTCAATTGCTTAAAAACGGTTGATTTTCAAGAAATTACGAAGCTGAAAGAATATCTTGATAATTCAAAGAACACAAGGTTCGCATCATGTATACTTAGCTCGATAGTATCATATTATTTATCCTATAACAAATGCGATTATCGTCTCAGAGCAAAGCTTTGCGCTAAATTTGGTTTTTCGGAAAAAGAAGCTCAGCTAAAGGGACAAGGCAGATTATTAGAACAAGGATACTAATTTCTGAATCTTCCGTATGAAAAACGGGACGAGCTGATTCCATACTGCGTTTGGTAAAAGAAAATGAGGTCAAGCTGCTCTGAGCGGCCCACCTCATCAAAAGTGAAAAGTGGCATCTTTTTATGACGCACTCTATCTTCACCAAGTACTGAGTTTTGAAGTGAAAAGAGTATTCGCCGAGTAATTAAAAAAGTCGATTTTCCCTTTTAACACAGGCGTTTTCAGGGATTTTACGATGGCATCTTTTTTCGATGCACAAGCCATATAAGAACCCGTGCTTTGATACGAAGCATGGGTTCTTATTTTGCACCCATAGCTGTCAAAAAGTCTTTGTACATAAAGGCTTTTTGGCGGCTTTATTTTATTACCCGTTTGTAGAGTGCATTAAAAAAGTTCCGTTTGTAGGGAGTAAAGGCCAATTTCACCCTGCACTCAACAAACGGGAATAGGGGGTGTGTGCACCCAACAAACGGGACAAGGCGGATTTGAACAGTGTGTGCACCCAACAAACAGGAGCAATTTTACTGCACTGACTGGAACGCAGAGGAGAAACAGATAGACGCATTATATGATATCTGCGATCATTTCAACGTTGAACGGTCCTCGGCTCATAACAAAAATAACCGTGCGATACAGCAACTCGCCCTTCTTTTATACGGAAAATAATGCGTAATATCGTGGACGACATTGTATGAATACTGTGTTATAATAGTATCATAGAAAACTGTAACAAAGAAGCCTGCAGGAACAAATCCTACAGGCTTAATCTATGCCGCGAGGTCAATATAATTCGGCAAAGTGTGCAGCTTTTTTCCACAAGGGGTTATATCATTATCTGTGCTTTTACTTCGCTCGAAGGATTAACCGTTAAATTTTGGCTGTATTCGACGGTCTTGATGGTGCAGTTTTTTCCGATAATGATGTTTTTGCCGCGCACGATGTCTGCCGTAGTATTTTCGAGTTCGATTTCGTCTCCCTCGATCGTACCGACTTCCAGCAGATCGTCTCTTTTGCACCCCAACAAGAACCTCTCGCATCCGATTCCGGGTTTCACCGTCAGTTTCCCGCAGCCGATGCTGCCGACCGTGCATCTTCCGCCGAGTTTAATCTCGATGGTTTCGGCGTTCATCAGCCCTGGGACACCGCAGGCTCCGCTGACAACAATGCGCTCCGCCTCCATGTTGGCGGCTTTGATCGCACCATCCGCTTTAATGGTGTCGGCTTTGATTCCGCCGTCTACTTTTGCAGAACCCGAGCATGAGACCAATGCCGCCTCAACTTTTCCAGAGCCGTGAAATGATCCTGAACATTTAACGTCGCCGGAACTGATGACGTCGCCTTCCGCCGTGGCAGAACCCGAGCAATGCAGATCCGCGCAGGTAACTGAGCCGTTGATTCTGCCCGAACCGCTCACGTGAATGCTGCCGTAATCGCCCGCGGCGATAGTGCCGCTACCGGAGATGTGCATATTGTTTTTATTCATAATAACCATCCTTTCGCTGTCAAATGTGCTGCACTCGGTGATTTGAAAGATAAGTCGGCGGTTTTCGCAAAGATTTTGCAGATTTCCCAAACCCATGTTTTCATTATATTTCAGCCCTC
>CAZMZJ010000044.1:0-3551 GCA_964570825.1 uncultured Lachnospiraceae bacterium | reverse complement strand
TTGGTCCGTTAGATATTAGATGGGACGATGATCGTAAAGTATGGAATGCTAGTGGCGGTGGCGGTGGCATTGCGGTAGCTCGAATGATAACTATGTTAGAACGACAAGGGGTAGGTTCTGGCGTACTTTATGCTAGATATCAGAATCCAACCACTCAACGATTTTCTTGGAGATCGGCGCATCAAACTATTCAAATTCATGACTGGATAATGATTCAAGGTCAACAATTATATAGCGGAGATTATGCTATTGTTGGTCAAATGAGTGAAGGTTATTGGGTATTAATTAATGCGTCTTGTCCATGTTAAGGAAACAAAATGGGAAATAAATTTTATACAAAATTAGGAATGAGCTGTTTAGCAACAACCTATCCCGCTTATCGTTGTAAAGTGTCTTGTCCAACTTTTGAATTATATAATTCACAAGCCCTACCATTTGCTAGTTTTGATACAGAAGCGCAATTATTAGTGCCTTTGGAATTGCCAGTAGATTCTGGTATACCATATTATTTTTCTAATAGTCCACGACCAAGCTCTATACACACTACTGCTAATGGTTTTGAAATTACCATTAGTGGCATCACTAGTTATGGTCCTGAAGATTCATGGTGTAACAAGTGCGAAGAATTAAATCGCACTTTGTATTATGGTAGAGCGCCCTTAGAAAAAGGAGGAAATTTTTGGTATGTGGCGACTTATTCGTTGATGTGGGGCAATACAGTATTGGGTTATAATCGTCATCGTGATTTAGTAATACGTAATGCTGCTGAAGCATATTCTATTAATGAAAATCGTTCTGGGGGAGATACTGTGGACGATTATGGTATACCACCTATCTATCCTGTATATCTACCTTACGATGCAACAGGCTTTGTGAATTTAATTGATATGAGACTTTGTAATTACTCAGATTATAAAGAGGTTTGTGGATATCATAGTTTAATCATAGATATTGGGCTTGGAGTGCCAAGTGGCTCTATTTATGATAGTAATATTGCTCCTTCAGGAGAAAACTATATTTACTATTATAAAAATAAGGAGATTGAAAATAGATCTCCAGTTTATATTATAGCTTTTACTACCTTACAGGCCCATAATACTAATCTTGGTAATACATATTACTCTGATTACTATACAAATACACATGTTAGTTATACGCCAGCCTTTTTTAGAACTGTTATCGGAGAATATACTGGTGATTATATAGTATCTAGCGGTGTCGTAAGAGAAAGAGATAACTCTTTGGGGCTTAACTCGCATACCAGTGGTATACTACCAATTCACTTTAATGGTGAATGTTATCAAATTAAGCCGGATCATGGTAACTTGGATGGTAGATCTCTATCTTTTGATATTTTGGGATCACACAGAGTGTCTAATAGTTCTATTTATTGGCCTAATATTCCTGATTATTCAACCTATTTAGCATATGGTGTTCATGAAGACTTTAGTCTGTGTAATTTTGATAATATGATTATTACTGTTAGACCGCTAGATTTACCGACGAATTATGACTTTCATGGTCATCCTGCTAAAATTCAAACTAATGATAGTTATTATGAAAAAACTATAGGTTATAACGATTATGATGGAAGGAATTTAGTTACTTTTAGCGGATTGTATATTAAGGGATATGGTCTAGTTTGGGATATGCTATATCCTGTGTATGATCCATATACTGAAACATATAGTAATCAATGTCAGCCTTTTCAATCTGGTTTACTACCAATCGACAATACTTCCCAGGCGGGTCTTGGATCGCTGGGTAAAACTATGAAAGTGACAATTAATGGTTTTAAATCCCGCACAATTAATGAATTGCGACAACATTATCCCAGTGCTGGACTTTATGGTTATGGATATCTAGAAAAAGAATATTGTTCTGAAGGACACAGACTAAATGGCGAGCATTACTTACACATGGATTGCTTGAGAAAAGATGTCTATGCTAACCAATTTTATGTTGAGAGATATGGTGCGGTTTTTGGTCCACGTAGGTACTATCTTTATAATAAAATTTTTGCTCCATCAGAATATATATGTTGTGATTGTAAGATTCAAGGAATACCGCAAAACGCTTATGACTCTTTGTGGCGTAGATATAGTTCTCCTTGTATTCCTCGTTTAGATGCTCTATTTCATATTGATCCTATTGATTCTAGTACTATTTTATCAGTATTTTTAGGGCCAGCATGGTTGAACATATATCCCGATGATTATAATATATATTCTATGTATGCAGTTTGTAATCCGCAATATCTTGCTGTGCATGAAAATGCTTTTGCTAATATAGCTTCTAGATTTAGTGTTAATTTCGCTAATTCTGGTAATGCTCTTGATTTTAATAATATGGATACCTTGACTTTACATTTAGATTATTGTGATCCTATACAATCTGGAATATATGATTTAAATAATACAACAGTTTTAGTTGATATAATTCCTCCGCAAGAAATAGCTTGCGCTCCTGAACCCAAATTATGCCATTTTTGTTATGGAGGTAGTGGTCCAGAATATTATGAGATAGAAATTCCTAATGATATGTGGGAGCCTAATCCAGATTGGTTAGGAGGCCCTCTTGGTCAATCTCTATCAAATTATGAACAGCCTAGAGATATTGGTGGCACATATGTAGTAGAACGGGCTGCTAATTTTGATAATGTTTGGTATAAGGATGAGGCAGTATGGGGTGAATGGTATGGATATCATGGATGCTTATGGGTTTTTGGAGATCCCGAAGACTATAACTATTCGAGTACTGGAGATCGGTTACAATTGTCATATGCACCTTTATATATATACAACGATAAGAATAATGCCGCGTTTATAAAAGTATGGCAAGTTTTAAATAGAATTTCAGGAGGCAGTTATCAATTTTTAGTCATGAATGGAAATTTTAGATTAATAGGAGACTTATTTCCATACGCTGGAAATAAAGTGCGTTTTTTGTCAGTAAATAATACATTACAATATTATACCGACTGTTATTGTAACACTAGCGTAGTATATGAGAGTTATTATAGATATGCATATAATCAGCATCAGCCTCCATATATACTAAAATCTGGTCTAACTTGCAACATAAGGGCTATTTAATGTCTAGATGTCAATGGACTAAAAATGGAGATGGCTATATTTGCGAGGCTTGTGGATATATAACAAATAATCCTAAAACAATTAAAATTTGTAATCAACACATAACACAAGTACCTGTTCAAAAGGAACCATCTTTGTTAAAAAAGGCTGCTAATTTTACAAAAGCAGCTATTCAACATGTTATACAGGGTAATCCTCATTGTTCTGAAGAAGTTAGAACACAACGCTTTAATATTTGTAAAAGTAATCAGTGTGGCTTATTTAAAGTATATAGTCCTGATAAAAACATAGGAATTTGTGCGCATGATGATTGCGGCTGTTTTATTCGATCTAATGGCCAGTTTTTAGATAAGTTATCATGGGCTGATTCAAGCTGTCCAGTAGGTTTATGGACGGCTGTTGAACCAAAAAATACAGAAAATCCTGAAAATGGAGTATAATAATACAGAAATTCAA
>CAZMZJ010000043.1:1325-3582 GCA_964570825.1 uncultured Lachnospiraceae bacterium | reverse complement strand
GATGCGGACAACTACACAACCACCAGCCCGCTTGTGTTCGATACCACCGTCTACACTCCCGCGAGCCCCCTGAAAGTGACCAAACTGGTAGTTCATCAGCTTGTACTGGAAGACGATAGCAGCTTTGGTGAGAAGGCGGAGATTTCAAATTTTGTCCGTTGGCAGGAGATCTAGATGCCAGAACAGGCAGTTAACGTCCGGGCCTTCGTCGTGTACTCGGATCAGTATATCGCAGAACAAGGAGAGTTAGAGCGAATCCGGGGGGACCCGTTCCCATGTGATGAGGATTACGGATGCCCGAGATAGCCCCCAATTGCTGGAAGGCTGCCCTCTCTTTTTTCTGGTGGCGAGAATACCGGGATGGCCGCCAGGAACAAGAGTTTGACCTCCTGACAGGCCAGATATCGCCCTGGGGCAGCAAGACACCAGAGGGCCTGGCTAAAGTCGGTTGGCTGCCCGTAACCCCCGACCTGGCCCGGAAGATGAAGAGCTGCGGAGAGTACGGCACCCCTACCCAATCTCTTGCCGTGATCCTCTCCCTGGCAGAAGGCGAGGAGCCTGTCATCTACAAGGAGACTACCGTCTGGGAGGGGTCACAGGTCCACTGCAAGGCATGTGATGCGGTGTTCCGGTCAAAGGGTCCAGCCACCTCTTGCCCTGTATGCGGTGCAAAGACTGTGTGGCGGTGCCCTAGATGTGGACAGCTCTCTGATACTGAGTTCTGCCCGGATTGCCGGAAGCCGTTCGAGTTTCAGGAGATCGGAACACCCATCAATCCCTTGGAATCCCGCCCTGCCAGATGGGATGAGACTGAATACTTCCTCGGGGTCAAGGGCAAGTTCTGCAACCGCTTCAACACATCGAGACTGATCACAGAGCACTGATTTCATGACAGGCTACGGCGATTCTTTCTATGGATCTGATTGGTACACAGGCTCTCCATATCGAGCCAACACCGAGCTGAAAGTCGGGATTGTGGCCAGGATCGTCAAGCCGCCCCGATCCGCTCCCCCGGTGATAGATAGCATCGCCTACGGCCTGGCTCAGAGGTTCGACTACCTCCAGCAAGGAATCCAGGCGTTCGCCCTGTTCAATAAGATCGAGTTTGCCAAAGGCGAAAGCGACGGGTTCCTACCATCGTTGGACGATGTCTGGGGAAAGATCTACAGCCTGCCACGGAGGACGGGGGAGAGCGACCACGACTACCGGGTGAGACTACAGACTTATACCAAAGTCCTGACCGGCTGCGGAACGGCTCAGACATCCCAAGAAGTATTAGATTTCCTGATCGGACTGCCCGGTGCAACCACCGTTCAATCCGTCTGGCCGGCACAGGCTAAGATCGATTTCAATTCTGTTGATGCCATGAGGCTGGCTACTCAGAAGCTGGACCTCCTGAACTCGGTGCTGCCGGGCATGTTTGCAGCTGGTGTGGATTACAGCCTGCAGCTCTTCTATCTGGATTGCTACGTGAAGGCTGCGATCAAGGGAGATGCCACATTGCCGTACATCAGCCGGGCGGCCGTGGCCACAGATAACGAACTGGAATGCGGGATTGATGCCCTGGTAGCCTACAGCAGAGAGCTGGCAGCCGTCATATCTGCATCCGTCCGGACGACCAGAGACCTCTGGCTGCCAATGAGGGCTGCTATAAGAGCTGATCGTCTCCTGGAGCCATCTATCATATCGGCCATCCGGGGCAACCCGGAGCTGCCCATCGAGACTCGGGCCGCCGTCCGAGGCGAACCATGGCTACCATGTAGCTATTTTGCAGCTGTCCGGGGAGAGCCCCAGCTGGATATCGAGACTCGGGCTGCGGTGGCCAGGGACTTTGATCTGACATGCAATATCCTGGCTAGGGTAGTGTTCATGTACGAACTGGAGACTGCGATCAGGGCGGCAGTCAGTGGTAAGAGAGAGCTATCCGTAGGCATCCGGGCGAGGATTGCCAGGAGCGAGGCATGACTGAAGAGCTCCCCACCCTCACCATATCTGCGTCCGACCGGATCATGACCCGGCCTATCGAGCAGGATCCCGAATCCCCCAGATACGAGCAAGACCAGTGGGAGGTGTCGCAACCTTTGCCCGGAGTGCGGATAATAAACTCCTGGCAGATCTATCATAAGATGTGGCTGGTCCTCGCGGTAACCGATGGCGGAATATATAACATCTTCCTGTCGGTGGGCGGCAGATTCACGCTCGTCCATTCCCACCCTTCGAAGATTTATAACCTGTTCTATGTGGATGACGGCCATTG
>CAZMZJ010000043.1:0-1225 GCA_964570825.1 uncultured Lachnospiraceae bacterium | reverse complement strand
ACCATAAGATATATCGGGCCGTGTACCCCGGAGGTGAATGGGAAGAGGTCTATGACACCACCACCATCTGGAGCGATAAATGGTATCCTGCCATTGCAGGTGGTCCTGCGGGCATCCTGGCCGGAGCTGGAAGCAAGCTGCTGAGGTCTTTGGATACGGGCCAAACCTGGACCGTCCTGAGAGATCTGGGGTCCGTGATCAAGAGTATTGTGGTCTCGAACCAGTCCACGACACCGGTTTTTGCCATAACGGTTGAACCAACGCCTGGTAGTGATATCGACAAGATTTATCTTTCTTATGATCTGGGCGATTCTCTAACAGAGTATGCCAACCGGGCCGGATCTATCAGTTCTGTGCAATCGGTGGTGCCCACGGGGACGAACGAAATGCAGACCATGTTCGCCGTCCTGGGGAAACGATCGGTAGATAGCGCCAAACAAGATTATAAGATCATCGAGGCCTAACAATGGAATCTCTCTGGTGGCAGCACGATGAAAACCTCGGCAAGTTTCCTTACCGAGAATGGTTCTGGTCTACGCGATACACTGACAGTACCTCGTGGGCAGAAGGGTTCTATTGGTTCTACAAGATCCCAGCAGAAGCAGGCCACGAAGAGCAGCTTGCTTTTCGGTCACCGGAAAACCGGAGGAGTATCGACTGGAGCATGCAGGTAAAGAAAGACGTACTCTATATCATCACCCATCCAGGAGATACGCCGAACTGGGGGAACGTCAGCCAGTTTATCGATATCGGTCCGCCCTGCGGCAACTGGCGATCGAGTATGTTTGAAGAAGCGGAGATCACCAGAAGCCAAACTTATAGCGTCCAGGCCGCAATCCGAACCGTCCGAGAGCTGCCGGGGAAGATAAAAGCCACAGTCGCCAAGAATGACGAACTGGATGTAGGCGTGACGGCCACTATCCAGGCTACTCCGGAGCTGCCCATTATAACCCAGGCGGCGATCGCAGGCAATCCCGAGCTTGTGCACCCCATCCGAGCGGCCATCCGAGCAGAGCTCTACCTGGAGCCAGCTATCATAGCCGCCGTGGGAAAGGATTTTTCGTTAGACTGTTGTGCAACCGCTGCCGTGCAAGGCAATCCGTACAAGTGGTACGGAACCAGGGCAGCGATCAAGGGAGAGACCGAGAAGACTGTAGGGATAGTAGCTTTCGTGGTGAAGAGCCGTGCTGATCAGATTATGCTCGAGATGGAAAACAACTGGCCT
>CAZMZJ010000042.1:0-3963 GCA_964570825.1 uncultured Lachnospiraceae bacterium | reverse complement strand
TCTTCCCAAGCTAGCAACGGGGAGCAGAAAGGATAATCTTGTTCATCAAGAGATTATTCTGGATATCGTCCTTATTGATGCATCATATCAACAAATGTCAAACAATCAAAAATCTTATTATCATGAAACACTTTGTTTTCTTGGCAGTATTGTTCCTCATAGGTTTAGGAGCCTGCCAAAAAGAGGATATGTCTCCGGTCGACAACCAAAATATGACCGTTGCAGACAATCAATCTTCTTCGGTAAATGATTCTACCTCAGGATCATTGGATACTTTACACCTCAAAGCTGGAACAATTACAGGATACACAGTATCCCCACGTTTTGGCAGACCTAATTCTACCTATTATACATTCAAAGTATATGATGTCATTGGCACATTGTCTTTGTCTGTAAAGCTCTATGATCGTGCAACTGGCACTACAACGTATCTACCTATGACAAAAACAGGAAGCTATTGGTTATTATCTACCAAAATCTCCAATAGTGGATGTTTTGCTTACAACTATGTGTATAGTATCAGTAAAAATCCCATCAACACTTCGAGTTATTCAGACCTATGGAACAGCAAAAATACATTCAGTTATTCAGGCACAAGTTCCATTTCTTGGCCTTTTGGAGCTGATGGATCAAGTTGGTACAATCGACTTGATTGGATAGGTGCAAATGAATCTGGCGGATGTGGAAGCGGACCTGGCGAAGGAGGACACTATAATCAAGGCTGTCAGGCTGATGATAGTTATGCTGTAGATTGGAATAAAAACTGTTCTACTCCTTACGCTGACAATGGCGCTACTGTCAAGTCTCCCTTAGATGGAAAAGTTATACGAATAATGGTTAATTCATCTGGATATGGAAATGCCATAGACATAGAGCAAGAGGCTTCTAATGGCACTAAATATGTTTTTCGTATAGCTCATCTGAAATATGCACCGACACTATCCGTTGGCACATATATTAAGGCAGGAGTAACAATTATCGGTTATGTTGGTATGTCTGGAGGAACCTCTACTGCGCCCCATGCACATTGTGTACTTTATAACAACAATGGATCGTGCAAAATCGGTGTTCCTTTTACTTTCAATGCTCAGTAATGAATTCATCTTGTTTTCATTACCCTACTCTTTATAGGGAAGGCAATTCCTTCCCTATATTTTTTATTAGATAAACTATACACATATGAAATATCTTTTATTATTTTTTAGTATTTTTATTTTATGACTTAGTGGATGTTCTCTTACATCCGACAAAACGCCTGCTACACTAGCAATTTCTTATACAGGATATATATATCCTAACAAAGAATTTATTGTATACCCTGAATTGGAAAATAAACAGACCTATAACAATCAATCAGAATGATTTATCGTTCCTCTGACAGGAAAGTTTTCCCAAAATATTCAGATAGGACAAAACATATCCATAAAAAACACTACATTAACCTATAGTTGATTTTTTTCTCTCTCACTACCATATACTTTTGATGAATGGGAATATAGCACTTGATTACAAATAGAATCATTACTTCTTTTTAGTAAAAAGAATAGTATAAGTATATATATAAATAATGGCTCTTTTTCTACTGAGCGGGGAGATGAAAAAACCAAATGCGAAGATACTATATGAGAATTTATCAGTAGCACATCAAAAACAATCAATGGGAAAACATTGTATATCAATACCATTAGATATCCCGAATCCTCTTTTCCATCCAAAGATATTTGTTTTATACATGATGGTCTTACTTATACGATATCTTCTTCTGACAACAATTTTATCACAAAAATCATACCTTCATTCGTCTTTTTTCCACAAAAAACGCCTCAAAAACAATCAGAGAACACATGACAATATGCTTTGATTCCACAAACAACCTGAATATATAGCAACATGATTGTTTCATGAAATACTTTTGTATACAAAAATCTGTTCAGTATAGCTATTCCTGAACGCTTACAATTTTGGCAAATAGCTCGTCCATCTATGTATACTGTTGATCTCTATCTTACTGATAAGTTATTCAATGGTTTTCAAATGGATGATATTAGTTTTCTTCATGTAATTGCTACTCCTATTTCTTCTAGAAAAGAACCAACTGAACTTCAAACATGTTTAGCTCTTCAAAACAATTACGAACCAAACAGATCTGATATACATACTGGAAAACACACTACCTACTATACGTACGGCAGTTATGACGTTTTTTGATATCTTTGGAAACAATGAAATATCTGTTTTTTTGATGATCGTTTTGTCTACAACATTAATGTAAGATTATCTACAATACCTGATGTTTTGAATATTATCAATTCTTTCACTTTCCTTGACTAAAAAATCATGAAGCACCTGATTTTTCTCTCTTTGTTCTGATTCCTATTTCTTGCAGGATGTAGAAACACGCTTAAAACTACCAATCCTGTACCACAAAAAAACGTTTCGTTTGAAACTGCGCTACCACCTGATACCTGATCATATCCTAACCCTGGTATTACTATTCACATAGGAACAGGGTTGCTTGTAAAATGATTGAATGGAGATGACACGCCGGAAAAAAAATACAAATGGACAAAATTTAAGGATCCATACGATGGCCAAGAATATTTACAGACTATCATCACCTGATATCTCTATACCTACACCTACGAAGACTTATGAATCAAACTAACCACTTCAGCGCTGTATGATCCGTATTTTTTCAACAAAACCCATGAACGCATATATGGAAGATACCAAAATATGATTTACCATACAAGATGAGGAAACACATGGCGAGGGGATTATATTGCCGTATTTGAAAAACATCCTCAAACATCATTAGCTCAAGAGATAGAAACACATCATTTGGGTGCGGGATGTAAAATTGAGACTGGGATATTTGATGAAAAAACTACTTATTACGAATCAATGATTGGCTTCGATGTTGTCTACATTGAAGATAAAGATTGGCAAACCACCTGTACGTACGATACACAATTCCCGCAACGTAAAATGCCTTTGGTATTTGTTATGCATCCAAAAAACCCAAACAAATACTACAAAATAGCAACTTCTGACTGATGTGCTCCTGGACCTTGCAGTATTTTTGGCAAGATAGAGTTTTTCTAATTTACCCCATCTTCCACCCGGGTGTAAATAGCTAAAATTCCCGTTCCCAATCTATATTTTCTATTTTTGCACCCGGGTGCTGACTATTAAAACCATTAGATCTAAATAACCAATCCTCTGACTTTTCCACTAATCCATGCTTCAATGGATTATTTTCCACGTAGTATAGACACTGTTTGAGATATTCCTCATCATCTATCTCCTTTGCCTTAAATCTACACTCAAAATATATTTTACCTTTCTCTTTTGAATATTTGGCCTTATAGTACCTAGTATATGCAGCACAAATATTTCATATAAAGTAAGATAATCTGTATCCATCAGAAATATTATGTACCACCAAGTGAAAATGATTGGGCAGTATGCAATATGCCAAGATAGCTAGATCCTTTTCACACTTCTTCTTATAGACATCAATATACCATAAAAACCTTTGAAGATCAGTATTATTGTGAAATAGCGTCTGTTTATACAATCATCTATTGTATACATGATAATTGGTGTTTGATTCGAACTTTCGTCTTTTTGGCATAGTACCCGGGTAAATATATAAAACTATCGCCAATATTAGTAGTTCAGAAAAAGAAAAAAACTGACAAAGCTAGGACATTGCACCTGGGTGCAAAATTAAAGCACCCGGGTGGAATGTCTACAAAAAAACCCTCAGCCGAAGCCAAGGGTTTTTTCTGTTCCGCGAGAGCGGATGGTATGTGATTACAACGAATAACTGACTAGTTGATAGTAGCTATTGATGTAAGATCTAGAGTACCAGCCATCAATGTCTGATATCCAGCTAACATTCCATTCAACGGAGATTTAGTGTCATCTTCAAACACGTCGTTGTAAGACAAGTCTGTC
>CAZMZJ010000041.1:0-4346 GCA_964570825.1 uncultured Lachnospiraceae bacterium | reverse complement strand
TGTCGGTGCCGGCCGTGGTTATAAGGAAATACAGCGGCTGCATCCTGGCATCGCCTGAGCCCTTTGTCATAACGTCAAAGAGCTTTCGGTTCGGCTGCGTGTGAAGCTCATCAAACACAACGCCGTGTATATTGAAGCCGTGCTTACTGTATGCCTCCGCCGAAAGCACCTGATAAAAGCTGTTTGTCGGCGCGTATATGATCCGCTTCTGGGATGCCAGTATCTTCACCCTCTTGGAGAGTGCCGGACACATCCTTACCATATCGGCGGCGACTTCAAAAACGATGCTGGCCTGCTGGCGGTCAGCGGCGCAGCCATATACCTCGGCACGCTCCTCACCGTCTCCGCAGCAAAGTAAAAGAGCGACTGCCGCAGCAAGCTCGCTCTTTCCGTTCTTCTTCGGTATCTCCACATACGCGGTATTGAACTGTCTGTAACCATTGGGCTTTAAAATTCCGAACACATCCCGGATGATCTGTTCCTGCCAGTCCAGCAGTTCAAAGGGCTTACCCGCCCATGTGCCTTTAGTATGGCACAGGTTTTCTATAAAAGCGACGGCAAAATCCGCCGCGTCCTCGTCATAATATGAGTCCTTTGCCATGAAGGCAGTGGGCTTGTATTTCTTCAGTTTCTTCATCTGCCGCCTCCTTCCGTGGCATAAAAAATAGACCATCGCTGGTCCTTCTTTACTACGAGACACAGCCCCTTTGTAAGGGCTGCTCCCGCCGATGTTTACTTATCGGTATCGGGTCAGATCATTTCATCTTCCTTCAGTTCATCGTAGGTCTCTTCCAGAGCCTTCTCCAGTTCCTCCCAGCTGTCGCATACCCAGCGTGGAAATCCAAGCGGTGCCTCCGGCGTGCCGTCACCGAACTCCGTAAGCTCCAGGCTTTCATCGGTGACCACCAGCTGATCCTTGTATTCATAAAGGAAAGCGGTGCCGTCGAAGTATTCCCAGCATGCCTTTGCCTTATCGGAAAAACCCATGGGCAGTGCCAGCTCGATGGCAGATGCCGCGCTTTCAGGATCGCGCCTGTCGACAGGCTTTTCTCCGCAGAAGGTGATGTGCGTATCGTCTCTTAAAAATCTCATGGCCGTCTCCTCCTTCAGTCCTGTACAAAGCGGATGCCCTGAACCTCGTAGGGTTCTTCCGTTCCCCAGCGGTCTTCGCATCTGGTGATGGTGCAAAGGCTCTCAAGCCTGAACCCCTCCGCAGCAAAAGCGTGGATGTTTTCCATGACCGCCGTTGAAGTGTTGGTGTAAACGAAGCTCTTGATGACTGCCTTCTTAAGTGTTGCGATAAAGTCTGCGACCTCGGTATCAAAAAGGAAATCACTCATCTCCATCTCGTCCTGCTTCCTTGCAAGGCTGCCTGCCCAGGCGCGGTATGCCTTGCTCTCGCCCTGTGTAAAGGGGAACTTGTGCGCTTCTTTTTCATCGTACCAGGCTTTCAGCTCGGCGCTGTCCCAGCCGTAGGTGTCGATGATGCCCTGCTTCTTTTCCTGATGGGCGGCGCGCTGCTTTTCCCATTCGTGCCCGATCCGTTTCATCTCGTTAAAAACTGCATTGTCCTTTGTCATAGTGTTTGCCCTCCTTCAGTTCTGCTGCAATGCCCATGCGATTGCGTGCCCTTCATCCTCGAATTCGACCTCGCTGGCGGCTCTTAAGCCAATCGCGCCTTCGCAGGAAAGGTCGTCGTCCAGATGCTCGTAAACCGCACCGTACCAGCAGGGCTTGTTGTGCTGGTAGTAATGGCCTGCGAGGAGAACTCTGTCTCCGAATCGCAGTACCTTGCTCCATCCGCATCCGAGGTCTTCCTCCGTGGTGGGGTTTGGCAGCCTGTAGGTTCTCATTGCATCGTTGATTGTCATGTGTTTGCCCTCCGTTTTCGTTAAGGTGGTTTGCTTCTTGCATGTCTATATATCACTCTGAAAGCTCATAATAGCAAGGTAATTCTGCTTTCAAAATTGATAACTTTCTGTGTCCAGAACTACGACCGACAGAGCCGTGAAATGCGGCTCCGCGGGCGGCAGGATCTCTGCTTTACTCCTCGCCGTACATGATGAAGCGGACGTACTCCTTTTTGTGGTCTTCCAGCCAGAGGACGAGGTCGTAAAAATCCCGCTCATATGCAAGCCTCTGCACCATCGGAACATCAAACATGTTGGTAAGCCCCGAATCTCGGATGGCGAGGATCTGCTCCTTAATCGTCTCGGTCATCGCTGCACACCTCCAATCCCGACACCAGCTTTGCGTAAATGGTGCTGTAGCGTTCGCACTCAGAGCCTTCCGTGCCTGCGATGGCTTCAAGGAAGAAATCGGCGGCTTCCTTTCTGGAATCCCAGACCTTTTCTTCGCCGTAGCAGACGGTCTTAACGGAATCGAGTTTCTTTACCACATCCTCGCCATAGACCACGTTCAGCCCGCTGCCATTGTCCCAGTGCATCAGAAGGCTGCCCGTGTCATCGACGCCGATCACGGTGCCGTGAGTTCCAGGCGGAGGTGCCTGAACATCGTCCATCTGCACCAGCTCTACCCTTGAGCCCGCAGGGTACTGCCTGCGGACTCTTTCCACCTGTTCCTTACTCGGAAATCTCATCGCTTGCCACCTCCGTTTCTGCCTTGGCTGCCTTAAGTGCGTCGCGCTTGGCATTCTGGTTTTCCTTCCAGCGTTCTTCCATTGCGCTGTCCTTAAAGGCTGCGTTGCCGGAAAGCGGGGAAAGGAGCACCCTTCGTGCGGTCTTGAAACCGTTACCCGCCATGCCCAGTCTCAGGAGCCAGATGCGGAAGATGTACCGCTCGTTGCTCTCATCGACTTCCCTTGCCAGCGTGCGTTTCTGCTCCTTTGCCAGCTTGTTCATCTGGCAGACCAGCTGCTGGAAGGCCTGCACCTTATCGGCATCGTCGGTAAAGGGAAAGCCCGTGAAGTTCACTTTTCCGTCCGTAAAGGAAAGTCCCGTCAGCGCCCTGCCGTTTTCCGCTTCAAAATCCGCCACCGCCTTGGAAAGGCTCTCCGCCGTAATGGCGAGGGTGTCATCTTTCAGGTGATCCGAAAGTGCCTCGGTGCATCCGAAGGTTCCGCCCGTTGCCTTGCTAATCAGCCTGCCCCTTGAGTAAAGCATGCTGATGAGGTTCCGAAGGCTTGCGCCGCTGTGTCCTGTAAGCGGAAGGCTGATCGTCATGCCGTCTCCTTCGCTTTCTTCGGTCTCGTTTGCCCCGGCCTCTTCGGTTTCGGGCTCCTGTGCCTCAGTGTCGGGATCCGTGGCGGCTTCCTCGCCCTCTGCGGGAAGGATAAGCCCTTCCTCGACCAGGGCGGCGATCACGCCCGTGTCGGCGGTTTCGTCCGCTTCCAGCGTCCCGTCCTTAAGGACCGTGAAGCCCTGTCCCTTGTAGGTGAAACCCGGCATGGTGTACTTCAGCTTCTCGCCCGTAAGCTCGCCGATGCGGTTAACAATGGTCTTTCTGTCCTCTGTGTTTTTCGTGTAGGTTTTCATGGTAGTTCCTCCTTAAAAAATGTTGTTTGCCAGTCCGTTCTGGCATGTTCATTAATCACTCTAAAAGCCTGTAAAGTCCACGCCTTTGAGCGATTTTCTCCATGCTTTTTTGAGGTTCTACCATATGCACAAAATACATGGCGGATGATCTGTGTACATTACCCCAGACCGTCCGCCCAGACGATTCCCGCAAGTACAAAATACACATTGTTTAAGCAAACGCCGTTTCCCCAAAGGCGGTACTCAGCCCCATCGGTATGGGGATTTTTCAGCCATTTCAGTATCTGGTTCCTGGTCTTCGGCTTGCCGTTCGGATTGTTTATCCCGCGGTATGTTTCAAACACCTCCATCCAGAAAGCGATCTCATCCTCGGAAGGCTCCTCAGTTTCCAGCCCCATGCACCACCAGTCCGGGAATCCCTGCAGGCGCGCGCATTCCACAGGCGTCAGCCTTCGTACTATATACATAGGCTCTTCCTGCGGATCATTCACAATCTGTGGGTCCTTATAGTCCCGCGCCATGAGCGTCTGCGCCGTTTCTTCCGACACCGACATAAAGCTGCCCACGGTCGCAGCGTAGGTAGGCTGCGCCACGGCATGCTTGTCACAGGTATTGAGCGTAAAGGATACATCCTCATTGATGCCGTCGCCCTGCGGACCGTTCTTATCCTCGCGTCCGATCATGCTGCCTTGGAGCGCATATGCCGGATCTTTCTCCACAACGGCAATTCCGCCGTGGTTGCTGTCCGGGTTAACCTCGCTGGTATCAAGACATCTGGAAGTATCGGTCTTATAGCAATGACCCCTGGCATTCTTCGTGCCGTCAGAGGTAAATCGGACATCATATGTTTCC
>CAZMZJ010000040.1:0-4526 GCA_964570825.1 uncultured Lachnospiraceae bacterium | reverse complement strand
GGCTTCGGTGTTCTCGGTGTCTTCGGCTTCGCCTTGTCCTGCGGCGAAACCTTCGGCGTCAGAGGCTTCTGCACCTTCTTGTCTGCACCGGTCCAACGGCTGATCTTCTTCTGTTCCTCGAGCGACCGTTCCTCTCGCTTGCTCTTCGGGATCTCCTGCTGAATGGATTCGTCCAGTGCCTTCTGCGCTTCCTTGCCTCGCTTCTGTCCTGCCTGAGGTTCTCCGACGTTGGCAGGGATCCACGCACAGCGGCAGTTCGGATGGCGTGGAATGATCGCCTGGGCCTCCTGGAGTTTGAACACGGCACCGTCCAGCTCGTGGCAGAGGTCGCAGACCAGATCGTCCGCTGCCGCGGACCATTCGACCATGACGCCCACTTCCTCGACCCCCAGCTGACGCAGCGCCTCCAGCTGCCCGTCCGCGTGGGCACGGATCGTCTCCGTCCTTGCGATCGTGAGGCCTCGGTTCTTGTAGCCGTCGACCACCTTGTTCAGCTCGCGTCCGACCTCCCTCGGGCTCTTGCCTTGGATGATGCCGTCGGTCAACGTCCTGTTCAGCTGCGTCGACATGCCCTCCGTGACGTTCTTCAGGTCGGTGAAGCTGCGGGACGCCAACAGCTCCACCCGTTCGACCGAAGCCGGGTTGCGGAACGCATCCCGCAGGAACTGATCCCTCGATCCTTGATAGTACTCCGGTGGGGCCTGCCCACCGTATCCGTACTTCCTCATCGCGTCGTCGAATGCACGTCCCTGTCCCTTCTCGTACGACTCGCTGATGTACTGCTGCAGCCAGTTCGGTTCTCCCGGCTTCGTCTGCATGAGGATGCCCTGATCCACTTGTCCTTGCACCCAGCGGCGGAACTCCTCCAGCTGCTGCGGCGTCATCAGAGCTGCGTACCGCTGATGCAGCACCAACGGCTTCCGCGGAGTCAACCCGAAGGCATCCTCCTCGACGACCAAAGACCACAACGCACGCTTGAACTTGTCGAACCTCCGCTTCATGTCCGTCTCGAACCGTCGGCGGATCATCGTCGTTCGCGTCGGGTCTAACCGCAGCGGGTTCATCCTGCGGGCGTTGTTCGTTCGCTTGCGGGACTGCTCCCACATGCCGTTGCACTTCGCCACCGCATGGTCATTGGACCGCGTACCCTCCTCCTTCATGACGTAGGGCACGCAGCGAGCCATGTAGTGTGCTTTGGTCTCACTTCGGGAAGGGGTTGGCATCTTCCTTCTCCTTCGGTGCGTTGGGAGGAACCTGTTGCTGGATGGGCTTGCCGAACTGATCCAGGCCTTGCGATTCCATCTGGGCCAGCTGCTCCTCCATCTGCTCGGTCTCTTCCTCCTGCTTCTCCATCTGCTCGGTCTCTTCCTCCTGCTTCTCCTCGACGTAGCCTGCCGTCGCTTCGATGATCTCCTCGGCTTCGTCGTCCGTGAAGTCCAGGACCTTCGTCAGATAGTTCTGCGGCTCGATCAGCTGGTCCCCGCTGCCGCCGACGTACTTCACGATTGCATCTGTTTTCTGAAGACTGATGGCTACCTTCTCCTGGTCCGTCATCTGGTTGAGGTCGGGCCAATCCACATGGAACTGTTCCGGCCTCGGCAGCACTCCGAACCGTATCATGCGTGCGATGAACGGACAGATCAATCGCGGCGTAGCATAGTTCTTCATACGAGCCATCATCCGATCGTTCCATGCACCGGCGTCCTGCGACGACGCCAGCTCTCCCCGCTCCGATCCGATGAAGATCCGCAACGGGATGCCCTTCTGGATGCAGATGGCTTCGATCTGCACCCGGATCTGCGGCGACGGATCCACGACCTGCGGTGCGAGGCTCTTGGCCGTGATGCCGGTCAATGCGAAGTACCGCCGCAGTCCGTGCATGTAGTTCTCCATCTCGTTCTTCACGTCGTCCGTCTCGATGGACACGTCGGATCCCAGCTGCGGATGCGTCTCGATGCTGATGCCGGGGAACGCCCCACGCCAGTACATCTCGGCGCTGCCTCCGTACAGCTTCTTCAGGTCCAGGAGGTTGTTGAGCACGGGCTGCATCTCCGGAACAGCCAGATGCTCGGAGCTGGTCAGCGTGTTCGCCACGTGGATGACCCGCGTCCAGTGGACCATCATCGTGCTGGCTGGCATCCCCACGCTGGCCTGTCCTGCCTCAAGATCGTGGAACCGAATCAAGTACTGCTTCGGCTTGCCGTAGCGTGGACTGCTTTGGTCGTTCTCCCACGCAGAGATGTCGACCAGCGATTCGGGGAAGCAGCGTACGAACAGCAGCTGATTCTTCGTCCCTTGGACCGGCTCGGACAGCGGTCTGCCGTCGGAGAAGCCCAGCAGCATGACGCCGAAGTGGCCGATGCCGCTCAGCACGTCGATCCTGCGGAAGTACTCCCAGATCGGATTACCACCTTCGCCGACGTACAGGTTCTCCTCGTCCTCCTCCACCAGCAGGTTGCGACCCAGATCCTCCCACGCTTCCTCGAACGGAGTGGACACGTCCATGTCCTCATCCTCGTAGACGGCAGGATGTACCTTCCACATCTCCAGCGGCATCACCTCGACCACTCGCGTGGCGACGCCGTGTCTGTCGTAGAGATCCTGGTACTCCTGCGCGGTGACCGTGCTCGTATCGGGGTAGCCGCATTCATGGTCGATGTCCCGACGCGGATCCATCAGCTGCTTCAGGAGCATGCTGCGGGAGGTCACGACGTTCGTGATCATCTCCATCTCTCGCAGGGCCATCTGCTTCGCCTCGTTGGACACGGGGCGACCGTTTCTTCTCGTGCGTTGTGCCATCGGTTGGTTTCCTTTTACATGGCTCGAACTACGAACTTGGGACTGCGGCGCTCCAGCCCGAAGACGGCCAACACCAAGCTGTCCGCCTCGTCGGGGCTGCAACCCAGGATGTCCCGCAGCGTGATCTCCTGGCTGTTCGGATTCTTCTTGTCTTTGGGCGGCAGCACGAGACGTCCCTCGTCGTCGAACTGCAGCGGAATCGAGGTCAGCTGCCTCCGCAGCTCTTCGTACTCGGCAGGGATGCCGAAGTTGCGGTTCTCTGCCGGATCGATCAGGATCCTCAACATGCCGTACATCTCGGCACGGCGGTTCTTGTACACGTAGCGGATCTCCCTGGCTTCGCCCTTCTGTTGGGAGGTACGCATGCACTTGTCTTGATGCGGGTCGCTGGCGATCTCTCCGAAGCCCACCGTCTGGACCTTGTAGCCTTGGGCACGCAGACGGTCGGCATGCTGCTTCCCTCCTCCGCCCCGATCGAACAGCACGTCCTCCGCTCGCACGTTGAACCGGGACATAAGCACCAACGTGTGTCCCGGTATCTCGCTCGTGTCCGGGGTCCTGCGTGCCTCTTGATAGATGATGCCGTCCGCATCGACGACCGTCCACGAAGTCTTGTCTCCGCCCTCGCCCGAATCGACTCCCATCGTGCGCTTCTTGTGTCCGCTGCCGGGGATGCGTGACGCTGCAATGTCTGCCGCACGATCCAGCCACGCAGTCGGGAACAGTCGTATCTCAGATCCTTCGTAGAACTCGGCGTCCAGAC
This sequence comes from uncultured Lachnospiraceae bacterium, assembly GCA_964570825.1. Lineage (GTDB taxonomy): Bacteria > Bacillota > Clostridia > Oscillospirales > CAG-272 > UMGS1002. The sequence goes on along the minus strand of CAZMZJ010000040.1, from coordinate 964 downwards.
CGATCGACTGTCGGATCGGATCCCACAGCACACGGCGCATCTGGTAGGTGTCGTAATCGACGACGCCCGGCACCAGGATCTCGCCCGTCGGTTCCTTGCCCTGCTGGATCTGCTGCTCGGCCAGACGCACGTTTGGGGAATCGGATGCACGGATGCGGATCACCTTGCGAATGTAGCTCTTGCCGTTCGGGTGCATCAGGTCGCCGGCCTGCACTCCCTTGAAGAAGAAGTTCACGCAGGGGTAGGGATTGCCGATGATCAGCTTCCGATGCGCCCACGTGTCCGTCGCCTCGTAGGCTTCCTGGTCGACCCCCGATGCCTCGTCGAAGACCGCCAGGGTCCGTGGTATCCCGTCAGAACGTCTTTCAATGTGGTGCCCCAGCAATCCCTCGCCCTTGGCCGTGACACGACCTATGACGTAGCTGCGGGGATCGATCTTGCCGTCGATTTCCTGCCGCAGAGAGAGGTCGTTCACCTGCAGCGGCAGGGGGTACTTCGACGTCATGATGAACCGTCGGATCTCGCCCCACAGCACACCCTTCAGCTGCGGGTGGTCCACGGACGACGTGATGACTCGGCAGGGGGACCGCGAGCAGAAGAACCACAGCACTGCGAACGCGGTCACGAAGTCCTTGCCGAGTGCGTTGCCTGCAGGGACGAACGTCTCGTAGTTGTCCCTCAGCGAATACAGGATCTCCTCCTGCTTGTCGTACAAGCGGATGTCGGGCCAGCACAGCTGCTGGAACAGGATCGGATCGTTGAGGAAGTCAACCGCCTGCATCTACTGGTTCGTCCTCTGCTTTCTCTTCCTCTTCTGGTTGCCTCTGCAGCATGCCCAGCGCCTGTCCGAGTTCGAGGGCTGCCTTGTTCGCCCACTCGGCCAGCTTCTTCGCCGAGCTCTCAGGCGTCTTGCCCAGCTCCTGCACGAACAGCTTCTGAGCCGTTTCGGCGAGGAACTGCTGCA
>CAZMZJ010000039.1:0-5064 GCA_964570825.1 uncultured Lachnospiraceae bacterium | reverse complement strand
AGGTGATGTTATGTTCTAAAGAAGAATCCACCAGTGCTTTAGTGGCCTTAGTGAGCAACGAATCATAGTCCTTATCGCTATAGAATTCATATTTCATTTTCACCTTATGGATTCTTTGAAGAGCTGGCGCGGTAGTTACCACTTGGCCATCGTTGGTTAAATAATAAACGACTTGATTGGTGTGGGTCGTATTCTCCGCTTTTGGGATATAGTAAACTTTGTTTAAACTAATCTCATTTGTATCATTGACATTAAGGTCCGTGATGGTTCCTAGAGAAGATTTCATCGTGATTCCAATCTTTGAAGAAACCACTTTGATTCTTATCTTTGAGAACTTGCCGTTAGATAACACCACCTCATACTCAAGTCTGATTCCATAGGTTTTGGAGAACTCCTCCACCAAATCAAGGATATTCTCTTTAGAGTCTGCCTCGTAAGTTAGCGAGCAGTTTTTCACAACCTCAATAGACGTTTCTAGATATGAGACGTTTTGATAGACATCACCAGAATATTTGAAGGTGTTGTTGATGAGGTTAACGATGAACTGTGCGGAGTTACCACTGAAGCTCGTAGGTAAAGGGACATCAACATCTAATAGAGATAGATAATCTTTTGTCTCGACTTTTGTTTGTTTCTTCTCATCGGTTTTTATCGACGTGATGATTCCGACATAGGGATAACCGTTGTCCTTAATGACTAAAAGGTCACCGATTTTGGCCTTTAAACTGAGTTTATTGACAGTGAATTTACTCTTCTGTGGGATTAAAGCATCGAGGATAATGTCAAAGTCATCGGTGGCATAGCCGTAATCTATAACAGATAAATCCTGCTCGTTTAAAAAGATTAATTGCATATGGCCTCCTAATGAGCGATATATTCCTCTTTAAATGAAATCTCGCATGTTGCTTCTTCCCTAACGCCTGGATCAAAGAAGATCTCACTTTCCCCAGGAGGAAGGAACAGGAAATTGTCACATGAGAAGTCTTGGGTATTGTAATAATCCTCTTCAGATGAACCAAGAATCCATTTTATGTATTGATTAGTTGGCTCTGAAGAGATTTCGATTACTGGCTCATCGCGTTCATCTACGATTAATCGTAAAGTCTGAACATCCACACCATTTTGCCTGATGATGACTCTAGGGTTATAGCAGTTACCAATCAAGCGAATGAATAACGGAACGTTGCGAGGAGATTCATTAACAACTCTAACTTTTCCGTTAAATGAAACAGCATAGACATAAGGATATTCATATGGATAAATCTTGCCTCCACCAGAATCTGTAACTTCGATATGAGCAGACTTATTGACAAGCCATAAGGAAAGACAATCGATTTTGACCTTAGTCTTCAAAACACCGCTCTCGAGTTGAGATTTAGAAGAACTCTTAATATTTACGTAGCAGTATTTCTTTCCTACATCAGTTTCATAGAAAAGTCGTAATTCCTTACTTCTAGTAAGATATTCTCTCCATCTAGTGAAACCATTATATCCGTCAAAGAAATCCAAGGTTAAATCAATGGACCTCTGTGGGATAGTCCTTTTGGTCTCAATGAAACGAGCATCGAAATCCTCATAATCGATATCGAACTCAAAGCCAAGGCCATCAAGCTCTTCGATAGCGCATTTATGCGAATAGTCAAAGTGGAAGGAAGAACCCACTTCGTTGACAAGATATAGTTTTCTTCTCATTAGTAGGCTCCTCCTAACGCGGCATTGATGGAATCGATATCAACATCACCACTTGTGTTGATGGTCACGTTGTTAGTGGTCTTAGAGTTATCCGTGCTCATATACTGATTGGATGTGGACTTAACGGTGTTCTCGGCATCGAAATCACCGGTTCCAAACATCTTCTCAAGTAGCTTGATGAGCCATCCAACCGTATGATCCAGGATCCATTTCACCGCGGAGATAATCGCATTAAGGATATCTAGGATTGGCTTTAGGATTTGGAACAAGATTTGGAGGACAGGGACAATGACCGCTTTGATGACGTTACCGATAATGATTAAGATTGGTGAAATTGCTTCGATAATCGTGAAGATAACATCGAGAATGTCCATGATAGGTGTTAAAAACACCTGAATCAAAGGAAGCAAAATCTCAAAGAGCTCTGCGATAACCTCAATAATTCCAGAAATGAATTCAATTAATGGCTCTAAGATAGCGAGGATAATCTCAAGGATTGGCTCAAGAATATCGATGATGATATCAAGGAGAGTTACCACCACTTTTATCACTGAACCCAAGATATCGACGATGACGTTAATAATCTCAATGAGGATGTTCAAAACACCATCGATGAGAGTGATAACGACATCAATGATTTCAACAACTAGCCTAATGACAAGCTGTAGTATCTTCGCTACGACTTGAAGAATCTTGGCGATGAGTTGAGTGATAGGAATCAAGATGGCAGTAAGCATCTCAAGGATCCTAGTTATTGGTTCGATGAGTGATTCAAGTAGTTTTACTACTTCATCAAGCACCATCATTACCACATCAAGGATTCCGTCGATAACTTCGACAAGTACATCAATAATCTGGTTAATGATGTTCATGAGCAGGTCAAGAATCGGTTTTAGCTTCTCAATAATCTTTCCGACTAATTCAACGATTTTGTCGATGAGTTGCTGGACTATCTCAAGGATCCTTTTAAGAAGAGCCCTGAAGTTCTCATTTTGAAGCAACAATACAGCAATGATAGCGATTAGAATCGCCCATGGACCACCAGCTGCACTTCCCTTAATGGCTTTAAAGGCCTCACTAACAGTTCCTAATACCTCTTTGAGTTTGGTAAAGGTCTGGATTGCTTTAGCAACAATCATGATAACAGGTCCTATTGATGCTAATAGCCCTGTGACAATTCCAATGAATGTTTTAAGGCCAGTAGACATCTCCTTGAACTTAGCGATAATCTCTTTGACCTTAGGAATGATAGTATCCCTTAGAAGACTCACGATTTTTGTGATGATTGGTGCTAAGGCAGTGGCCAGTTCAGTTCTTAATGAAAGGAACGCCTGTTTCAACGCATAGATTTCATTGCCGAGTGCGCCAGTAGTTTCTGCATCTTCTTCAGAGACAATTCCGACTTTCTCAGCTTCATCCATCCAAGCTTTTAACTCATCTTCTGTAGCGGCCAAAACAGGGGCTAATTGAGTCCCTAGTTTATCGCCGAAGAATTGGTTTGCTAAAGCAGTTCTAGTAGAGGCATCACCAACTTGAGATATCGCGTTACGGATTTTAGCGAATGCTTGTTCAGCATCTAAACCCGCTAAGTCATCCATCGATAGACCGATTTTCGCTAACTCTTCTGAGACGTCGTCTCCATTGGCGATTTGGCCTAAAAGGTTATTAACTTTTTGAAACGCTTTATCTAAGTATTGAGTTTCACTACCTAGTTGTTTAGCGGCGTATTCCCACTTCTGCATCGCTTCTAGACCTACGCCTAGTTGCTTTGCAGTATCTGACATTTGATTAACTGTCTCAGTCGTTTTAAGTGCTAAAGCCGATAAAGCTGTGACAGCACCAGTGACTGGAACGGTGATGTATTTAGTTAAAGCAGAACCAATAGAAGAGAGTTTGCTAACATCGACTTTTCCTAACTCAGAAATTTTGCTCCCTGTGTCCTTTAAATCTTTGTTTAGCTTTGCTACTTCTGCCTCAGTATACTGGACAGCGCGTTGCATCTTCTTGAATTCTTGCTCGGAGACAGTGCCAAGTTTGACACCCTCTTTAGCGAGTTCGAGTTGCTTCTTCTGCTCTTCTAATTTCTTCTTTGTAGTCTCAAGTATGGCATTGAGTTTTTCCTGCTTCTGCTTCCATAAATCGACGTTCGTGGAATCATACTTAAGGTTCTTGTTAACCGCTGCAAGGTCTCTTTGCTGTTCCTTTAAGTCAGAATTGAGGGATTTGAGAGAAGCCTCTAGTTCTGTCGTATCAAGACCTAGCTTAATATTTAGACCTTTAATTGCTTCCGCCATTTCCCTCACCTCCTAACCTAAAAAGGCGTCTATATCCGCCTGTGTTGCTTGCCTTGTTGTACCTTCTTTGTCATAGATAGATTTTTGGAGTCTGACTATGTCAAGATAGGTTTTTATATCGAAATAGATCGCATCACGTATCGGTATTCCGAGTTGAGCCAAGTTGAAAATGATATTTGCCGTGATGTTCTCAGCTGGCTCTACTTTTTTGGGATGAAATTATTGGGGTTACCATTGTTTTTGGCATCTCCAAGCATTCTTCCAATTACATCAGCGGCTCGATTGAGTTCTTCGACGTTCGATAGGACTTTGAAATCGAGCATCCCCATGAAGTCCTCATAGGTCTTGTCCTCACCAAAGAATGGTTTATGAAGGGTATAGATCAAATGGAAGAGGATATCCACCGACTTAAAGCTGGTGACTTTTCCATCTTCGATTGTTGCTTCAATTTTATTGACGTCTTCGAATAAGTCGGTTCCGAACTCGTTTCGATAGATGATGATAGTTAAAAGGGAAGAGGTCAATTTGAACTTTTTCCCATCTAATACGATTGTCTTAATCATCGCTATTCTCCTTGAGCAAATGTTGGGAGTACAGGCGCCGTGGTTAAGAAATTGGTATAGTTGCTATCACCTTTAGAACAGATTCTATTAGTCACTAAGAAGTCACCAACTTCGATTGGTCTCGCGGTGATATTAAGAGTTGTGCTGTTTGCTTCAATTGAGTCAGCTTTGGACTTGGTGCTTTCAGCAATTGGAGTGACATTACATAAGTAATACCAAGTTCTTCTTTGCTTTTCATCGCCTTGAACCTCAAAGCCAAGTGCAAATGTTACAACAGGTGCATTGGCAATTTCGACCAAGTTACCATCATCAAGTTCTTTATAACCAAGGACACTCTTCTTGAAGCTGTCTGGGATTTCAGTGAATTTGACGGTGAGAGTTCTACCTGCGTTTTGCACTAATGAGGCATAAAGCGTGTCATCGGCATAGACGTTTGTAGATCCGCCCACTACTTCACTGGGGAATTCTTGAGCACCAGGAAGAGCTATTGGAGTATCAAAGCTCCAGTTACCATT
>CAZMZJ010000038.1:0-5237 GCA_964570825.1 uncultured Lachnospiraceae bacterium | reverse complement strand
GGGTGAGCGAATGCAAATGAGCATCGAGGAGCGCATGGACCTGGAAGCCGCGTGTAAGCGCTTGACGGAGAAGCAGCGTCAAGCGCTTTACCTTGTCTGCTACCTGAGCTACACGCAAGAGGAGGCGGCGGCGACGCTGGGCATCTGCCGCACGGCGGTGACGGAACGCATGAAGCGCGCAAGATGCCGGATTGAGGACGCGCTCGCGGTATAACATGACATTATGGCTGGGTTCTGCATACTCTAAGATAGAGGCCAAACTATGTGCCATTCCGCTCGCTGCATGATCTGTGATGGCCCTGTGGTGGGGACGCGCTGGGTTTGCATGGAATGTGCGGCGAGATGGGCACTTGGCCCGTCCGTTGCGGAATGGCCCGCCTGGGCAAAGTGCCTCAAGCGGCTGGAAGAGCAGCGACGCCGTAGCGACTGGGCCGAGCCGCCGATGGTGAGCCTGGACCTGGACGGAAACGCGCCGGTTTGTGGCGACGTGCAGCCTGACGCGCTGCTGGCCTACGCGCCGTACCAGGACGAGGATGCCAACCGCGAGTATCGCAAGGCGTGCGGGATTGAGGAGAGGGATGGGGAAACAAGAGACGTGGCGCAATAGGATCATCGGCACGGCAGAGGTGCCGCCGGATAGCCTGCTGGCGCATCCTAGCAACTGGCGCGGGCATCCCGCCAACCAGCAGAACGCACTAACTGACATCCTGGGCGATGAGCACGGCGTGGGCTGGGTGGCACGGGTGATGGTCAACAAGCGCACGAGCGAGGAGTGGCCGGAGGGCGACCGCAACGTGGAGACGGTGGTGGATGGGCACTTGCGGGTTGCTCTGGCGATGCGGCACAACCAGCCGACGGTGCCGGTTGACTATGTGGACCTGACGCCTGCGGAGGAGGCGCTGGTGCTGGCGACGTTTGACCCAATCTCGGCGCTGGCGCAGGCGAACGCGGAGCAGCTTGACGCGGTGCTGCGTGAGGTACAGACGGGCAGCGAGGCGGTAGGGCAGATGCTCGCGGACCTGGCTGGGAGCGCGGGGTTGTATGGCGATGGTGTACCAAGCCTGGACGAGTTGGAGGCCGAGCATGGCGAGCCAGGAGAACGTGACTTCTGGCCGTTTGTGCGGGTGCAGGTGTCGCCGGAGACGATGGAGAAATACACCGACCTGATGACACGACTACCCGGAGTGGATGAGGCTACCAAGTTTGATGCGCTTGTTTCTGGCGTGGTTGCGTCCCGCACCTAATGCATTTAACTGGTTTGGGGCTTTTCCTGGCACTGTCTTACCCATTGGCGCGGGGGGGGTAAAAGATATATCAGAGAGTATGCAAGTTTACCTGGCTTCGTGGCCTGATGGTTACGGCGAGAGCAAGAACCCTCGGTCCCGCTTACAAAGCGGGACCGAGCAATGGAGGGGGTTTGGGGACTTGGGCGTAAACATCCACTTGGCCGAGCGCGATCCTCAGCACCACGCTTGGGCCAAGCATGGTGCTGATAGCCAGGGTTTGCGGTTGCGGATTCTACTGTCGTACTGGTACTACAAGGACACCGACCTGGACGCGCTGTTTGCTAAGTATTTCACGCCACCCTACCCGGACGTGTTTGCAGATAGCGGAGCGTTCTCGGCTATGACACAAGGAGTCGAGATCACTTGTGAGGAGTACGCGGCCTGGATAAAGCGATGGAAGCACTTGTTTTGTGTCTATGCTAACCTGGACGTGATAAAGCACGCGGAGCGCACCTTTGATAATCAAAGACGACTAGAGGACATGGGCCTACAACCCCTGCCGTGTTTTCATGTGCTGGAGAGCTGGGACTGGCTAGAGCGATACGTTGAGCAATATCCGTATATCGCGCTAGGGGTTGCTGGGATGCAGAACCGTAAGGAACAGATTCTGGCCTGGCTTGTGCGATGCTTTAGGATAGCGGGAAAGCAAGCGGTGTTTCATGGGTTTGCTCTCACGTCTTGGGAAGTAATGAAAAGCTTCCCGTGGTATTCGGTGGATAGCTCGTCATGGGGACAGGGGTTTAGGTTTGGTAATGTTCCCGTGTTTGATGGGCGACGGGGTAGGTTTTACAAGCTGGGATTAGGAACACCCGACTGGTACAAACACGCGGCACTGGTTCGGGAAATGGGCTTTGACCCAGCCGACTTTGCCAATCGCTCGCGCAACGACCGCGCCAAGATATGTGCTATCTCTGCGCTGTCCTACATGCTAGCCGAGCAATGGCTGCGGCGGCGACATGGTGAGGTGCATATACCTGGACAAGATGGTGCGCCCGCAGGACTGCGGGCGCACCTGGCAGACGCCAACCCAGCGCGGTTTGGTGAGGCGGTTGCAGGTGTAAGCGGTCCCCGCTTACACCTAAGTGACACAAGCAATGGCATCAACTTCGGTGACGCGGACAAGGGGCTAAAGCTGCATCTGGCCGACGCGAGAGGACCCAGCGGCGGCGAGATCGCCGCCGCTGAAAGCGGGTTGAATCTCTACCTTGCTGAGCATTCACTGGACAGGGGGGGGTAGGGGATACGAGTAGGGCGTTGGACGTGTTGGGTGAGCGATAAACGAATCGAGCGGTTTGTACCAAGCGAATGGATGTTGCCGGTGTTTGCACCATTGTTTCCCAAGCAGAGCAAGGAGATTGGTTTTCTGTGCAGAGCCATATAGCTACCATTTCCAATATCTCCCATATCGCTATGGGTTGGTTTTCTCCAAAGTTCTCTGCCATATGCTCGGTGGGGCAGCGCCCGTTTTGGGGAACCATCAGGATTGAGTACAGGCCATCCACCCAACTGCTAGAGTTTGTGAGTGTGGAAAACTGGATTGCTACCCTAGCGTTGCAATCGGTGACTATTGAGGATGTCGCTCGTCTCACTTTCGACGAAGTGACGCGGGCGCTTGGTGACATTCCTTTGCGGATAACTGTATTCGCAAGGACAACCGTACATGCGCCTGCTGGCGCTATAATCGAAAGGGGTACATGGCAATGAGCAAGCGGTTTATCTGGGTAGCGGTGGTGCTGGTGGCAGGCTATATTATGCTGCAAATGGTGGCAGACGTGGCGGCGGCAAAGATCGCACAGATCGGGGCGCTTACGCTCCCGGCTGGCACATTCGTTTATGCGATCACCTTCACCTGGCGCGATCTGATCCACAAGAAGCTGGGGCGCGATTGGGCGCGGGCTGCAATCGTGGCGGCGGCTGGTTGTAACGTGGTGATGGTGCTGTACTTCCAGTTTGCAATCTCGCTCAAGCCCGCCGGGTTCTGGCCGTTACAAGAGGCATTTGCTGCTACGCTGGGCGTGGTCTGGCGTATTGCCGTGGCCTCTATCGCCGCCGAGTTGGTGAGCGAGTTAATTGATACAGAGCTGTATCACGCGCTGATGCATAGGTTCGTGGGAAAGTGGCAGTTTATGCGAGTGTTGGGTAGCAACACCGTCTCTTTGCCGATTGACTCACTGGTATTCAGCCTTGGTGCGTTCTGGGGCACTATGCCGCTGGCGGCGATCCTGGCGGTGGCGTGGGGCCAGATTATGTTTAAGGGGCTGGTGACGCTGATTAGCTTGCCGGGTATCTACTTGGTCAAGGAAAGTAAGCCCATCTAGTCCAACGTTCCGAATTTCCGAAGGGGTAGCTTGTGCCGTATGACTTTGCTAAAGAGCGCGTTCTTAAGGCGGTGAGGGGCAGCTTTGGCATCATGTCAGAGATTGCCCGCCGCCTTGATGACTGTGACTGGCATACGGCAGAGAAGTACGTCAACAAGTGGGCCGAGACCCGCCAAGCCTACGCCGACGAGGACGAGCGGGCGCTGGACTTCACCGAGGGGCAGATGCTCGCCGCGATCAAGAACGGCGACGGGCCGATGATCCGCTTTCACCTAGCGACGAAGGGCAAGCGGCGCGGGTACGTGACGCGGGAAGAGGTAAGCGGGCCGGATGGCGGCGCGGTGACATATAAGATCGAGTATGTGAATGACTGGCGAGAGATCAATACGCCTGCCGATGCCGCACCAGGGGCAGCGGGCGGTAATGCGTCATCCGGCGCGATTTAAGTGGCTCAGTGCTGGCCGCCGATGGCGCAAGACGACGCTGGCAATGATAACGTCGGTCACGGCGGCGATGAAGGGCCGCTCGGTGTTTTGGGGATCGAACACCTACGCACAAAGCCGTATCGGATGGGACGAGACTCGCAAGGCTGCGTGGCAGGTGGCTGACTTTGCCGCAAGCCGTATGGAGGCGCTGTTTCCAACGGGCGGCAAGATCATCTTTCGCTCCTTAGACAACCCAGACAATGCGCGTGGCTATACCGCCGACGGGGTGGTGGTGGACGAGGCCAGCCTGGTTGTGCCGGGAGCGTGGTACGAGGTATTGCGTCCTGTCGTGTCGGATACGGGCGGCTGGGCGCTGTTCATCGGGACGCCGAAGGGCCGCAACTGGTTTTATCAGGAATACGTCGCTGCGCTTGACGCCGCCGACAGCATGGCGTGGCAGATACCGACGCTGGGTGTAGAGATACGCGACGGGCGGCTATACCGCAAGCCGCACCCGCTAGAGAACCCGGATTTTAGATTTGCCGAGGCCGAGGCGATGTTTCACTCCATGCCGGAGCGGACGTTTCGCCAAGAGTTTCTAGCCGAGTTTATCGAGGATGCTGGCGCGGTCTTTCGCCGGGTAACAGAGGCGGCGACGGCAACGCCGAAAGAGGTAGGGCTTGGTACTTACATTGGCGTTGACTGGGGCAAACACGAGGACTTTACCGTACTGACCGTGTTGGATGACAAGGGCGCGATGGTGGCGATGGATCGCTTTAACCAGATTGACTACGCGGTGCAAGCGGGGCGTCTTGCGGCGATGGCAAAGCGATACAGCCCGCAAGCGATTCTGGCCGAGCTGAACGCGATGGGCGAGCCGATTGTGGAGCAATTGCAACGCCAGGGCTTGCCAGTGGTGGGATTCCAGACCACCAACGCCAGCAAGACGGGAATCATTGAGTCGCTGGCGCTGGCCTTCGAGAAGGGCGACATTCGCATCTTGCCCGATCAGGTGCTTGTCAACGAGCTACAAGCCTACGAAATGACACGATTACCTAGCGGGGCAACCCGTTATAGCGCGCCTGACGGCCTGCATGATGACTGCGTGATGAGCCTTGCGCTGGCGTGGCGCGCCCGACAAGAGTTGTCCGCACCTTCTATCAGCGTAGAGGACTATTAACCTATGGCGTCAGTGGACTACACGGTTG
>CAZMZJ010000037.1:0-6114 GCA_964570825.1 uncultured Lachnospiraceae bacterium | reverse complement strand
AGGAGTATCAAAGCTCCAGTTTCCATTACTGTCTTGGTTCGCAAGAGCGTAATGAACATTGCGTAAACCGAATGTGATTTTGTTTTGTGGCATATTAAATTTCCTCCAAATTTATTTCATAAACTCTATATATAGAGCCATCCGAATTTCTGTATTCGGTCGTTAAAGAGAAGACGTAGTCGTTCTTTAAGAGTGCTTTCTCGAGCTTCTCTTCAAGATTCACATCTTTCTTTTTCGTGATTAACGATATTTGTACCGTCTTCCTATAAAAACCTGGCTTATCATCACGGAAGTTCTGAGGCCTTTTGGATATCTCTTGATAAACAATGAGAGGCGGCGATGGGTTCTTCTCACTATCGTAATCGATGTGGGAATAAATCACGGTTGGTAACACGGTTAATAAAATGGTTCTTAACTTTGTTAACATGCTATCCTCCTTTGATTATCTTTTGGATGTCCTCGAGCATCTTCGGAGTGAACTCATCGTAGGCAGGACGAAGAAAAGGTCGAGCCGCTACGAACTTTCCACTTCTATGCTTAAAACCCAGTTCGACAAGATGAACGATACTACCTTTGGTTTCAGAATAAATGACAATGGTTTTGTTTAATCCCTCACCATAGGATTTTTTGATGAATGAATCGCCTAGATGGGATTTGCTCCACGCAGTTCTAGGCGCATTCGATTTGATGTAGTCGAGGATTTCGTCCGCGGTTTCTTCTAACCTAGCAGAGATTTTTTGGATCACTTCTTCGGAATAAGAATCAACACATGAACTTATCTCCCCAGTTAAGGCTGTTAATTCGATAGATTCCATCCCTCGATTTCCTCCTTTGCGATATCAGTTTCAGAACAATAAAGTTCTAGCCATGTTCCGTTTTGATAAGTCCTTTCTACTTCGTAGATGGTGTCTTCGTTAGGGACGTAGATGTACTTTGATTTGTCATAAAGAAAGGCTTGGATGGATACCTTGAAATCTAGTAAGGCCTTAGTTTCTTTTGCGGCCACATATTCCTTAGAGGTGATGGAGGATGTCACACCCACCACCTCCTTGGAGCCGACCAGCCGCCAGAGTTGGTTGCCCAGCTCATCAGCAGTTGTTTTAACACGTAACAGGAATAAAGAGATGTTGCCGGAATTAGGATAGGCTATCACGAGGACGAACCTCCACTAACCTCAGGGCTATGCAGGCATAACTGCCTGAGTAAGACGTCAAAGCTCTTGGGAAGTTCTTTCACTTCTCCACTGCTCTTCCATCCGAACATTGTCTTCACATATATGGTAATAAGAGCCCTCACCATAGCATCATCTGACTCAGCGATTTCACGAGGAACTCCAGCTGTGACAAGTAGCTGGCGGCACGAGGCGATATGAGTTTCGATTTCAGCGTCGGCGTAGTTTTCGTTTGCAGGGATAAGCAAAGCTTTTTTCATCAGTTCGAGCATGTTTTCGCGCGACATTTAGGCACCTCCTCTTCTATGTGTTATAAAATTCTTCCTGTTACTCTTAAACGGAAGAACCGACCGTTTAGCACTTCTTCAATATCTCTATCTCATGGTTACTATGCGCAGGCGACTTATCAGGAACAGTCGGTTGCCCTCCGTGTTTCGACCGAAGTCTTATTCTCCATCAGTGTTATCTGAAGGAGTATCTGGATCTACAGGGTCAGAGTTGACTTCTGGTTCAGCATTAGATGCTTGAGCAGCAGCTTTCTTGACTCTTAAGAAACCTTTGTAGCCGATGACGTTACCACCAGTAAAGACAGATGCTTTATAGCAGATAATGCCATCTTTGAATTTGTAATCAGTGGATTTGGCTACTTCAACACCACTGAAGATTGGGACTTCGTAGTTAGCGAGTGGACCATAGGCGATACCGTATTCACCAACGTTTGTACCAGAGGCTGAAATTGCTTTACAGTGACTGGAGATGATGAATGGGATGCCGTCGATGGTTTTGGCCTTATAGTCAACAGTGTGGACTTTACGGCCTTCTCTAGTACGGAGACCAGCGAATGCACGTAAGTCATTCTTGTTGAGGATTAAGACACAGCCACCTTCAACTTCTTCATCACCGCCATAAGCGTAGACGATATCATCGAGGGTATTTTCATCGATTGCGCTGATTTCTAAGTCAACGGAATCTGCTAAAGCTTCACAGTTAGCGGAGAAGATACCTTTGAAGGTGTTTGTGGTACCAGCACCACGAAGGATTTGTTCAGAGATTTTCTTTCTTAAAGCGATGTTAACGCCTTTGAGAACTTCAGCGGAATAATCTGCTGCTGGGAGTTTCTCTAACTCTTCAGTAATTTCTGCATAAGCAGTGACTTTGACTTTGGAGATTGTTAAATAACCAAAGGTTGGTTCTGCTGTGGTATATGGATCACCTTCTGCAGTAAGTCCACCTGTACCATGAGATTTCACAAAGGATTTCTTATAGGTTTCACCACCTTTAAGATTTACTGTGTGAACTTGGTCAACAAGTGTAGAAACTTCTCTGAATGGAACAGGGGCAATTTTGTCATCTTGATGAACAGGGAGTAATACTCCATCTGCAGTCACGGTGACGGTTCTACCTTCTTTTAAGGCCACACCACGTGCTTCTAATTCTTGAGCAGTTTCTTCATTTTTGACTTCCACTACTTGAGCAGGGTCAAATTTGCCACGCATAGCAAGTTTCTTTTCGATTGCTTTGCGTTCATTAGTTAATTCATCAACTTCTTTATCGAGTGCTTCGAGCTTTTCGACATCAGTTTCAGAATCAACCAAGCCACGGATTTCTTCAATACGGGCTTTGATTTCTTTTAAACGTAATTCTAAGTTCATTGTGAACTCCTTTCTAAAACTTTGTTTTAATGTTTAGCCTTTTCACTAAAACTGTTCTTCGTTCAAGAGTCTCTTCATTCTCCAATGACTTTAGTTCTGCATCCGCAATCTCTAAAGAGCGAGCACTGGCTTGGATAGAAGTTTGGTCGTAGGCCGGCAAGTCCACGACACTAACATCAAAGAGTCTATCGATTGCCGTGATAGTTCTTTTTGGTAGCTTTCCACTTTTATCCCAGCTTTGACTTTTAACAGTAAAAGCAAATGACATCTTGTCTAATAGTCCAGCTTCGATACATTTGAAGATGTCTCTATTGCTGGTTGTGTCGATGAGCTCAGCATGAATCTTCAAGCCTTTTTCATCAACTTCTAAAGAAAGAGAACCATTTCTGGTCCTCGCTAAGATAAGATGAGTATCCGTATGGTTATATTTAAACGGAACATCTTTCATATTGGTTTCTTTTAAGGCATTGCCATCAATGACTTCGATAAAGCCATGTTCCTCGGTTCCGATAAGGGTTTCCTCATTGAACACGATGGCATAGCCTTCCACTATCATTTTGCCTTGATTATTTTCATCTTCTCTTGATTCGATAGATGAGAATCTGGTTTCTTTATCATTCATCTTCATTGACCTCCTCCTTTGATTTAGGTTTCTTAAAGAATTTATCTAGTTGATATTGAGTTGCCTTATCAGCATCAACATAGTTGAGTGATTGTAATCTCTTATGTCCACCTTCTATTGGCTCAAATCCTAATAAGGCTCTAGATTCATTGAGCGAGAGGATTCCTAAACCCATCAGTTTTTCAATCGCCTGGACCTTAGTGTTCCAACTAGCGTATTGAAGTCTTTCAGAGTAGAAGATGATTTGTTCGCCTTTCTCTAATTGGCCTCTTGTTAATAAGGCCTTAGAAAAGGCTTCAGATAAAGCAATGGCGATACCTTCAATAACGGATTCATAGAAAGCGTTATATTCGTTTTCGTCATACTTGTTATCAAAGATAGCCTCACTAACTCCAAAGTAAGAAATGATCTTCTTTTGTAAGAATGAAAGCGTGTCGCTATCAATGAGTTTTGGATCCACGTTAAGAGGAACATATTCGCTTTTAAGGTCGACAGGGATAATGGCGCTTCCGTTATCCTTGCTCGCTTCTTTAATCGCATCATCGAATTCCTTCTTCTGCGCGGTCTTATCTTTCTCATTAAGGATTCCATTTATTTTTAATAAACCCTTAATTTGAAATGATGTCTTTATCGCATTATCTAATCCCTGTAAGATTGAATCATTAATCTTGATTGTCTTAAGAAGCGCGGCGTGGTCGCTAACGGCACTAGTTCCACCAAAGACATCATTGATTCCATAGAACCTTCTTAAATGGATAATCGATTCATAAGGAAGTAGATATTGCTTTCCATTTGAGAAATAAAAACGGAGGAACACTCCACCGCCTTCATCTTTGAGCATTTCTACCGAGTTCGGTCTGATTGGCCATAGTTCTTTCAAGTCATAATTCTCATCGTAAACAGGATAGATAAATGCGTTGTTATTTAAGTAAAGTAATGTGACTACTCGATAAATGAAATCATAAGGAGTCATCAATGGGTTAGGCTGGAACTTTAATAGGTATGCCAGATTCCCCTTTTTCTCCTGTACGGTTTCATTGTCTTCTGTCTTCACATATCTCGGTTTCAGCTTTGCTGAGTGAGTCGCGATTCTATCAATACAAATCTTCACAACATCAGAGGCATTGATGTTATCTCCAAAGTCAGTGAATAGGTTTAATGTTGATTTATAGATAGAAGCATCATAGTTCACAGGTGCCACTACTTTTTTCTTTCGTTTGAATATGTCGAATAAACCCATAGTGACCTCCTAACTTATCATGTTTTCATAATCGATCTTGTATCTGGTCAATACTGCATAAGCAATAATCAACGCGACACATCCATCGATTCTTTTAAGTTTGCTATTTAATTTGCTCGGTTGGATGTTTCCATTAAGGTCAACCTTCGCTTGGGTGTTAGCAAAGCACCACTTGAGTATTGGATTGTTATTATAAATAACTTTCTTATTCTTTAAGTCACCTTCAAGCTGTTTCATTGGTTCTGAAAGGGTGTAGATTCCTTGACGGATTTTCTCCATCGTGAATCCTGCATCTTCCATCTCCTTAACCCAATATTGCGAATTCCATGGATCATATCCAATCCATAAAGGACGGATATTATGTTCTCTAACCATAGAAACAAACCACTCGGTTACCTTAGAGAAATCGTTTTGGTTTCCTTCTGTAAGAGTGATGTAGCCTTTTTTAACCCAAAGGTCATAAGGAATCTTATCTTCCTCCACTCTTTTGAGGACTAACTCGCTAGGCATGAAGAAATGTGGGATGACATACTTCTTGCCATTTTTGATAACTAATAGGACTGCCGCTGTTAAATCGGTAGTCGAAGATAAATCAACTCCACCGATGGCATAGGTTTCGCCTAGGTCATCTAGTTTGAAGCGAGTTTCATTGTTTAGCTCATCAAAAGTAAGCCAGGAGCCACTTTCGATTTGTTTAATATTGAAATCCTTACAAAGCATCGTGACTTTAGTGCCTAAATCGTTCTTGGCTTTGTTCATGATGTCATTGAAGTAAGACAAAGTCTTAATGGTTCCTAAAGATGGGTTGCTCTTCTGCCAAGAGGATGGATCACGAAATACCTCATCCATATTGTCTTGGGTATAGAGCCAAGGAAGAATCCTTTCATCCTTAATCTCACCTTTAATCATCTTTCTGACATAGGCGAGTTTGTTATCGAGGAATCCCCCTACTGTTGTTCCTTCGGTTGTAATGATAAAAATCAAAGGTTCCTTCTTTGTGGATTGAGATTGCTTAATAGCGTCATAGACTTTACTATCAGTCATCTCATGGACTTCATCGATGCATCCGACTTCGATGTTATAACCATCTTTGTTACGGCTTTGAGCGGATAACTTTTTGATCTTGTTTTTGTTCTTTGGAGAATAGATGTAGAAAATGTTCTTCTTTGAACGCTTTTCATTTGAGAGGGCTTTGGATTGCTCCCTCATGTTATTAATCTCTTCAAACAAAATGGATGCTTGGTCGTTTGTGTTACTGGCACACACGATATCGGTGCCACCACTACTTAAGAAGAATTCGGCTAAGTCAATTCCAGCAACGAATGTAGTCTTGCCATTCTTTCGAGCAATAAGAAGTAATGCTTCGTTAAATCTTCTAAGTCCAGTATCAGCCATCTTGAAGCCATAGGCACATTCGAGGAATGCCTTC
>CAZMZJ010000036.1:0-6144 GCA_964570825.1 uncultured Lachnospiraceae bacterium | reverse complement strand
TTGCAGTACCATTAAAATTGACTGCCCCAACAACAATAGGATTATATGCCATCGATGCTTGATAACATCCCGCACTTCCTTCATTACCGGCAGCAATAACATCGAATTTATTTTTGTATTATATAACTCACGTCTGAGTATATATAAAATTTTATAGGTAAACCCTTTATCCCTATGCCTCTAATATATAAATTTATAGTATAATTCCCGTTTAATGCCATACTGTTGCTTTATATCATACCATGGTAATTATTTCTTGTCAATTGGCGTTATTCACAATTTATTTACCAATACATGAAAACATATAACAAATTACTTGTATGTGCTATGGCAATTATTGTAGATAATAAACATATAAATGCTGCAAAGAATATGTCAATACAGGATACTAATAAAATTATTTCCTATTAAAAAAGAGATATGACCATTTTACCGGTCATATTAGACTTGTCAATAATCGTTGACTCGGTAAATTGATGGAAAATTAAATTTGATATTCCAAGAGATATTCCAAGCGATATTTCAAGATTCTCCGAGCCGGAGGCAATAAAGGCAGCAACCGCCGGGACGGCGGCTTGATCTTGACTGCGTTAGCGGTTAAAAGTGCTATAATTGTCTGTCGAGCGACCGGCGCGGGCTGCGATATTTCTGAGTTTCCTTCGCCGTCGGCATTGCCTTGCAAGCACTTTTAATCGCGCACTCAAGATTTGCGGACAGTTTTATGCAGCCTGCCTTGAAGCGTAATACATACGCCTCTTGACACAGGGCGGATAGCCGCACTCATTGCCGGTATAAACCCTTTTTCGGTTATAATAAGCGAATATCCAACGGAAAATAATGCTCTTGATGGTTTCCATCGGCAGCCACTCGGTCTTGATTTTGTACAGCTTTTCCTTCTTCAATGTTGCGAAAAAGCTTTCCATCCTTGCGTTGTCGTAGCACCTGCCGGTGCCGGACATGCTTTGCGACGCTCCGTATTTCCGAAGAATTTCGCGGAATTTGCGGCTGGTATACTGGGATCCTCTGTCGGAATGAAGTATCATCCCTCTGGCGTTATGACGCCTGCAGGCCTGCTCAAAAGCATCGATGCACAGCTCTTTTTTCATGTTACTGTCCATGGTCAGACCCACGATCTGTCCGTCGAAGCAATCCAGAACCGGAGAAACATACAGCTTCCCGTCGGCACATTTCACTTCGGTAATGTCCGTAAACCACTTGGTATTGGGAGCATCGGCCGAAAAGTCCTGCTTTATCAAATTCTCGCTCTTCTGCGCCTCTATATCCTCTTTTGTCAGGCTGTTCGGGTTTTTCTTCGGCTTGTGCAGCATATTGTTTGCTTTCATCACGCGATATACGGTCGAGTAGCTCCCCGTATAGTTGTATGCCGACTGAGAAAGCCTCAGGTATACCCGGTTTGCGCCGTAGTTTTCTTTGTTTTCGGGATCCTCGTCAAGCACGGCCTTTATCTGAACCAAAAGCTCGGCGTGCCTGTACGGCTTGTTCATGTTCTGCTTCCATTTGTAATAGCCTTGCTTGAAAACGCCCAAGACTTTGCACTTTTCGGATATTTTGTACTCGGAAAGCCGTGTGTGAACAAATCCGTACAGCCGTTCTGGCTCTACTTCTTTTGGCTCTTTGCGAAAAAACCGAGCGCCTCCCTCAATATTTCATTGGCGCGTTTCAATTCCCGGCATTCCTTCAGCAAGGCTGCCTTCTCGGCGTCATGAGGCGACATATATTTGTGCCCGCTGCCGATAAACGGATTGTCCGGCCGTTCGATTGACCGTTTTACCCAGTTGCGGAGTGTGTTCTCCGGTATCCCCAGATTCCGCGCCGCTTTGCTCACGCTTGTTTCCATGGCCATTTTCACCGCTTCTTCCTTGAAGCTCCTGTCATACGCCGTTTTGTTCCCCATTTCTTTCGACTCCTTTGCGGTTTTATTTTACTTCCACCTATTTCAGAAGTCAATGAAAATTATAGTAGACCATAGAATACTTCGCAATTTTATGATATAATTAATTGTTCGTGGATAAAATTGACATTGGAACGCATTAAAAGTCAGGAAGAAAGACTCTGAAACCGATATAATGGTGGCATACGGAAGGAGCTTGTGAAATGGATTGGATAACTGGAATACAGTCAGCGCTTGATTACACCGAGGCGCATTTGACCGAAACCATTGACTTTGAAATGGTTGCGAAACAGGCATATTCGTCGTCATTTCATTTTCAGAGAATGTTCAGTATGCTTTGCGGATTTACACTCGGAGATTATATCCGTATGCGCCGTCTTGCTCTGGCTGCCGAAGAACTGATCCATACTGATGAAAAAGTGATTGATATTGCGCTGAAGTATGGATATGATACCCCCGAAAGTTTCACCCGAGCCTTTACGCGGTTTCACGGGATTACTCCGACCGATGTAAGGCGGGGAGGAAATGTAAAATCTTTTTCACGCCTTTCCGTAAAATTAATTTTATCGGGAGGAAACACAATGGATTACAGGATCGAAGTCAAAGAGGCATTTAAGGTAATTTGTAAAAAGAAACGGGTTAACAAACCGCAAGGTGATACTGCAACGTCAGATATCTCAGCATTCTGGGCCGAGTGCAGTCGGAACGGCTCAATTGAAGCGCTCTGTAAGTATGCTAAGTTCGATAATCTTCTCGGCATCCTCGGCATCTGCTTCTCGGGTGAAATGGCTGATTCGGGCTTCCCTTATGGTATCGGCGCTGAATATAATGGCGTTCCTGTTACGGATAAGGGATTTGAAATCATTGATATTCCTACACATACCTATGCAGTATTCCAGTGCAGGGGCAAAATGCCTGATGCGTTTAAAGACACTTATAAAAGAATTTGCACTGAGTTTTTCCCGCAGAGTACCAAGTATGAGTACGGAAACGGCATAGAGCTTGAGGTTTATCCCTCCGCTGACACGCAGAACCCCGACTATTCATGCGAAATCTGGATTGCGGTAAACGAGAAAAAGTAAGATAAACAATTAAAGCATTTATCGAAAAAAAATAGGTGCACATACTGTAGACCAAAAGCAATACTCAAACACCTTGTTATACGGTATAATAACCATATAGCGAGGTGTTTGAAATATGTATCGGAAGAAAGAAAAAGAAGCGCAAAAGCAGTACCGGATAGTATGAATCGAGGATCTGTAGCATTTTCACAACAACCCGTCAAGGACGCTTCGCGCCGCCGCAGGCGGTGGCGGGTGCCACTGCCTCGGGCTCCGAGAATCTAAAATATACGTTAATCTGTATCGCAGAATGCGGGTCTTACAGAAAATTCTGAACACGGCCAATTTATATAATAATAGCCCGTGGTTTATCTTTATTACTGCCTAAATTAAGGCCGGAAAGGATAAAGCCACGGGCATTATTTACTTTTACCGTCAGCCTTTGTGTTTATCATGTCTCTCTTGCAATGTAACAATCAAGTGTTTTTTATTTTTTACGAAATTGGCGATATATAAAAATATTGTCGAAAATAACATTTTGTTCGTGACTTTTTAACTGAAATGTTGTAAAATATATTTAATGAATATTTACTCAGTTAACTTATGTCTGTCAAGGTTGGTGATTGATGAATTAATGACAAATTAAAAAGGGGAAGGTACATTAGCTATGATGAAAAATTCTAATGCGCGAAACAAGACACTAATAATTACCATCATTTATTTTATTTTAGGCTGTGCTTGGATATTATTTACCGATAATATAGTGCAGGTTAACTTTCCCGGGCAAACTCAAGCGCTTTTCTATTCCATAGCTAAGGGGATTTTTTATGTGCTTCTTACCTCCGTATTATTTTACAGTCTTACATATCCAACGCTGAAGGAGATATTTGACAGGAAGGAAGCGCTGAGAAAAACCAATGAAGAACTCAAAAAATCAAACGCACAATATATAGAGCTTTATCAAGATTATAGAAAAAAACAGGCACTTTTGAAATCTTTGATAGATTCGGTCCCTGATTTGATATTTTATAAAGACATAAACGGTGTATATTTAGGCTGCAATTCAGCATTTGAAGTATATGCCGGAAAAGCGGAGCAGGATATCATCGGCCACACGGATAATGAACTCTTTTCTGCAAATGTAGCCGAACTTTTTATAAACATGGATAAAAAAATGCTTGGCGAAAAGGCTTTTAGAAAAAATGAGGAAAAAGTCACATATCCGGATGGGAAAGAAGTTATTCTTGAAACATTGAAGACACCTTATTACGATTTCGATGGAAATTTAATCGGATTGATCGGAATCAGCCGGGACATAACCGAACGTAAAAAAAGAGAAGAAAAAATAAAATATATCAGTTATTATGACAATATAACCGGAATTTACAACCGCACTTATTTTGACGAAGTACGCAGTGTTCTTGATTGTCCAGAGCAGCTTCCTCTCTCTGTAATAATCGGAGATGTCAACGGAATGAAGCTGATAAATGATACCTTTGGACATGTGAGAGGGGATATAATGCTTCGGGATATTGCGGACATATTGAAGCAATGTGTCCGGGAAGGCGATGTAGTCGCAAGAACCGGAGGAGATGAATTTTCCATTCTTATGCCACGTGCCGACGGACAGGTAGTAAAAGATGTTGCGGATAAGATTCGGGATTTATGCAATCAAAAACGGCTTGAAGATAATAATGAGGTCTATATTGACATCGCGCTGGGATATGCGACGAAAAGCAAACCTGAAGAGCCTTTAGATAAGATAATAATTTTGGCAGAAGACTGGATGTACAGGCGAAAACTCCTGGAGCAAAGAAGCATACACAACGATTATTTGTCTTACATAAAAACGACAATGCTTGAAAAAAGCAATGAGACCGAAGAACATGCAGAGAGGCTGGTAAGGCTGTCAAAAAAGCTTGGAAAAGAAATGGGGCTTTCCGAAAAGTCGCTTGATGAGCTGGAGCTTGTTGCAATGCTGCATGATATCGGTAAGATCAGTATCGACAAAAATATACTTACCAAGCCGGGCAAGCTCAGTGATGAAGAGTGGCGGGAGATAAAAAAGCACCCTGAAGTTGGTTTTAGGATTGCAAAGTCTACCTCAGGGCTTAGCCACATTGCCGAATACATCCTTTGCCACCATGAACGTTGGGATGGCAGCGGATACCCGCTCGGCTTATCCGGAACTGATATTCCATTGATTTCCCGAATTATTGCTGTTGTAGACTCATATGACGCCATGACACAGGATCGTGCTTACAGAAAAGCACTGACCACCGATATGGCTATTGAAGAGATCCTGACCAATAAGGGTACTCAATTTGATCCGGATATTGCCGATATTTTTGTTAAAAATGTTTTAAACGAATCGGTTAAAAAAGATAATTAACGCAGAGAATATTATTTCGGTATTTTTGCGCAGCCGATTCTGCGAGCGGTTAGATAACCGGGTATATTTATAACTATCATTACGAAGCGATGCTGACATCCGGAGTAATAAAGCTATCCTTACACAGTTCAAGATAAGTATCATTTCTTTGAGTAATTATAAATGCTCTGATGAACTTTTTGATGATAATAATACTTTAACAGAAGTTAATAAACAACAATATTAAAACAATTGTATATAAAGCCGCATGATCTGATTTTTAATCATGCGGCTTATTCTTGTTTTCAATAAATTGTTACTGATGATTTTAAGATACTGAATACATGAATGTACCGTCAAGTATGGTAACGTCAAGTATTTTCCGGAAATTCAATTCTGACAGAATTAAAATATGCGCCGGAAACCGGCGATTGAGCGGCTACGCTACGCTTGTCAACCCAAGAGCATCTGCCGACGGCGGCAGATGCTGCTTCAGCGGCAAAAAATTTAACATGCCTTCTCTCTGTACTGGGACATATTCTAAACTCCTTTTGAATGTTTGTCATAGCGACTTTCATTCCACCGGAGTTTTCGAACATGTCTATCTTTGTGCCCACTTTTTGAATTTACAAAATTTATTATACCTTATCCTCAGACAATAAACCATGTAAAATTAAACATAATATGGGATACGGCGCTGAAAATATTATGCAATATATCAAAAAGTATATTGACAAATGAACCCACAATTGTTATACTGATTAAGTAAAAAATAGATATTTTTCGAAAGGAGATCCGCT
>CAZMZJ010000035.1:0-7468 GCA_964570825.1 uncultured Lachnospiraceae bacterium | reverse complement strand
GCGAGCATGTAAATCCCGCATCTGATGTTTTGCTCCGGGTCGAGGAAGTCTGTTATTTTGAGCTCCTCGGTGAGCCATTCGTGGTTGATCTTGTTGATCTGCATGATTCCGTAGTCGCTGGTCTTGCTTATAGCGCTGGCCGTGTAGTCGCTTTCCTTGTCCATGATAGCGAGCACCATTTCGTAGTCGACTCCGTATTCCTCACAAAGGTTAAAGGTGAAGGCTTGCAGCTCCTCTGAAAGTGGTATGTCGTAAATCCTGACCGCTGGCTTTGGCTCGGGTGTTGGCTCCTGCGTTGGTGTTGCTTCTGCTGTCGGTACCGGCCTGCTGCTGGTCATTGATCTTGCTGCAGTTTCCCTCGCTATGTACGCTGTCGGGACGGCCACCGTTGTCGGTGTTATGCTTTGGTTTGGCTCGGGCCGTTGCTCGTCTATACTGTTTGTTTGATTGTTCAGGGCCTGTCCTGCGATGGTGATCGCGGCAATGGTGAAAAGGAGCGCTGCGGTCTTCCTGAATGCGTAGCAGGTCAGCAGTAAATTCTTTCGAACAGGTACTTTCGCGAAATCCGCCCGGCTGTTGTGATTTTCCCTTGCTGCTCCAGCTCTCGGTTGAGCTTTCGCATAATCTTGTATGCGTGTGATGCGCTGATTCCCAGCAGCTCCGCGACTTCGTCCACTCTCATGAATTTCGGCTCTGCATGTTCCTGTGCTTGCTCTTTCATAGCGTCCTCCTATCTGTAATGCTTCTCTATCCATATTTTCGTTTCTGCCGCTGCCTCGCTGATCTTCTGGAGCGATGCGAGGATTTTGGCTACCTCCGGTTTCTCCTCCTCGGTGATTTTCCCGTCGCTGACGATTCGGACGATTGTCTGCGGTATGAATTCCGCGTCTCCGAGCGCCGCGATGATTTTTATTGTCAGCCTGTCGAGCTGGAGGAGCTCGGCGGGCGGTACCGTCTTGATTCCGAGCGGGCAGCAATGCGAGCAGTAGTGGTTGTTCAGCTCCGGCGCGTTGTATGCGTCACTCATCATCAGGACTTCTTCAGGGTAGGGGTTCAGGCTTCCCAGCTCAATGCGGGCGAGCCTTGTTCTGTCAATTCCGAGAAGCTCCGACGCTCCTTCGCGGCTGTTCAGCGTGTCGTTGAACGTTGCGGCGGCTTTTCGTGCTTTGCAGAATGCGTTGTCAGCTGCTATCGTGGGGTTTTTGGGCATTTATCTTTTACCTCCTTCTTGGTAAAATTATATTGTGGTTAGGTTCTCACGGCTGGGGATCGTCTGCCTTCATGTTCTCGGAAATTGAGACGCTCTCTGTAAAAAAAATCGCAGGGCTTATCTCGTATCCGGTCACGCAAAGCTCCACGAATTCGTCCGCTGTGAGCCTGATGCCGCCTGTTTCGAGTGCGCTGATGCGCTGAACGGTCTTTCCTGTCTTCTTGGCGATGTGTGTCTGGGTGATTCCGTGTGCCTCGCGGTACTCTCTGAGCTGCTGGTATACCGGCTTCATCTGCATGCCCTCCTTTCTTTGTTCTCGCTATCTGAGAACCGTGTCCTTATTATAACTCTCAATTTCCGAGAAGTCAATAGGTTTTTCTAAAATTCCGAGAAATATATTCTCAAAAACACGGAATTGTGGTATAATTCTCTGAGGAGGTGAATTGGATGCTCAATTTTGGCGAACGCCTCCGCCGTGCTCGCGAGCGAAAGGGCTTGACGCAGGTGGATGTTTACCGTGCTATCGGTTTGAATAATAAGTCCCTGTCCCGTTACGAAAACGGGGCGACGGCTCCCGATCCTGACACGCTTCGGGATTTGATTCGTCTGAATAACGACGGAAAGCCGGAAAGTGCCCGTGTTATCGGGGATTTCCGGCTTTCTTTTTCTTCGAGCGTACTAAAAGCGTACTGTTTTTCGGGATTTTATCGTTTTTTCTCATTCCGCGAGATTTCCTGCGCCTGGTTCTCAGGCTTTTCGGGCGGCTGCGCGTTGTATGCGAAGGCTCCGCATTCTCGGCATTTCGGGATTGTTTCGTCGTTCATCAAATCAATCAGCCCGTAGCAGAATACTCTCGTGTCTTCGGGTCCGTATTCGTACGTGCTGGTGTGCGCCTTCCGGCAGTCGTCGTCCAGCTTCTTTCCGCGCATTGCGCTTCTGCCCGTCATTCCTCATCGCCTCCTTCCGGCAGCTTTCCGAGGCTCCGAAGGAGGCTTTCTGCTGCCGTGTTCAGGAAGTCCGAGCGTGAGTATGCTTTGCCTTCCTCTCGGCTGCGCTCCTCGGCGTAGGCGTCGATGGCTGCTATTGTCCCTTCTGCTATGTGTATTGTGTACGGGATTCTTCTTGTCTTTCCCTTCATGGGTCTTCCAAGTGTTGCCATGCTCCGCCTCCTTATTCCGATGTCCGGTTTGCGACAGCCGCTTCCGTGAGTGCGTCCAGCCGCGCTCTGATCTCCGGCGCGAGTGCTTCTACCCAGCGGGTCGGTATCGCGTCGTACCCGTGGAAGGCTCCCGCCAGCCCTCCTGTGATGGCTGCTATTGTGTCCGCGTCTCCTCCGAAGTTCGCGGCGTCCGCGACTGCCTCCTCGAAGCTCTCCGCGTGCCAGAAGAAGGATACCGCGCATTTCATGCTGTCCACTACGTACCCGGTCGGGTTCAGCTCGCCCTGCTTTCCCTGAAGCTCTCCGATGTCGTACTGAGTGTCCTTCAGCGTGCTTCGGAGGATGATGTTCTTCATTCCGTCCCTTGTCTCTTTGTCGATTTCTTCTGCCGCCGTGTATTCAGCCTGAATAAATCCGTGGATGATATGGGTGTAAAGCTGGCAGGCGTCGTCGCTCTCGCCGTCCCAGTGGGTCATTCTGCTGATGTCGGAGGCTTCGTGCTTTGCCTCCTGCCGGTCGCGGTAGAAAAGCCCGGGATAAACCGTCCGCATGAGCGCTCCGTTTCCTCCGCTGCGCTGCCCGTTCATGACCGCCGTTCTCGTACTGGCGGCTATCCAGTTGTTGAAGCTCGGCTTGTCGACTGTTCTGGGGTTCTCCTTGGCTGCCATCGTCCGCGCTCCGGAAATGCTCGCGCTGCAGGTGCCGCCTATGTCTTTGGGTCCGCTGCACGCCCATTCGACGAAGCGTGCGCCGACCTCATCGGTGGGGTCGTTAGGGTTTGCCACGATGCCTTCGGCGACCGCGAGCGTCATTTGTGTGTCGTCCGTGACCTCGCCCGGCTGGACGTTCAGCCAGCCTCCGCCTATCATCTCGGTTACGCGACCGTGCCTGCGGTCGATTTGGTCTGCGCTCATGAATTCCAGCGGCGCTCCGAGTGCGTCTCCGACTGCAATTCCGTATAAGGCTCCCTTGATTTTGTCTCTGATGTCGTTCTTCATTTCGTTTCCTCCTCTGCAAAGTCGAACACGGGCACCAGCCCGTCGTCGTGCTGGATGTGTACCGTGCAAATGTCAAATAATCCGTAGGCAGCCCAGTCGCAGCCTTTTGTCTTGCCGTTGAAGCGTCCGATGCAGTTCTGGTACATGTCGTTCGGCTCGGCTCCAGCTTCTTTGTATTCCTTCCCGCTGGCGATGTTCCCGCAGGATGGGCATTTGAATTTCCAATCCTCGAAGTTCCCACCGAAGCGCCGCTTTCCTTCGGCTCTCCATTCCTCTGGTGTGTATGTTTTCTTATCCATGTTGCTCCTCCTTCAGCTCTTTTCTGGCTTTCGCCAGAAGCCATGACCTGACGCACTTTTCGCAGGTCGCATCGTCCGTGTAAATCCTTTTGCATTGTATCGCTGACTCGTATCTGCAAAGACCGGCAGCTACCATAATCTTCGTGGCGATTTTCAGCGCTCTGCCTTCCTCCGTGTCCTTCATCGGTATCCTCCTTATGCTTCCCAGTCGGCTTCGTCCGCCGCCATGAGGTATTTCTCAAATTGCTCCTCGGTCATGTCTGCGTAGACCTTCACGATCCCTCCGCCCATGTCTGTGGTTCTGAAGCTCTGGGTTCCGGCGTTCTTCATCGCGTCAAATTCCGGTAGTCCCTCGGTCACGGTGTAGCATCCGGAGGAAATGGTGAACGTACCGTCTTCCTGCGGCCACGCCTGAATGCATCGCCCGTCGAAAATGACGGCGGTTCCGAAGTTATAATTTCGCCTCGTGGCTCTGATCGTCTTTTCTGCTGCTTTCTCGGTCATGGCTTTTCTCCTTTCTGTTTTCGAGCTTCGCTGTGATTTTCTCCGGCTTCAGACCGTTCTCACTCGCCAGCAGTTCCTTCGTTGCCTGAAGTTCTCCGGCGAATGTGCCGCGCAGGGTGTATGCTCCGAGTTCTTTTCCGCCTGGTGCGTAGAACGCTATCCACTCGTTCATGCTTCATCCCTCCATTTTGGTGCTTCCTCTCTGATCCACTCCATCGACATTTCGTGTTCCAGAAATTCGACGGTCTTGTCGTGTCTGATGGCGTTTCCGAGGTAGTCGTATATAAATGCCGCATCCTCCTCTGCGAATGCCGTGTCGAGGAATGCATTCAGTCCATCGAGCATAAATGCGTGGAATTTCATGTTTCTCCACTCTTGGCTATACGGTGCTGTCTTGTGTGCCGGTCTGCTGAACCATTCCAGAACCTTGCACTCGATGTCTTCCGGCGTCTGGCAGTCCTTCACGATGATGTACTGATTGGTGCGAGGGTGGGCGATGAATTCTCCGTTCTGATTGTAAAACGAACCGGGGAATGCTTTGAGGAGTGCCTTCTTCGCCTCATCGAGCGCTTTCTGCTCTGCTTTGTGTTCGTTCTCCATCTTCTGGAGCACGCACTTGTAATCGGCTGGGCGGTCGCACCATCCGTCCGTTCCCCACATGCAGTCCTCTGTGTATTCGCAGTCTTCGCCGCACTTTGGATATTTACTCATGGCTTGCTTCCTCCTCTGATTGTTTTGCTCTTGCCGGTACCACGACCGCCATGTTGCAGGCGTCGCAGCATCTTCCGCCTGTGACCGGAGCGGCGTTGTTTCCGTGTCCGGTAATCTCTCCGCCGCAAATGGAGCAGCGTTCCGGCTCCTTCAGGGTGACTCTGCTCGGCTCCGCGTAGGTTGCGCTGTGCCCACACCTGTCGAGCAGCTGCACGAATGGGTGTCTGATTCCGGCGTCGTCGTATCGGTACCCAGCTTTCGAAATGCGGAGGTACTCGATTCCTCCGTGAATGACCGGCTGTCTCTTTTCAGCTGCCTCGGTCGCTTCTTTGAGTGTCATGCTATCTTCCTCCTTTTCGGTTTGCAATGCTCCGGCAGGTTTGCCCTGACCATCGCTGCTGGTACTGGCGGAGTTACCGCATTCCCGCACCTTGCGACCTGCTTCGATTTCGGATACGCCGCTCCGCTTGCGTCGTGGTCAATTATGTAGCTGTTCGGGAAGCCTTGAGCGTTGAACAGTTCCCTCGGCTGAAGCATTCGCATCCTGATGTCGGTGATGATGTATTCTTCTCCGTGGATTGTAACAAGTGCGAACCTGTCCTTTGCTGTCACGGTGTCCAGAGGATCATCTGCCTTCTGCGCGTATGAGGTTCCGTAATATTTCAGCAGAAACGCCTGAACCTCTGCATGGTGGGTTGTGTTAGCGCAGATCGTTCCGAGAGGTTCATCGACCGGCTGCCCGTCCATGTGGTTCCGCATTGTCAGGATATGCGCGGTTACGAGGCTGTTGTGGTCTTTGGCTGTTATGGTGTCCAGAGGAGCGTCCGCCGAGCTGCCGGCTCCCGTGTATCCTCCAGCGTAATTCTTCATTATGTGGGCGCAGGAGAGCGCATATCTGTTTGATGTGTCCTGTGTCATGAGCGGTTCGTCGAGTGCTTGACCGCGAGCCTTTTCGCTGTCTGACTCTGTGTGGTATTGGATCACGTGAGGCGCGATGAGGTAGTTTCGATTTCCTGTCGTAACTGTCGGCAGTGGGGTTTCGGCGCTTGCTCCGACGTTGTTTGTATTGTTGCACATAATCGTCGGGGTTACGATTCCGTATCCGTGCTTTGCCGTGACCGTTTGAAGCGGTTCGTCTATGCTCTGACCTCTGAAGCCTTCGCCGGAGTGATTGACCGTCACGATGAACGGTTCGGGGTTTTCGATTACGAATTTCTGAATGCCTCGCGCTATGCGCCGGAGCGTATTCTCCGCCAGCGGCTTGCCGCGCTCGAAGATGCTTTGCGCCGGTATCGACCAGTCGATGCATTCTGCCGCTGTCCGGTATGGGCGTTTCTTTCCATCCTTAACCTCCTCGCTGTCTCTTGGTGCGTGCGTAGGCTCTGGCCACACGATTGGCTTTCCGTCGCGTCTGGCTATCATGTAGAACCGTGTCCGCGTTGTGGGCGCTCCGTAGTCGCAGGATTTGAGTGTCCTGTGGTCTACCTTGTATCCGAGCCCGTGCGTCAGCGTCTGCGCCATTTCTCCGTCAGGTTCAATTTCCAGCGCTCCGCACATCTCATTGAAGGCTGGATGCGTCTTCGGGATTCCGGTTGTCAGCGCAAGAATGAAGCCGCTGAAGGTTTCCCCGGCTCTGCTCTTAATCGGGCGGCTATCCTTTCCGAGTGGTCCCCATGTCTGAAATTCCGGAACGTTTTCGAGCATAATTACTCGCGGCTGTACGAGGTATCCCCATTTGATGGTTACCCATGCGAGCCCTCTGATGTTCTTGTCGACCGGCTTTCCTCCCTTTGCGCGGGAGAAGTGCTTGCAGTCCGGGCTGAACCATGCGAGCCCTACCGGGTGCCCGTTGCAGGCTTCCACAGGGTCAACCGCCCAGATATCCTCGCAGTAGTGTTTCGACTTTGGGTGATTGGTCTTGTGCATTGCGATGGCGTCTGGGTCGTGATTGATTGCAATGTCTACGCTGCGACCGATTGCCATCTCTATCCCCGTGGAAGCTCCGCCGCCTCCGGCGAAGTTGTCCACGAAGAGCTCCTGTGCTTCTGTCATTTCGTCTCCTCCTGTTCGTTCAGCTGCTTGCCCATCCGCATCAGAAGCTCGCGGAATACCGGCAGGTCGCCTTTGTTGCTGTAGCCGAGCCCGTAGGTGTAAATGCGGCAGTCTCCGCAATTGTGGCTCTGGTACCCGTCCTTGTATCGGACGGCTTCGTCCCTGATGAGGAAGAAGGCGACGGGGCGGTATGTTGTGATGAAGCGTCCGCTCTGGGCGTGGATGTCGTAAGCCTTGAGGTATGCCTGCTGGTCGTCTATCCAGACATCGTTCACGTCCTCGTATTCCACGTCGTCGTAAGGCGGCAGCTCTTTTCCGGCGCTCCGGAGCGCGTCTATCATGCTGTCGAAGCCCGCATACGTTTCGTAGTCGTTGTCCTCACATACCCACGCTTCGTCGCTTCCGTCAGCCACGAATATCTTTTCCATCCTCTCTACGACGTGGATCGGCGTCGCGGTTCCGATATTGTCCTTCGCTCCCTCGTGCTGCTTCTCTGCAAATTCAGCGAGGAATTTCAGCTCTCTGGTGTTCAGCT
>CAZMZJ010000034.1:0-7605 GCA_964570825.1 uncultured Lachnospiraceae bacterium | reverse complement strand
GGTTCTTGGCCGCAAGGGTTGGAGTGGGGGGATTGATTCTTGTTATCTTGGCCATATGCGTGTCCCCGCTACGCAGGTTAAGCAAGCTTTTTGTTTGTGACTCATATTGTTCCTCCGCGTGCTGTGTGCCAACCATCCCTCCCCCAGGTGGGGGGAGGTGAGGTTGGTTGTCCTAGTAATAACGTGAATGGATGTAGCAGTGGTGGCTGCAGAACTTACGCTTTGCATTGCTGTAGACCGTAAAGGGCTTTTTGCAGGTCGGGCAGATGAAATGGTGGAAGGCTTGCGAGGATTGGCTGATCATGAACAAGTGGGAATTCCACCATTTCTGGCGGCAGACATCGGAGCAGAAAATTCGCTTCTTGCGCTTGGCAATCTGGACGATCTCCTTGCCGCAATGCTTGCACCTGCTCTCATCCGCCTGAATCTGTATCCGTCCCTCAGCTTCTGCAGGCAGCCCATCCCTTCCTGTTGTAATCCCAACCCCTTCGATCCTTGCGCAACTCTTTGGTTCTTGTTTGGTATCCATATTGTTCCTCTGTAATGATTTGTATTGTATCAATCACTCACATCGGAACATAAGTCAACCGAACTCAGCGAACAAACCTCCAAACACGGGCTTGTACCTTGCCAACAGCACATCTTTTGCCTTGGTGAATTCAGCCTCGGTCAGCAGGCCAGAACTCAAAAGACTTTCAGCCAGGGAGAGAGAAACCTGATAGGCTGTTTCGGCCCTGAACCGCTCATCGTCCATCATCAGCATCCTGGTAATATCGGCTCTTGATGTAGCAATCATGGCTGCAAAACTTGCGCCTGGGATTGCCGTAGGCGGTGAAGGATTTGTTGCAGTGTGCACAGGTGAAGTGATGCCGGGCTCTCGAGTCCGGATCTATCAGGAACTGGTGGGAACCCCACCATTTCTGGCGGCATGCATCGGTGCAGAAGATCCTCTTCTTGCGCTTGGCAACCTGGATGATTTCCTTTCCGCACTGCTTGCATGTACATTTTGCTGCTTCGCTGGGTGCTCTGAGCAGTTCTTTCTTGGCAGCGCGAAGGCAGCAGGTCTTGACGGTTCCCTCCGGCAGGGAGAGGTTGGCGGCAATATGGCGGTAGGTGCAGCCGAGGCGGCGCATCTCAAGGATTCGGGTTTTCTGGTTCTCGGTCATCGTGTTCTCCTGCCTGATGCCGGGAAACCGTACCCCTGTGATCGTGTGATGCATTGGTATCGATCGGTCATTTCGTCCTCCTGGATGAGGGCGCATCGATCAGCCCTCAACAGCTTCCGTATGCGGAAGGGGATTTGACCGATTAAAATTGTGGTGAATTTCTAATTAACTAGCTTTCAGCGATTAATATTGACAACTAAAGGCTATATGCTAGACTTTTTGGGAGAGAGGATTAAATGAAAAGGATTTTTCTTGTCCTGGTAGTATTTCTGGTTGTCTCACTTGCAATATCTTGCATGCTTTTCTACCCTAACAGTGTTGCAGTTCCATCATTGTCCGTTTCCAAGTCAGGAAAAATGGTAACATACGCAACAAAAAGTCCAAATCCAAGTAAGAATGGATACCATATCAATAGCGTAAAACAGCTATATACCTTTGCTGAGCAAGTCAACAAAGGTAAAGATTTTACGGGAATAACTGTATATCTGGACAATGATTTAATTATTAATAATGACGACAAGTGGGATTCATGGGATGAGAACACCAAACGACTTGACAGATGGACGCCCATTGGTACTGAGGCAAATCCCTTTAAAGGAAAATTCGACGGGCAGGGATATAATATACGGGGCTTATTTGTAGTTGAACATGAGTTGGATGGCGGTCTTTTCGGACGGGTACATAATGCGTTGATCGTGAATACGAATGTGATCCATGGTTTTGTGAGAGGTGGGGAGAGTGCAGGAGCATTGTGTGGCACCGCAATCAATTCAATTATCCGAAACTGTAATAGCAAGGTTAGTGTCGTCGGTTGGGGAAAGGTTGGTGGACTCATAGGTGAATTCTATTGCAATGAAAACAGAGAAATTTCCCTTATCGGTTGTAAAAATTTCGGGTCAGTCTTGAACGAGCGAAAATTTACTTCATCAGATTACTATTATTCTGTCTATGCAACCGGTGGTGTTGTTGGGAGTTATGCTTTGAGAGAAAGAGGCATCTCAAGCAAGATAAGTGCTTGCTATAACTATGGTAAAGTGACCGGAGATAGTTGTGTGGGCGGTGTGATAGGCAAGTCATTTGTTTATTATCGTCAGGATCAGTCAATTGACAATTGTTTCAATGGTGGAGAGATTACATCTTCCGATAAAAGAGTCGGTGGAATTGTTGGTTATAACTATGGGGATGCCGGAGGTTATTCTGATGGTAGTGTCACTATAACTGTGAAGAATTGTGTAAACAGCGGGAACATTCATGGAAATGGGAGTAACATTGGAGGTATCGTAGGATTCAGCCATCTATGTACGCGTAACCAAATGTCATGCGAGATATTCAACAGTATCAATCTTGCTGACGGTGGATTGTTGATATCTGGCGATTATGATAGGAGATATGCAAACAGGATTACCGTTCGGAATTGTTATAACACAGGTGAAGAAAGGAAGAGTCTTGAATCAGTCGTTTCGACATTTGATACGAGTCTTTGGCAAGTGTCTGAAGAAAATATCACGCCTATTGCTGGGACAATTTCTTGAGAACGTCATGCAAAGAGGTTGAACCATAAAGGAGGTGGAGATGAGACAGACTCTTGGATCTACAACGCTCAAGCAAAGATATCATTTCATTGGGTATTCCCTGTATTGCCTGATTGCTTCCTATTTCTTTTTCGTCTCTTTCCATGAAACAGATGGCAGTATATTTGGCAGTCTCCTTGGGTTGTTCATCTCAATTGCAACAGCAATTTTGATTTCATCGAAATTACATTTCAGGACGAATGGGATTTCCCGTAATTTCGAATTTTCGGGATTCTTGATTCTTCCGTTCATTGATGTTTTTCAGATTGCAATTTTCCAAATCCGGTTTTCACTTGAGGCAATCCTATTCTATTGCTTGTTCCTCAAGCTATTTATTTCTTCAACCGAGAATAGTAAAAACACTCGGTAGTCCCGATTTGTTGCTGATATGTTCAATGCCAACTCAAGGGAACATGATGCAACGAAAACTGAGAACCTAACATATCTGATGAGAATGAAGATTGCTGCTAACCAAAAACGGAAGCATTCTAAAGCATTTCACTCTCAGCCAGTGAGTGCTCGGAGAAACAAACCAACATATCCTCTATGTATACCTTTATTCTCAATTGCTTTGAATCTTTGACATGCTCCAAGTTTGTAAAGACAATCATGTTTGGCAAGCTATAATTCAATTCAAACGAAACCTCATCGTGGTATAATGAGACCTTTTTCGCGCCTCCCATCCAATCAAATTCTGCTCTCGCCTCAATGGGCTTGAGGGCTTCGTGATCAAGCCCAAGCTTATTTGCCTGGTAGCTGATATAGCTGTGCTTTTCATAAGTATCCGAAAAAGTGAGACTGACCTTATCCTTGTGGTAGGCACAATCGGTGACATACAGCCCGTTGTTCATGAAAACGTCTCTTGCGGGGACTTTGATTCTCTCCTTGTATTTATGAAAGGCCGTGATATCCTCGTTTTTCAAGAGATTGAGCAAGGTAGTCTTCTCAATATTGTTCCGGCATAGGATATGTACCGGACATTTGGAGATATCAAAGGAATTAGGAAATAATATTTCAGCATGTCTGTATCGTTTTTCATCACCGGACATGCGTCCGTCACTGTAGATTTTTTTGAAGTCGAAGGCGGCAAACTCTTCAGGAGTGCTATGGAGAGGGGAACCAGAACCGGATTGTGGTGTTTCAGAGAATTGAGTTTCAGGAAAACCCAATAGTTTCTCAAGATCAAACAAGAAAAACACCGGAACGGGGACATTGGCCTTGGGATCACCATCATATCTTAGTGACGGGTGCTTGTACCCCTCGTTATAATATTGTGTAGGTGTCTTGGGCCTGAAATAAAAACGTACAAATGAGATTGTTTCATTTCTCGTCATCTCAATCACCTGCCGGCTTGCGTTGTCGCATTTCATAAGACCCATGCTGTTTGCATTTTTCCTGCTGTACAGGAAACCTGAAGTCAAGATGCCTAATGCATTGGTTATGTCTGTGTAATGGAAGGCGTATCGGGTCCACCATCTGATTTTGATGTCCGGATCATTTGCATTCCTGTCGATAACTTCCTTATAGGTCATCACTGCTCTCCGATAAGGCAAAAGCTCTGCCGATACCCTCGTTGAGCTGGTAGCCTTCTTCAAGAGTATAGTCCTTCTGGTCTTGGATCTTGACTTTTGATAGATAGCCCAGGGAATGCAGCAGGGCGCAGACTATGTTGAATTGCTCATCATCAACCGTCTTGGGGAAAATTCCGGACTCTCTGATCTCATCCCAGATTGCCCTGAACTGATTTTCAGGCACTTTGATCTGCTCAGGCGATCCCACCCTGGTGAAGATGCAATCGTTTTCCCAGTCAACCTTCCATTCCTCTTCTTTGTATTTGAATTGATGCGAGAGAAAAAGGTCTTTCTTGCTGTTGATGATGTCATCCTTCACTGCCGTAAAGGACATGTCCTTTGCATTTTCACGCAACCATTTCACGGTTTCCTTTTGCTTTCTATGTTCAGGGATTTCCGGATTCTCTTCATTCCGCAGATAGATATATACATCGATGGGCAGGGGCTTCAGATACTTCTCCATCAATGGTTTCACATCATCCCAATTGAGTTCGCCATTCCCGCAGCCTAGTCGGGGAAAGGCAATCGAGACAATCTGCTTTTCAGCGTATGTCCTTACGAACTTATCAAGTCCCTGTTCGATATATTTCAATTTGGAAGGATTTCTCCAGTGTTCCTTTGTGGGGAAAAGCAGGATCCAATGATCAGGAGCATACCAGAGCATGAGTTTGCCCACTTGCAGCTTTTTCTTGTCACAGTACTCCCGATATCTCTCAAACATTTGTGGATACCGGTTTTTGTATTCAAGAGCGATGCCTTTGCCCATTACCCCGACAGTGTTGACGGTGTTGACAATTACTTGGGCCGGGCTCTTGAACAAATCGCCTTCAAGATATTTTATCATGACTCTTCATCTCCGAACTCGATTCGTTCACCTGTCGGCAAGACAAGGGCGCAGCTGAACCTGCAACCAGTAACAATGGCGATGTTTTCCAGATCATCAAGGGTAAAATTCCCTCTCTTGACTTTCTGACTGAATGCTTGGGGGGACCTGTTCAGTCTCCTTCCGATTTCAGCCATGGACAACTCGGTCTTTATGCCGAGCACCTTCAATTGCTTGTCTATTCGCATCAACTCTCCTCTAAAATTAATAATAAACGTATAAGTATAATTTATCAACCTTTTTGTTTATATTTGCAATCGAGGTTTTGATCTTGAAGAATTCTTTTGTCGTTCACTACCACTGTCGTTCAATTATTTTGTGGTATTCACCTGCTGGCTCCCTGCTCCCAGTAAAAATATTTAACCGTTTACTCTAGAATCGTTTTTAATCTCTCAGTAAGCTTTTCTTTTCTTGCTTGGATGAACCTTTCAAAATCACTAAATCCCAAACTTGTTTCAGGGTGCACAAATAAATCGGCCTTTTGAATCTTATGTGTTTTTGCCCAGTCCTCAAGTGGTGTATCAAGTTTTGAACTGTTAGCAGAGGAACTAATCAATTGCAAATTAAGGATACTGTTATAGTTTTCTGGGTTTGTGAAAAATTCAATTTGCTCATTAGATAAAGCATACTTTTCAATTTTCATTTTGTTTTCAAAAACTGTTTTTGGATGCATGTGGTCTTGTGCTACAGATTTGCCATATTGGTAAACCTGATCTGAATATAGTAGTTGCAGCACTAGCGTTCCAATCGGTGATTGCCACTGCTCGGTAAGAAGAGATTCGATGAAAACATCATCCATACTATAGTTTTTATTAGGATCAGAACTGAACGCCTGAATTATTGTATCAAATGGGAACGAAGTAGTTGGTTCATTTTTAATGATGTCTCTTATTTTCTTCAAAACACCATCAGATTGACCACCAAAAATTCCTTTGATAATGGAAATATTCAGCCATTTTATTATTTTTGATTTTTCTTCTCTATAATGAGATGGAGCCAGAATTGTTCCAGAGAGTTGATTCTTATAAATATAATATGCAATTGGAATAACGGCGTTCTTAGCACGTAGGCTAGAATCAGAGTAACCTAAAGCATCTAAAAGCTTAAAAGAACTAATCAAAGCTTCTTTAATCTCTTCCCATTTTGTCTCAAAAAATTTAACATTTTTTTTACTGAAGTTATCCAATTGGAATCGAATGTCATCTGATTCTAATACAAGAATTGTTTTTAATATAAAATCTTGAGAGATATTAAAGTTGGGATTTCCTAAAGTAAAAATAATCTCTTTGGTATATGCAATCTCCTGCCTTGCATCATGCTTTTCCCAGTTTGCGGAAGAAATAGACATCAGCAGATCAGAGAATGTCAATTGAGTTCCACCACTATTTGTTCTAATAAAAACCTCGAGGACTTTATCTTGATTTTGATCTGTAATAGTGCAGTAATTGATTAAGTCTTCTATATGAATCTTGTTCCAAAGTGTACTCAACGTTGAAGTCGCAAATTTGTTGGTAACAAGACCCCTTTCACTTAAGTAAATGAATACATCGTTGATTTCCTTAAACCTGAGTATTTCTCCGACCTTGAACCATAAGTAATCCGGATTATCTTCATATAAAGCAAGATCATCCTTCGATAAAAAGGAAAAATTATATTGCTTTGCATTATCTATCTCAGTAACAACAGGACCTTTGAGATTCAGATACAAGCGTCTTGTAGGTAAGTTGTCTTCGCAATTAATCCACCATTTGCTTGGCCTTTTATATCTGTAGGTACCATTTAAGCCAATGTATATACTAGTCAATCTTTGCTGACCATCAATAACTGCAAAAAATTCATCTTTTAAAAATGGAGTGGGAGCATCTGGATTTTCTTCTCCAAATTTCTCGCAATAATCCTGTAAAAATGTATAAAACCTGTAGTTGTGCTTGATACTCTTATCTGTTATTTTCCAAAGCATAAATGAATTAATAGGATAGTTCCGCATGATGCTATCAAATAGAAGCTCGATTTGATTAGGACCCCATGTGAATTTTCTTTGAATTGCTGGAAGCAAAAACTCATTTATTGCAATGCTATCCATTGCATCAATTATCGTAGTGGAGGAATATTTACTCATCGAAGACTCCTTGTAGACGGTATTATACAGGAGCAATTTCAATTAATACAGTCTCAACAATTAGTGAAAAATCATTTCTACTTGTTATTATTTGGAGGGGTATTTTTAATTCTTATGAGCTCCTTATGATTTTGCTTGTTTTTTGCGTCTAACCCCATGCCGATTCCCTTTCTCCCTGGCCTCAACAGCCCAGTCGATCGGATCCAACCCCTCCAGCCGGTTGTAATCATCCCAGTACCGTCTGGCCCATTTGACCAGCAGCTTGGTTATCTCACAGATGTAGGTCGTCCGCCTG
>CAZMZJ010000033.1:4918-8559 GCA_964570825.1 uncultured Lachnospiraceae bacterium | reverse complement strand
GAAAGTGCATAACTTGAACTTGAAGAATAATATGAAGAATTGAAATATAAATATGGTTTATTATTCTTTTTTATTACATTCCCTGAATCAACAATTTTAGCTTGTTCTGATGATGTTGAATTTGTAATATTCCTTCCATTTCCGCTTTGATCATACCATGTTTTTACAAATCCATCTCCAGCACCGCAAAATGTAGTTAATGATACCTCGTCTAATACTCCAAATAAAAAACCTATGTCCTGTTCGGTATTATCTGAACTTCTTCTGACTTTTATACAGTATCCAGAATAACCTGACCTCAGCTTTCTTAAAGAAAAAGCAAATGCCGCTCCCGTATAAATGTCTAAAAACTTTATGTTTTTAAACTGTTGCATTATTCCATAAGTTAATAATCTGCTCACTATATTCCTGCTATAAGAGTCCAAACATCTGTGTCAACTTTTATAAGTTGAATCCCGGCATACTGTCCGTAAGTAGATAAGCCATCAAAGGCATTGATAGTTACATCTCCATCTACAGGAGCAACAGTTACCGTTCCTGCGCCTTTTTGCTCAATAGTAATTACTGTTCCAGTTTCAAAAGCAACGCTTGAATTTTTCGGTACTGTTACTGTTACATCAGCGGCATTTTCACAGCGGATATATTTACCTGCATCAGCTAAAACAAGTGTGTACGTTGTTCCTGACTGATCATTAATAGTCACTTTTGTTGCCATAGTACCAGCAGCTCCGGTTGCTCCTGTGGCACCGATTGGTCCTGTCGGTCCAGTAGATCCTGTAGCACCAGCTGCTCCGGTTGTTCCTTTTAAGCCAGTAGGACCTGTAGGTCCTGGTATAGTAGACATAGGGCCTGTAGCACCGGTAGCACCGGTAGCACCAGTTGGTCCAGATATTAAAGTGCAACTAATCTTTAATTTATTTTCATCTGCTTCGGTGCCTTCTTCTATTGTAATATTAGTACCAGCTATTATCTTGGCAGATAAGTAACCAGCAGTACCATCTTCAGCATCATACTTAACTTTCCGTAGTAACTGCTGTCACTCTCACTTTTGTATCTACTGTAACTACAGGAATTGCCGATTCCCCCCCATATGTCCCAGCAGGAGAAGGATTTAAAATTGCTAATGAAGTTAATAAAGGAGAGCCTGTAGTTCCAACACCTGTAACATCTCCTATAAGCTCAATACCTGTATTGACAGGTAATACCGTGGTAACACTTGTTTGTAATTTTATATAGTCTAAACTAAATCCTACATAAGTAGTATTACCTGATGATCGACTATATCTGAAAACAATAGTGTCAAAGGAAGATGACA
Organism: uncultured Lachnospiraceae bacterium; assembly: GCA_964570825.1. Lineage (GTDB taxonomy): Bacteria > Bacillota > Clostridia > Oscillospirales > CAG-272 > UMGS1002. Next base: position 7,244 of record CAZMZJ010000033.1, on the reverse strand, counting down.
TCCAAGTAAACGATGACAGCTTCATAGACATATTTTGATAGCCTATGACAAACTTCTTATTAATAACAGGTTGAACTTCATTACTTACAGGAGTCGTACCATTATAAAATCTAATAAAAAGCCTATGCTGGTTAGGCATTATACCTTTAAGACTTATATTAAAAATAAAGTCTTCAAAGTCTGTTCTATCGACAAGTGATGCTGATGTGAAAGATATGGTATCGTTATTACCGATTGTTCCTACATCAATACAAGTAAGTCCGTGATAAGGATTAATAAGATATGCGAAATTAACTAATACTCCTGAAGCTGAACCAGTCCACTCTATATTTTCATCATATACTATTTCTTCACCTATATCTAAATCAGGAACAGTAGCACCAGCAGGAATAAGAACATAAGTAAGTTCTATTTGTGTTGCAGGGTCTATAGATGGTTTTTGTGGATTTGCTGCAGGAATACCTTCTATGACAGATACTGCCTCGTTAACATCTACTATGATGGCATCAATTCTATTTAATACAGGATCGGATGCTGACAATGTAACTCTTGAACTAAGAGTAGTATAAAGCGATCCTAAAATATAATAGATCGCAGCAGTAATATCAAATATCAATCCCTCAACCCAAGAAACTCTTCCTCCTGAAAGGAGACCATCAGGTTTAGGTATTTCAGTAATATCGTAGTCAACTCCTCCTTTACTATACTTTAGGTAAGAGATCGGCCATTGTTCATCGGGAATAGCTTCTACACTTTCTACATAACTTGATAATGCACTATTCGTTATTACAAGTTTATTCTCATCAGCCCCAATACCTTCAGCAACTGAAATGCCATCGCCTGCTATAATCTTATCAGAAAGATAACCTGCCGTAGTATCATCAGCATTATATTTCACAAGTTCATCAGTAGCAGAACCGCCTGATGCACTAATTACAAGTTTATTCTCATTTTCCTCTATAGTAATATTAGCACCTGCTACTATCTTATCACCAAGATATCCTCCTACAGGGTCTAATCCATCATATTTGACCTTATAATCACTATCAGAAGTAGTGTACCTATCGCTGGTTCTTGTAATATTATCCGCCATTAACTTGACTTTTTGATGAATATCTCTACAGAATTGTCAGCTGCAATCCCTCCTGAATAAGCATATTCCAATTTAATCATTAATGAATCCATAACCAAAGGAAGATCAATTATGAATATATGCTCATAAGTGGAATTATTTACAACTACAGATGATGTCAACCATTCATCTTCAGTAATATCCACCCAATAAGTATCAGAAAGATTATCAGCTCTTTCATCATTAGTTCCCCATAGGGTCATCGTAACAGTATCGTTAGCACTGTTTGCTGAAATTCTGACATGGGTGGTGATGTACTTGAATCCATCAAATGGTATCACAACTCTATTGATAACACCATTTCCCTGATCATTGGTATCTACAAGTTTTTCTATATCACTTGAGTTATCAGTGGTCATGGATTCAAGTACATCCTTTTCTATGCCAACTATCTTAACATACGATGAACTATCGTAACCTCTTTTGTGTACTCCCGAAGGAGGTCTATTACCACCCATACGATTAAGAATAAGCCACAGGTTGTTTTATTTCATACCATACTTTAGGAGCAACATTTGCTACAGTAACTTCAGCTGAACCTGTTAAATCACCTGCTACAGGTGTAACAACAGGAGCATCAAAAGCTACCCCAGCAGTAATTGCTTCAAAAGTTATTACTTCATTAAGATTACTTATTGCAATTCCTTCTGCAGCATAAGCTGCTGCATGAAGAGTTACAAAATCTTCTGCAGTACCACCAAGTTCATCAGCGACATTATAAGTAACTCTTTTAGTAAGTCCACCTGCTACTGAAATATCAACAGCCCCAAATGAACCTGAAAGAGTTACATCATTACTTTGTTTTACAGCAACTACATTAGGTTGAACAGTAGCCACAACTCCATCTAAATCCCAAGGGGTATTTGTAATAGTAGGACTGTCAAAAGCAGTTCCTGCCGTATTAGCAGTCATTACAACACTATTTCCGTCAACAGAAAGAACTACTCCCTGAGCCAAATAATCTGCAGAATAAGTGCTTACAAAGCTACTTGCAGTATTAGCAAGACTTGTAGTGAAAGATATAACCTTAGTCAACCCACCAGTAGTTGCTACAGTTGCTTTTCCATCAGTTCCTGTAAATTCAAGAGAATCAGATTGTGCTACTGCAACAACATTGGGTTGAGGATTATCAACAGTTCCTGTGATATCTCCAGTATCATTGGTAATAGTAGGAGCAGTAAATGCCACTCCTGC
>CAZMZJ010000033.1:0-4908 GCA_964570825.1 uncultured Lachnospiraceae bacterium | reverse complement strand
ACTCCTGCCGTATTAGCAGTGAATATAAGCTTGGGAGTTACGTTTGCCACTGAATTATCAACAGTACCTGCAAGATCATCAGTAACATTGGTTATTACAGGATGATCAAAAGCTGTTCCTGCAACATTGGCTGTGAATATAATATCTTCATCAACAGAAGTAACCACTATTCCTTGAGCAAGATAATCTGCAGCAAAACTAGATACAAAATCACTTGCTGTTTGAGTTAAAGAAGTATTGTACGTTACTAATTTTGTAAGACCTCCTACAATACTAATATTAGCAGTTCCTCCTGTACCAGTAAGAGTAACTGTATCTACCTGAGCCGTGGCATTTTCTTTGGTGAGAACTATATTCTCTGCAAGATAGTCCGCAGCATTGTTATTATAAAAATCTGTTACAGTCTGGGAAAGAGTAGAGTTGAAAGCAAGACTCTTAGCAAGTCCACCAGCATCATCTACTATAGCTATTCCGCTAGTTCCTGTAACAATAATTCTATGTACCTGAGCTACAGCAGGAACATTTACCTGCACATTAGTTACTGTGCCATCAAGATCACCTGCTATAGAAGTGGTTGTAGGAGCAGTAAATCCTGTACCAGCAGTCTGCGCTTCCATTATAATAGACTCTCCATCAGCAGTAAGAACTATTCCTTCTGCAAGATAATCTGCAGCATACGCAGTAGCAAAATCAAGAGCGCTTTGAGTAAGTGAATCATTAAATACAACATCAAAACTAAGTCCTCCTGCAGCACCAATAGTTACTTTACCATCTGCTCCTGAAAGGGTAATAGACTCCTTTAATTTCACAGCTTCCACATTGATTTGTATAATATCTGAAACACCATCCAAAGTACCGGAAACCTCACCTGCTACAGGAGTTGTGAAGTCATATCCTTCTAATTGGCTCTCCATTGTAATAACAGAGCCGCTAGAGGTAAGAACAATTTTTTCCTCAAGATAATCAGCAGCATAATCAGTTACAAAATTCTGTGCTGATACTTCAAGACTATCAGAAAAAGTTACATACTTGGTAAGTCCTCCTGCAGCACTGACTTCAAGATGACCTGCTGTACCATCTAAAGTGATAGTTGCTTTTTTAGCAACAGCAGTGTCATTTTCACAAAAGACTTTAAAAAGATTAGTTTTACTTCCATCGTAAGTAGTTGTACTCAATGCCTTCCAATAGGGAGGTAGGGTAAGTACGAAGTCACCATCTATATTCATGGATATTTCCCTTACTTCAGGATGCTCTGGAAGATTACTTTCAAAAAGTTCAGTATCTCCAGAAAGAGTAAGCATAAAATGATTGGCAACAGACCAATCTATTGTGTTATCTTCAATATCAACAGCTTGCTGTACTATTTTGTTACTTAATGTTTCATGAGCCTCATCGTTTGTATTGTCTAACTCATCAACATAGTTTTTAGTAGCAAGTGATTGAACATATACATCCAGAGCATCAAGAGCTTGTTTAACAGTAGGCATGTTCTTAATGACTGTAGTATTTGATGCAGGAACATATAAGCCGCTATCAGTAAGACCTAAAGATTCTTCTATACTTTGAGACTTATTTTCAGCATTGGAAAACCTCCCTCTGGAGGTTGATGTTTTAGCCATTTCTTTTATATTTAAATATAATTCACAAATATAAGTTAAATTATAGAGAAAAACAAAAAATCAATTTTCTCTATAAGCTTTTTAAAAATAAACCCACTCAGGATTACCTAAGTGGGTTTATATTTTCATCCTTTAAAGATTAAAGTCCAAATACAGTCTGCAAAGTAGCATAGGGAGTACCGCTGCTATCAGCATCAGTTGCAATCATCAAAGTACCATAAGCCCTGACATTCCTGTCCAAACCCTGAGTGTCATCATTATAATAATGAATGACAATCATATTATAGGTATCTCCAACAGTAGCATTCGGAAGTTTGCTAACAGGATATGAAGCAACCCTATAAGTTTCACCCCTGTTACCACTCAGGAAAGCTTCCAGTTCAGCAATCTCCTGATAAGTACCTGAACCCTTGCTGGGAGCAACAGCTTCAGTAATAACAGTTGCATCAAAAGCTTCATTCAGGACAACTTCAAAATCAAGAACTCCGTATTTCACTTTACCAACTTCAAACGGCAAAGCCACCCCGGTCAGTTTAATACCAAAAGCTGCATTATCTACAGTAGCCGTAGGAATAACCTGAGTGTAGTTGCCACCTGTATAAGTACCGGAAGCTTCTACGATAGGGCGATCAAACTCAATGGTTTTGGTAGTAGTACCACTAATACTTACAATTTTGTAAACATTTGAAGTAAGAGCAACAGCAGTAGTAGCAGTTGCACCAACCCTTACATAATCCCCAACGGCAATGTCAGTATTTGTAGCATACTGTCCGCTATTAGCGGCTGTAGCATACTTACTCCCATTGACAACAATAAAGTTGCCTACAAAGTCATCACCTGAATTAGTAGGAGAACTGCATACAAGGCTAGGCTGTACAACAGTTACTTTTCTGGGTTTCAGAGAAGTAAAGTTATAAACAGCATTTTCAATAAGTCCTTCAGCAATTTCTCTCTGAGTAGCAGCAGCATCAGAGCTATATTCTGCATATTCATACAAAGGATGTTCCGCAAGAGTACGAGTAGGGTCTTGCAACACAACCCTTAGAATATAAATATCAGAATTACCTACGGTAATAGAACCACTGGTACCATTGTATCCCACATAAGCAACTTTCTGAGCAGCAGCGGCATAGGCAGTTTTGTTCTTAGAATAGATGTTATCATACTTGATTTCAGGACTCATGAGAACCTGCCCATTAGCATCCTTGAAAGCAACCATAAACCTATCTCCAGCAGTAAGAGCATCATTGTTGCCAGAAGTAGCACCATTCTTGAATATCCCCAACTGTCCTGTACTAAGAGCATCACGGCTTCCAGTAGTAGGGGTAACATCTTTACCCACAAAAAGATGAGTCACATTGTTTTGTGCAATCATTTCAATTGATTTTTAAAATTAAACATTTATTTATTTATTTATTTATTAATCATCACCGCTATCTTTTTCAACTGCGGATATTTGATATTCTTCCGGTTTAACAGCAGCTTTCGCAATTTTTACCGCTTCATCAACTATAGTATCGTGTAGTATTTCATCCAGAACACAATGCACTTGATTAGCAGGAGTATATTCATCCACCACTATTTCAGGAGGCATCCTTAAATATCTTACTCTATAGTCAGCCAAGCCTGTTCCATCATGTATTAACTCCACTCTCTTAGCTATTGTGGCAGGTTCTGTAGTTCCTGTAGGATCAGTACCACGACTGTAATCCATTCTCCATACAAGGTTTGAATAAGGTTTCTTATAAGGATTATTGATATTCGCAACATATTCATCGTGCCTTACAGGTTTTACAGGAATCCAAGTGTTGCTTCCAGTTAATTTAGCCGACTCCTCTATAGGATAGAGAAAATTCAAAGGTAAAGTGACCATCTGTCCATTCGGATGAATATCAGCAACAGTTACTTTAGCTATTGTGGCTTCCCCTATACTTGCTGTCTTAATAAGTTGCTCAAGGTCTTTACGCCTCTTTTCATCAGATTCAAAACCTTTCTTATATTTATCTGAAGGAGCATAATATCTATCCAGAAAAACCCTGTTCTGAGCAGCTGTAAGAAGATAACTTATCTGCCTATCATCATATGCCGGAGCTGAAAACTCAAAGAGAGCATCATACTTCAACATAAAATTAAATTTCATTTCGTTTGCTAAGATAGTAACCTCCTTTCCTTCATCCTTTTAGGGGAATCAATTTTAAAATTTTCAATTTTCCAAATATAACCGTTAAATTCTTTCCCTTCATATTTTATAATACTGCTTTTACTTGTTCCGCTTAACTTTCCAGCTTCTGTAATTGTATTATAAACAGAACCATTCTTCAAAGAACTACTTAGTTTTTAGTCTTTCCTGTATTAACAGTTTTGTCTCCTGATTGCCAAGATCACTAAACCAATCTACAGCTCCCTGAAGGGATTTTCCTATAAGCTGATTTGTCTCTGCAAGTCTATAATCACCAGACAGAATTTTAATTTCTCCAAAATCAATGGCATCTAATACAAATAGTTTATTCAAAGCTTGAGGATCATTCACTACATTCATGAAATCTTCAATGGTCTTAACTCCTCCACCACGATTGGAAGCTGGTTCTTCAATGATCTGAGCCAGTCTTGCCTTTAAAGCTTTTTCTGAACTTGCTTCCGACATATTGATATTCAATAATCGTAAAGTATCAATCATCTGTTTCTTAGACCTTGAGAGCTTATTAAGTTCCGTATAGGCTTCTGACTTACGCAAAGATAATTTAGAATATTGTTCTTCCTGATATCTCTCATCAACCAACCTGTATTGAAACTCAAGATTTCCCTGAGCATCCTCATTCTGTTTTGCAACCTTAGGATGAACCATTAAAATCCTGTACTTAAGAGCATGATCTACTTCCATCAAATCTAAATCCAAAGGCTCTTTACCAAGCATAATTTTATACTCACCCCAGAATTTTGATTTTCGATTAGAAGTTATCAGAGTACCTTCAGCAAGACCCATTTCCTTTTCAAACATTTTGCGTTCTTCATTTGATTTGAAAGGATTTACATAAGTATTAGTCCTGAGATTAATAGGTAAACCAAGATATTTCCAACATCCTGTGAACATAAACTCTCCGTCATGTCCCGGCTTAAAAAATCCTCTGCCTCTTACAACAGGTTCTACTCTAATCTTTCTGTCTTCCAATATAGAAAGAACTTCTTCATTACTTGTCATTACTTTCTCCATATTCCGCTAAATTGTTAATTAAAGGGAGGAGGTATCATCCTCTTCCCTTTTGAGTTTTATTTAAAGTTGGTAGTAGTC
>CAZMZJ010000032.1:0-10258 GCA_964570825.1 uncultured Lachnospiraceae bacterium | reverse complement strand
TGTGGTATTGAGCGTTTCACCACCCTCTGGTGCCAAATTCGCTCTAACCAACGGCGTCGTAGTAGTTGGCTTCTCTAAGGCTATTGCCACATCTACTTTTGCAGCTAATACCCACCTTGAATTGTATCAAGATGCGGGATCAGGTTATGAAAAAGTAACAGACGGTTTCTCTGGTAACTTGACTTGGGACAGCGAAGGCCGCACTGTAACAGCTTCTCCGTCTGTAAGGTTAGATTATAACGGTAAGTATCAAGTAGTCGTTCAATCAACCACTACAGATGCCGCCGGTAATGCTATGGCTGGTAATTACTCTTGGACATTCGAAACCGGTGCAAGATCTGATATTTCTAGCATTGAGTTGAAATCTGGTGAGAACTTAGGTAAGAAAGTTGACAACCTCTTTGATGCGCCAGTTGATTCACAGGTAGTGATTACCTTTGCGGAAGCACTGAACGAAACTCAGCGTAACTCTGTTGTGGCTACCATAACAAGCCAAGTTAAGTCCAGTGGTGGCGGAAGTAGTGGCCCAACCGCATTAACAGGTGAAGATAATGTTAAATGGACTGACGAAAAGATTCTTACCTTGAAGCTGGCTGATACGTTGACTCATTACACAAAATACACTGTGGCAATTGGTAACCTCATGGATGCTAACGGCTACGTGTTGCCTGATGTGATAACCTATGAATTCCAAACTGCGTCGCAGCCTTGTGTTCTAGATATAACACCTGCTTCGGGCACTGTTAATGTGAAGGTTACTGATCCTATTGTTATAACCTTCTCTAAGGCTATGAAACCAGAAGTTACTGGCGTAACTTTGGCTAGTCAGACCTTCCCAGCGGTAACTACTACTAACCTTGAAATCAATGGTGATGTTGGTATTAACAGCTACAAAACCTCTTGGAGTGCAGATAATAGGGTGTTAACTCTTACACCTAATAATGCGGTAGAGCCTCATTGGCAGTATAACGCTAGCTATACTCTAAGCTTGACTACAGATCTAAAAGATAGCGTTGATAATGTTCTAAATGCTCCTTGGGAAGGCTATAGTTTCTTAACCGTTGGCAGAACACAAATCGCTGTGGATGCAGATGGTAAGAAGATGGTTGAGCTTGCAGATTCAACGGCAGATGCTCAAGATCTACCTGTAAATAACTTAAAAGAGCATGGTCTAACGATAACCTTCAGCGATGCTTTAACAGAAGCTCAACGCACAGCTGTTGTGGGTGCCTTAACCTTTAGTGGTAACAAAACTTTGGCAGATGGTGATGATAAGCCTGTATGGACTGGGGATTATACCTCTGTTACCATTAAAATCAAGGAAACTTGTGCTTACAGCGAAAGCATAACCCTCACCGTTGGTGGTCTCACCGATGATAGGGGAGTGGAAGCTGCGGCCGAAACCTTTACCTTCAAAACCACCGCACAGCCTGTAGTAACCAGCGTGTCGCCAGCTTCAGGCACCACTGTGTTGCCAGGCAACAGCATTCTAGTTACCTTCTCTAAATCTATGGATACTGATTCTGTGAAAACAGAAAACACAGCAAGTATCTCGCTTGAGAAGAAGGATGGCGAAACTTGGGATAATGTTGGATTAACCAATCTTAATTGGTCAGTAAACAACACCGTTGTTAATGCTAGTCCCAGCGTGCGGCTAGTTGAGGGCGGAGTCTATAAAGTAACAGTTACAAATGCTGTTAAAGATGCCGCTAATAATACAATGCTCAACGAGTTTAGCTGGCAGTTTACTGTCCATGCTAAGACTGGCGTTGCATCTGTGTTGCCTTATGAAAATCAGGTGGATGTAGCTACTACTACTGAGTTTGTTCTTGAGTTGGTTAAAGCAGTTGCTGGTGATAAGCCTACAGTGGAGTTTGAGGCCATAGCTGGTACAAAGATTACGGATGGCGGCTCTGAGAATTATAGCTCAACCCCCACAATGACTTGGGATCCTGATACACAAGGAAAGGCTACGATTGCTGATTTACCATATAATAGTTTAATAAAAGTTACCATTTCTGGATTGGTAGATAACGATGGATACTTCATCGACTACGGCTTTGGCGATGGTAAGTTTATCTATACCTTCAACACGGCGACACAGCCCATTATCCTAACCGCTAGCCCGACGGCTGGCGTAACTGGCGTGCCTGTGGGCGACCCCATAGTGGTGACCTTCTCTAAGGCTATGAGCAAAACTGTAACCACCGTTGAGGTTAAAGACAGTGATGATGCTGTTATTACCACCATCCCAGAATGGAACACCGATGGAACCGCATTGTTCGTGTATCCTGCTGTTGAAGACAATAGCGAGAAAACTCGAACCGCTTGGAAATACAACGTTGAATACAGCGTAACTGTTGATACTAACTCAACAGACGCACAGGGTAATGTGCTCTTTACTAACACAACTTCACAGCTTAACGGCCTCAAGGGCGCTAAGTCTAACGAATTTAGCTTTACCACCGTTGCTGAAAAAGACCCAATCTTCGGTAGCTTTGCTCTAAGTCGCGACCGAACTGAGTTAACCGCTAGCTATGCAGTTAGCTCCGATGCTGGCCCAGCCATAACTAAGTATGGCTTTGCAATTAAGAAGGGCGAAGATGGATTTAACAACGAATTTGTGGCAGAACTAACTGATGAAAATAGTAAAACTGTAAAAGTTACCGTTGATGGTAGCGAAATCACCATGAACATCACAGAAAAAGATGGTCATGTAAGCGCCACCTTCACAGGCTTTGATAACAATGCAGTTTATGAAATCAAGCCTAGAGTGGTTACGGAATATGGCACTGGAGATTACGAGGGCGACTCGGCTCTTGAGTTTAAAGTCCACCCATGGAACTTAGTGCAAAACTATGATGGCAGCAATCTAACGGCTGCGGTGAGCAGCTCTAACCCCTTCGTGGTGGAGACCGCCGACGATCTAAAGGCCGTGGCCACTGCTACTGCTTACTATGGCGACCACTTCGCACAGATTAAAGATCTAACCATAGATGGCTGGGATACGCCCATTGGTAACAACACTAATGCCTTCACCGGCACCTACAGCGGCATGGGCATCACCATCAGCAGTGCGGTTACCTCTGCAAACACCACCCCCTTCGGCCTTTTCGGCAAGCTCGACACCGGCGCCAAGGTTTCTAACATCAACCTAACTCTCAGCAACAAGTTCAGCTCTGCGGGCACCATCGGCGGCATCGCTGGACAGGCTGCGGGCACCGCTAGCATCGAAAACTGCCGCGTCGCTCTCGGGCACACCGACGGCATCCAAACCACCGCCGGACACGCGGGCGGCATCGCAGGCGAGCTTGCGGGCACTGCTTCCGTTAAAAATTCTTCAATTTCCAGTTCTGTGGAAAGCGCACTCAAAGCTGGCGAAACGTCCGATAGCTATTGTGCTGGCGGCATAGTTGGTGCGGCTACTACAGGTAACGTTATTACAAACAACCGACTAGAAGCTAAGTTAGATATAACTGGTGATAAGACCGGTTGTATCGTGGGTGCGGAATTAGACGGCACTAACGCTGCGGCTAACTTTGTTGGCAACAGCTGTCTAGCTCACGGTGCTAACAACCACCCAATAAATGTGGCGACCTATAGCTATATGGTTTCTAACCTAACCTATGCTCCGGCGGTTAGCACTGTGGCTCCTGAAAGTGCAGCAGGTAGCATAGCTGTAGGTTCTAGCATTGTGGTCACCTTCTCTAAACCCATGGACACCAACTCTACAGAGACTGCATTCAGCTTGACTTATAATAGCAATACTTTAGATAACACTGCATTCACCTTCTCTTGGAGCAGCGATTATCGAACTCTAACCGCTGTGCCTAATGCTAGGTTGCTTTATGGCACTGAGTATACGCTGAAAGTTGCTGCTACGGCTCAAGACCGTTGGAGCGGTGCGAATAAGAAGACTTTAACGGAGCTTTATTCTAGCAGCTTTACCACTGTGGAAGCGGCGGCACCGAAGATTAGCCCTGTGACCTATAGGCGGGCTGTGTCCGATACGGGTGAGATTTCTGTGGTGGCGACCTTTAGCGCTAATGTGGTAGACGGAACTCCCATAAGTACTGTTGCGGATACTGCCGGGGTTTACATTGGCACTTCTGGAGCTACAGAAGAAACTATTAGATCTGCTATAGATACAGCTGGCAACAATATTGTTAAGGGCACCTACGATGCTAATGGTGGCGTGACGGTAGCCTTTAGCCAAGATAATATTACGTTAATAGGCTTGAATACAGAGCATTATCTGTATCCTTATGTGACTACTTCGGATGGCATTAACACCACTGTGCACGTGGATACTACTCCGGATTCCATTACAATTCATCCTTGGGATGGCGAGGGAACTGCTGCGGATCCGTTTAGGATAGGTAGTGTTGCGCATTTGAACAAGTTGGCTGATAGTGCTAACTCTGCTTACTGGTCGAAGTATTTCATGCAGACTGCGGCTATTAGCGATGCAAGCACTGTTACGACATCTATTGGTGATTCAACGAACTTCACCGGCACCTATAACGGCGGCGATAATGTGATAGGTAAGCTTGGAGTGCCCATGTTTGGTGTGCTTAGCGGCTCGGCGAAGGTTTCTAACGTTAAGCTAACTGCTGTAGCTATTAATATTACCACTGGCACTCTTGCTAACGTTGGGGCAATAGCTAGAGAAATGTCTGCGGGCAGCATTGTGGGCTGTGACGTGGCGGGCGCTGTTGCGACAAGCATTGCAGATGCTAAGGCCGGCGGATTGGTTGGCTCTATGAGCGGCGGCACCGTTGCTAATAATACGCTTGCAGTTGATGTAACTGTAACGGATAGCGGCACTACCTATGCCGGCGGCGTTGTGGGTCATGCTACGGCGGGCTCCATAAGCAATAACGTTACTAGTGGCACTATCGGCGGTGCAACTCATATGGGTTGCGTAAGCGGTACAGGTGGCACTTTGGCGGGCAATAGCTGTAGCAATGACGGTCATACTCACCCCATGGGCGATAATGCCTTTATGGTGGGCAACCTGACCTCTGTGCCTACGGTAACGATAACTCCTGCGGCTAATGCCACCGACATTTCCGTTAATCCAGAGATTGTTCTGACCTTTAGTAAGCCTATGAAGGCCTCTACTATTGACGCTACTAATTTGACACTAAAACCCGAAGACCACGATGGCTTGACCATGAGCTGGGATGAAGCACAAAAAATCCTGACAATTATTCCAAAAGCTAAAGTGGATGCGGGTGCGGCGTTGAAGTATGGCACTAAGTATACGCTTGCGTTAACAGATAATAGTGCGAAGGATATCTTTGGCGCTCAGTCCGTAGCGGCGGTTAATAATACCTTTACCACTGCGGTGGGTGCGAAACCGACCGTAACTGCTTTGACGGCTAAGGCTTTGAGTAAGGATAGCGCTGAGTTTAAGTTTGATTATTACGTGAGCGGCGGTAACCCAGTTACTGATGTGGCGAGCGTTGGGGTGGAAGTGTCTACGGATGCTGGCTTTACGGAAGGTAATGTGGCGACCCATACCTTGTCGGCGTTGGATAACTTGGTTATTACGGTGCCAAGTGGACTGGCCCGTGGCACTAAGTATTATGCCCGAGCCTTTGCGGAGAATACCGCTGGTATGACTTTGGGCACAACGGTTGAGTTTGAGACACCGAGACTTAACAAGGTTGGCGACCATTGGGAGATAACCAATGAGGAAGAGTTGAAGGACATTGGTCTTGAAACTTACTCTAGCTATAGTTATATACTGGCGAGTGATATTAAGCTTAAGTCTGAGTGGACAGGAAAAGACTTTGGCGGCAACCTAGTTGGTAACGGCAAGACCATTACTACTTCGGCTACTAATATGACTGGTGGGTTTATCGACACCTTGAGCGGTTCTGTGAGTGACTTGACTATTAAGCTGACTGGCGAGACAGCCCTTACAGGCGGGGTTATCAAGAAGTTGAGCGGCACCTTGGTGGGCTTAACCTTGGATGGCGATGCAGCTAGAACCGTAACTGTAGATACTGACAAGGGTGTCATGGTTGATGAAGTTACTGGCTCTGGTATCATGAGTAATTGTGAGATTACGGCTAACATAACAGTGAGTGCTACTGGTGATTCTGGCGGTTGTATGGCCGGAACCCTGGCTAACAGCGGTGTGGTTTCTGCTCACGGAGACGGCAACAGCTGTCTAGCGGCGGGCCATAGCCACGCGACAGGTGATAGCTTAGTGGGCAACCTCAAGGCTGCTCCGGTGCTTGTGAGCGCACAGTTTGTGTCCAAGAAGGGGCATAATGAGAGCACAGACCGAGTGTTCGGCGACTGGGCTAAGGATATAAGGGTTGCCGGCGACATCGAGATGACCTTTGAGTTTGATAAGGCGATGGATACCACTGCGGGCATTGAAATAACCGCTGGTGTTACACCGTTGCTTGCTGGCGAAGGCGATGCTAACTGGTCATATGTTTGGAGTGATGAAAACACTGTGCTTACCTTGACTATAAAGAAGGATGCGTTGGATTATGCTACGGATTATGCAGTTCAACTTACTAATGCTAACAAGGATACCCTTGACAATGCGTTGGTGGCACTAACTTGGAACTTCACTACTATTGGCGGTTTACCGGTGATTTCTGCTCCGAAGGCTTACAATGTGACCGGCGATGAGGCAACCATCTTCTTCGCCTACGACATGGGCGCCGATGTGCCGGAAATAGCTTCATTGACAGTGAGTTATAGAATTAAGGATTCCGAAGTTGGGTTTACGATGAAAGTATTAGAAGAAGGTTCTGATAAAGACTATATCAAAACAGACGGCTCTACCTGCTTTGTAATCTTAGGCGAATTGGCGGCTGACACAGAATATGAAGTTTATGTGGCTGCTGAAAACGCTGCGGGTATTACTTATGATAAGGTTTATCTGCCAGGTCCGGGCACTACAGTTACGACGTTTACTACTAAAGCCATGAGCGGCAACTGAAGCTCCGCAGCACCCTTCCAAATAAAAGATGCAACAGGATTTAACACCATTGGCACCGGCGACTACGGCTTAGAGAAATGGTATGTGCTTATGGATAATATAGATGGCACAGGCATTACAGCTATAAGCGGCGACTTTACGGGCAACCTGAATGGTAACGGCAAGACCATTGGTGCGACAACAGCACTTACCACCAACCTATTCAGCAAAATTGGTGCTGGCGGGCAGGTTTATAACCTGACGTTGAATGTGGCGATAACTGACAACACTTCAGAAAAAGTGGCGGGGTTTGCCATTGAGAATGCGGGGGTTATCCGAAATGTGAGCATTGGCGGCACCATTGGCGCGGCGAATACGTCGGCTCAGGTGGGCGGTTTGGTGCACACTAATAACGGCACTCTCGACGGATGCACAAGCAGCGTTGTGATTACCACCACTGGTGATGCGGGCGGCATAGCTTACATCAATAACACCCCCGATACGGTGAAGTATTGCACAAACACTGGGGCTATTTCGGCTCGGCGCGCGGGCGGGGTGGTTTACTCTAATACGGCGGCTGGCGTTGTGTCGCACTGCGAAAACACTGGCGCTTTGTCTGGCGAATATGTGGCCGGTGCGGTGTTTGCCAATGCGGGTGCTGTAAATGCCTGTGCAAACACTGGGGCGATAGCGACCACTGGCGAGCTTAGCGAAACCTATAACAGCGGATGCATCGTGGGCAATGGTAATGGTAGCATTGGCGGCTGCACCTGCGGCGACGATACTCATGGGCATGGTTCCACCGTTCCCGTCACAGTTGCAGGGAATAGGCTACCAGTGCCTGTACTAGATACTGGCGATAATGCCCCATCGGTGCCTGCATCTACGCCCGCAGGTTGGAATAATTATCAGACTGGTGCTACGATTGATGATAAAACAATATCTGGTATCATCCCCTTCTACCAAAAGCACCCCAAAGACGGCGAAACTGTAAACGCCAACCTATGGGTAGTAAAATTCACTCTAGAAAAGTTTGTAAGCTCTAGTGCCAAACTAAGCCTAGATGACGGCAATAATTGGGTGGCGGCCAAAGATGGTTCTAGAAACCTAATCCCAGTTGGTAATGATGCCTTCTACCTAATCGGCACTGGCACCACTGCCATCACCGTTAAAGTCGACAACAACGGCATCCTCGAAAACGACGAGTTCGATAGAATATCCATAGAGTTTGACCCAAGTGGCGCAAGCTTAGCACAATTAGCCTTCGGTGCGACGGTTGGTGAAGATGCAACAGCTGCTTGGGCAAACTTGGATAAGACCAATCCAACAGCTACAAAGAGCGGTAACACAGTAACCCTAACTGGCACTGTCCCCTTCTACGATACCGAGCTGACTATTACTGGCGATAATGCAAGCACTCTTACTGCACATAACATCTGGGCATTCTACGTTGAGTTAGATAATCTAAGCACCATTGCCAGCGTAGTCACAGCAACAAACTGCACAGCTAAGATTGCAAATGGGCACTTATATGTTGCCGGCACCGCTGAGAAAATCCTTGCTGATAATGATATTAAGGTAACAATTAAAAATAATGCTCCTAACCACGGCGACATAACCCTAATAGTTGCAAAAGACGCAGGCTTATCCGCAGAAGCTGCACCAGATCCAGAGCCCGAACCATAATCCCACAAACTAAAAATAGCCCCCTTTTTAAAGGGGGTGGCACCGAAGGCGGTGGGGGTTTGCGGCCTGCTGATAATTATCAATTATCCATTCTCAATTTTCAATTGCTTTTCGCTAGGTTTGCTATTTCTTCTATTGTAAGATTAGTGTATTTTGCGATGGTTTCGTGGGGTAAGCCGTCTTTTAGCATGGCTATGGCTGTGTTAAGCTTGCTTTGCTGTTGTTGCTGTTGCTGCTGTTTTATTGCCTCTTCTTTTTCTTGTTGTAGCTGTATTAGTTTTTCTTGGATTTCTTTCATTTTGCCACTCATTTTGTCCGACCTTGAAGAACGTTCCTTAATGCATTCAAAGGCCATCACATTCTGCGTTTTTCGCAGGATGTTATGGCCTTTACTCAAACATTCGCTTTTGTAAGCCCTTCTCAATTGCTCGGCTTACTTTTGCTTAGCTAAATGTGTCGTCGGGTGCATCCGTGCGCCGACTTTCAGCGGCGTTGATGTTTTCCGCTTGGCGGGGTGCTTTAATTATTCTAGGGTTGGTAGGGAAAGATGCGGCTTGGCGGTTATAAAGCGCCGAGCTTATGAGGCGGGCTTTCGCCTTCTCTTAGGCTTTTCCGATTTGTATTCAGCCGTAGGTTCACATAACAGATTTTTGCAATTTAAATCCTGAACCTGTTCGGGTGTCAGACCGGTGTATTTTGCAACCAGCTCTGACGACAAGCCGTCATTAAGCATTTTCAGCGCCACTTGTATTTTACCTGATTCTATGCCTTCTTCAAGTCCTTCTCTTCTTGCGGTGTCGATGACATTGTTCATATCGCGCAGGTGTTTTAAACTTGTTTCGTAAGCCATTATTTCATCTTTTGTGAAAGCTGCTATTTTGGCGACTTCAAAGAGCTTTTTGAAGATTCGGTTTTGGATTTTTGCGGGCCTGTTTTCAAAGGTGTGCAGATTTTTCAAAACATAGAGCCATCTGTCGAAATCGTTTTTGAGTTCGTCTTCGGTTTTATTAAACTTGGGCAGTTCGAGGTAAATATAGGTAAGCTTGTCGAAAAATACCGTTTTGCGTTTGGTATCCATGAGTTTTACTTCATGGTGAAAATATTTCGCATCATCGGCGTGTTCGGCAAAATTAAAGCCCAGAATACCAACCGTATAAACTGCGTTCAGTTTGAAGTTCCATTCGCCTCTTATTGCCTGATCTTGAATCGGAAAGGTCGAATAAAAGACCGACCTGTCTTTAAAAAAGTCTTGTCTGGCTTTTTGCATCTCGACAATAAGCTTTTCGCCTTTTTCGGTTTCGCAATATATATCGAATACGCCGGAGCGGTCCGCTGTAACTTGCCCTAAGCGTTCAGTTGGCAAGTAGGTTAAGCTGACGATCTTTTTGTTTTCAGGCAAAAACAGCTGATTCAAAAAATCAATCAGCAAATCTTTGTTGGGTTCTGTGCCGAATATGCGCTTAAACCCAAAATCAGTGAATGCATTTATATATTTCTCGCCCATGTCTTCATTCTAACATGCAACAAGCAGTCATGCAAGGCGACGCTTGCGAGGCTTGAGGTTAAATGGTAAGTTGCGGCTTTTGGGTAGCAAATCGCCGGGCTTTTGATCGGGGCTTAGGT
>CAZMZJ010000031.1:0-13057 GCA_964570825.1 uncultured Lachnospiraceae bacterium | reverse complement strand
TACGGAAGTGTCAGTAGTCTGCATCATAAAAACATTATACTGATATGAATTTGAAATCAATGTGGACACGCCAAAGCAAATATCGGAATTTGCAAAGTCTACACCTTTGTTAAAAATGTCAAATACACCCATGCAGAGCATGTACCCATTACCATATTGATAAACATTAAGATAATCATAATCAATTTCTTTTACTATAGTCATGGTCGATACTTTCATCGAACAAAGTGCTATATTTGTGACGAGAAAATTATTTACATCTTCAGTATAATAATAGATATAAAGGTCAACAGGGAGCTCGACACCGTTGGAGTCATACTTTTTAAAGCTTCTCAGATAATAAAAATCATAATCTTTACTGCCGGAGCAAACTGCATTGACGGTCTCACCCGTGTTAAGCATCTGTATTGTTATAGAAGTCGTTGCGTTTTTTTCCGTGACAACCTTTTCAAAAATCCACCACTGCAGCGTTACATAATTATCGAACCAGGTCCTAACCGTCATCCGGTTTTCCTTAAGGTTTTTAACATTCGAGATTGGAATGGCAAAGTTCAGATTCTGGCCCGCTTCTGCGGTCAGTGTATTGATACCGATAACAAATCCCCTCGTGTTCACAAGCGGACCCCCGCTATTCCCGTGCGAAATTGCCGCCGAGGTCTGGATATATTTCTGCCCCTCTATTTCGCGTGATACGGTGGACACAAGACCGCTCGTAAAGGTTCCATCAAGTCCGAGCGAGCTGCCGATAGCGTATACCACATCTCCCTTTACCGGTTCTGTCTCTGCGAATTCAAGATAGTTCGGAGTCGGGCGGCCTATGCTCAATATGGCAATGTCTAACTTTTTATCAAATGCAACGATATCAATTACAGGATATACAGTGCCGTCTTCAAGTTTTACCTTTATTTCGTATGCGTTTTCAATAACATGGTAATTCGTAATAAATGTACCCGAATCATCAATGAAGAATCCCGACCCTGTTGCCCACTCGGCATTGTTGCGTCTGTATGTATTCACCTCAACCGTTGCCGGGCTGATCAGTTTTGCCACCTCTGTGCTGGTCAGTTCGCGGCGGTGCCATATTGCGGTTACTTCAATGTCAGACGTGACATTTGAAAAATCCTTATCCCACTCCACCGGCTCCATGTACTCCATCGTTGCGTCTGGAGCCTTAGCCGATTCGCCTTCGACAACCGTCTGTGAAAGCAGCGCGGTATGCGTGGTTCTTCCGCCGTTAAGGTTAAAGGTTACTGTGTACAGCTTCTTCCACTTTGCGGTAATTACCGTATCTTCGTTTACGGTTTCTATTTTCTTATCCCAGCCGTCGAACACATATCCTTCGCGTGTCGGATCAGCGGGATATTCCACCTTATCTGACGAAGTCTTGATCTGCTTTGTATCGTCCGCGGTGTCGTCCGGTATAATGTCAAACGTTATTGTATATAGTTTATCCCAGCGCGCCTTTACGGTGATATCGGTTTCCGGAGTTCCGTAGTCTTTATCCCAGCCGAGGAACACATAGCCTTCCCTTGATACTTCCGGGGCAGTCACGGGAGTTTCGTCTTTTTTATATACGGCTGTCGAATCGCCTGATATTATCGAGCCACCGTCCGGATCGAATTGAACATAAATTTCATTGCATCCGGCAAGCGAAAAGCATATCACGGCAAGAAATACAGATATAATAATTGCCAGCAAATTATTTTTTTTCATACAACTACCTGTTTCTGTAATTTTTTGAATTCGGTTTAATTATATTACAAATTCCACTGGCTGTCAATACCATTTTGTAGATATTAAACATTTCAAACATTTCAACATATAAATTGTTCAATGTATTCGTTGGACTATCTGAACATTCTTTGTAATAATTTTTTTATGCTTTTCTGTTGTGACAGCTTGCGTTGCGGACAGCTGCTTCAGCTGATATCCGAAGTCCCCAGAGCAAACATTTTTTTGACCGACTCCATAAGTCGGGGATATTCCGAAAGAGTTCTATCCTTCCCGGCAAGCGAACGTGCCGCCTCAAACGCGGCGCTCATCAGCCCGCTGTCGTCGCATAAATCGGCAAGGCGGAAACGCAGCCCTCCGCTCTGACGTATGCTCCTGCCGTCGGCACAGCCGAGAAAGTCGCCCGGACCACGCATGGCAAGATCGATTTCGGCAATAAGAAAACCGTCATAGTTCGTGCGCATTGTTTCAAGACGTTTTCTTGCGCCAGCACTTGTCGCGTCCGAAATCAGAATACAGTACGATTTGCGATTTCCCCGCCCTACGCGTCCGCGCAGCTGATGAAGCTGCGAAAGTCCAAAGCGCTCTGCGTTTTCAACTATCATAAGACATGCGTTCGGCACGTTAACTCCGACCTCGATAACTGTGGTCGAAACAAGCACCTGAATTTTGCCCGCCGCAAACGACTGCATTATTTTTTCTTTTTCTGTGCTTTTCATTTTGCCGTGCATCAGCTCAATCTTCAGCTCCGGCATGCGCGCCGACAAATCCTTCGCATAACTTTCGGCGGCTTTGAGAGGCGGCTGTTTTTCTGTGCTTGAATCTATTCCGTTTAGCGAAACCTCGGAAAGACTTATCTCCCCGTCCCCCGCTTCGGCCTCCTCAATCGCTGGACAGACGATGTATGCCTGCCCGCCTTCGCCTGTCAGTTTTTTTATAAAGCCGTCCACTCTTGAGCGGAAGCTCTCGTCAACCACAAAGGTGTCGACTTTCTGACGTCCCGGCGGCATTTCGTCCACCCTTGAAATATCAAGATCTCCGTACATCACAAGTGCAAGCGAGCGCGGAATCGGCGTTGCGCTCATGACCAGCACATGCGCCCGTTCATTTTTCTCAGCAAGCGCCGCGCGCTGGTTTACGCCAAAACGATGCTGCTCGTCTGTGACAACTATTCCGGGAGCCGCGAACTCCACCCCGTCCGATATGAGCGCCTGCGTCCCGATAACAACGTCAAGCCGCAAATCCGGATCATCCGTTGCAAGCGCTTCTTTGATAATTTTCTTTTTTGCCGCCGGTGTCGCGCCTGTCAAAAGCTCACAGCTGATTCCAAGCTGCGAAAAAAGAGGGAATAAATCATCATAATGCTGCCGCGCCAAAATTTCGGTCGGCGCCATCAGCACCGCCTGACGGCCGCTCTGAACGGCGATAAGCATAGCAGCCGCTGCACATACCGTTTTCCCGCAGCCTACGTCCCCAACTATTATACGCCGCATCGGTACTTCGCGTTCCATGTCGCTGCGGATTTCGTTTATAACTCTCAGCTGCGCACCCGTCAGCTTATAAGGAAGCATCCGGGTAAGGAGGGATATATCGTTTTTTGTACACGGCACCGCTCCTTTCGCGCGCTCTTTCTCCCCCATTACCGCAAGCCCGAGGGCATACATGAAAAATTCGTCGAATATCAGCCGCCGCTTTGCAACCGCAAGGGATTTATAATCCTCCGGCTCGTGAATGTTGCGCAGTGCATACGGCAGGGTGCAAAGCTTGTTTTCAGTTCTGATTTCATCCGGCAGAGTGTCATACAGCCTGTCCGCTGCAAGCGCCATCGCCGCTTTGATGTCCTTTGCCACCTGTTTCGGCGTCAGCCCTTCGGAAAGACGGTAGACCGGTACCAGCGCCGGCAAAGGAGTCCCCTCGACATAAGGCTCCGCCGCCGGAGAGTTCATCACAAAGCTTTTGCCCGCCCGCTCCACCCTGCCCCAGAACCTAAACGAGGAGCCGAGCGGAAACTTATCCTTCAGATAATTCTGGTTGAAATAGGTAATCTGGCAGCTGCCGCTGTCATCATAGGCTCGAAACTTCAAAACATCCATGCCGCGGCGTATTCGTGCAATTTTCGGTTCGGCGGCGACTGTCAGAATCACTGCACTTTTTACATTTTCATCTGTTTCGGCCAGCAGTTTTATTTCGCCGCGGTTTTCGTAGGCGCGTGGAAAATAAAACAAAAGATCCTCCACGGTCGCAACTCCCGCCTTGGCGTAAGCCGCAGCCCTCGCCTCTCCAACCCCGTACAGCGACTTGACCGAAATATCCAAAAGCCCCGCCATCCTGTGCCTCCGCATATTACTTTTTATAAATTATAGCCTGCACGCCAATGATTGTCAAGAAGAGGTTGCCGGAGTTATATCAGGAGCTTTCCGGTATTTCTTTCAGGTGCTCTCTCAAAACATTCAACCGCTTGACTGTTTCAATGTTTCAATATTTGACATTTGACATTTGACATTTGACATTCGACATTCGACTGATTAAAATTTGTCATATCACATAACGCAGCGGGCATAAAACCATATCTCAGATTGTTCCATATTTTATTTCACAGCACATCGAATTTAATGTTTTTGCTTGACAATAATAAATAAAACACATATAATTAACCTAAGAAAATTTTACTTCAGCATTTTTCCGGATTAAACAGGCGCAGCTTTTCAGGTATGAATTTGAAATTGAAAGGAACATAAAAATGTCTAAAGGACTTATAATACTCGATCCAGGCCATGGTCAGTTCGGCAACCCCCACCCTACACGCGAAGGTTATTTTGAGGGCACACAAAATTATGTGCTCGCAGGATTTCTGCGCGACGAGCTGGTCCGCCGCGGATTTGACGTTAAAGTCACACGCGAAAAAGTCGAAGATAACCCCTCACTTGAGGAACGCGGCAGAATGGCGGGGGATAACGGCGCCTTGATGTTTCTCTCGCTCCACTCGAACGCCCCCGGAACTTCGGCAACGCCTGAGCGTTACCCAAGAATACGCGGCGCTGAAACTTATTATTCGATATCTGACGAAAGCCGCAACATCCCCATAGCACGCGCACTTAATGACGCAGTTGTTAAAGTCATGAATACTGAAGACCGCGGGATACATACACGCCGTCTGCCGGATAACCCGGATCTTGATTACTACGGCGTCATCCGCAACAGCGCACTCTCGGGCTGCCGTCAGGCTTTCCTTGTCGAACACGGCTTCCATACAAATCCAGAGGATTCGGCATTCCTTCAGAGCAGCGAGTCTCTTGCAAAGCTTGCCGCGGCGGAAGCTGAAGTAATCGACAGTATCTTTAGCTGATTGCTATCTTTTGCAGCGTACGGCATGGCTTTATGTCCGTAAACAAATTTACCGCCCGCTCAAACTTTATACTATTGACAACAGCAGCTATCTGCGTTATAATAAAAAAGATGATTATCGCGTTAAATTCTTTTTAATAAAATATACGTTTTGTGTCGACGCGGCATTATCTTTACGTCTTTTTGCCATTATTTCCAAGAAAGGAATATCACAGACATGAAAAAATTCCTGCACTTATCCTCAGCGTTCAAGCCGGTGACGCTTCTTCTTTCTCTTCTTCTAATCTTTCTCCTTCTCGTATCCTGTTCGTATAAGAAGGATCCCATCGCATCTGTTGAAACGAAATATGACAACAGCTACGAGGTGGTCGGCTCCGGCAGCACTGAAAGCTTTGAATATACCACAACAGAAATCAACACCATTGAGATAACCGGATACACCGGAGGCTATGACCTGCACACAGTGACAATACCCGCCGAAATCAACGGCATAAAAGTAACCGCAATCGGCGAAAAAGCCTTCTATTATAATAACAGCATAACCTCCGTTTCAATTCCTGAAAACGTAACCTCGATTGGTTCATGGGCGTTTGCCGGATGCAGCTATCTTGAAAGCATCGTGCTTCCGGAGGGCCTTAACACAATAGGCGACGGAGCATTCTACCTCTGCACGGCATTGAAACAGATCAAGCTGCCGGAAACCCTTGCAGCTATCGGACAGTATGACTTCTACGGATGCAGCTCCCTTTCCTCGATTGACATCCCGGCTGCCGTCACAAGCATCGGAGACAGCGCTTTCTGGAAATGCACGGCTCTTCTCAATGTAACCGGCATGGAAGGCGTGAAGACCATAGGTTCATATGTGTTCAACGGCTGCAGCGCTCTTACGGAAATTACAATTTCAGCCGCAACCGACAAAATCGGAGATCATATCTTTAACGGCTGTGACGCCCTTACAGTTAAAGTGACAAATGGTTCTTTTGCACAAACATACGTTATGACTTACGGATATAAATACTCGAACTGATTTAATGCAGCAAACGCCCGGCGGATGAATAAATATCATCCGCCGGGCGTTTGCTTATGCTTAATCTGAAATCTGTACTGAGCCGTTTTTTACACCAAGCACGGACCAGTCGTATCTTATTGGGCTGAAACGGATTTTGAAAATGTTTCCGTCAGGTTTTTTATTGAAAGAATATTCAAAAAACAGTCTGCGTCGGTCGGCAATCCTGCGGCACTCGTCAATTTCAGGCAAACAGCTTTCTTCCTCAAAAATTTCGGTCTCTATATCGATCACAGGTTCGCCGTAAATAATACTATATTTAAGCCTTGCCTCCCGTCTTATTCCGATCCGACCGCAGGCAAGAAGGGACATCAGGGCAAATGCCGTGAAAATATCTCCGTCAAATTTCCGGTTAATCCCGAAAGGCCATATATTATATACCCTCTCGTCTGCCGAGCAGGTACATGCACAGCATGCCATATACGCAAGACAGCGCACTATCTCGGATGCCTTCTGCAAACTTTCAATACTGCCGGGAATCACGCTATCCGAACCGAAACCGTAAAACCCGCCCCTCGCGTACCCGTATGCTTTAGCGGCAATCTCAGCCTCATGCGGGTCATAATCGTTTTTAATATTCGTCTTTCCGCACGGCTCCGGCGGAAGCACCACCATATCGAGCGCGCCCGAAGCCGCAAGGCTTTTCATGCAGTCTGCAGAGGCTTCAAGAATTAACGCTGCGCAAAGATTTGTTGCCGGAACCATGCTGCGGATAATCAGAGCGCAGCCTCTGTCGGTATTCATCATAAAAGGCGACCTTGAATACCCCGAAAGCATTTTATGTAAATATTCGCGCCCCCCGTCGCCGCTGAAGCAGCAGGTGTAAACGCTTTCCCCGCCGCATTGAAGCATAGAATTAGGAAATCCCGATATTATCCGGCCGGTATCATCCGCTCTAAAAACAATAAAATCAAATCCGCGCCGGGCAAGCAGTTCCTCCCTGCCGCATACCGTAATGCTGTATTTTTCTCGCGTTTCCATAAACACATGGTCCTTCCCGCGTTCTTCATATCATCTTAATGAAATTATTCCCATATCTTCTGATCGGCCGTATTTTTCCAATAATTTATACAACACTTATATAATACAATACTTTGCCATAATTTTCAAGCGTTAAGTTTGAAAATATCACATATTTGATATTTTTTTGTTAATGCACCTGCCGCATCAATGTTTATTGCAAATAAAGCACAAAACAGCAGTTGATTTTTTTTATAAAATGGTATAGAATATCAATTGTATGAATTACGGGAAATTTTCTTCATTAAGGAGCAAAATCTCATGAAAATGTCCAAAACGCCCGATTATCCCCTGTATGAAACCACTGTGTTCCGCGATTTCCGAGTGATGACCGAAAACGTGGCAAACAAATATCCAGATAAATATGCGATTTCATATAAAAAGAATCCCCACGACAAAGAAGTCGTCCATGTGACATACGCCGAGGCGCGTAATTATATACGCAATCTCGGCACGGCTCTGCACGGTATAGGCTGCCGCGACAACAAGGTCGCCATAGTCGGAGAAAGCTCCTGCGAGTGGATATGCTCGTATTTCGCGCTCATGTCAATCGGAGCGGTAACAGTCCCTATAGACAAGGAATATCCCGCAGCCGACATAGCCGGCATCGTGAACACTGCAGGCTGCTATGCAGTGATGTACGGCGTTTCAATAAAGGACAAAATTGACGCCATACGCGCCTCCGTCCCGTCGGTCAAGTACTTCATATGCCTCGGCGGAGAGGAAAGCCGAGGTCAGCCGGATGACCTCTCCGTAGCCCGGCTTGTAAAAAAAGGCGGAGAGCTTTTTGCCTGCGGCGACAATTCGTACTACGACTATGACATAGACCCCGACCGTCTTGCCTCGATTGTATTTACTTCAGGTACAACCGGAAAAGGCAAGGGCGTCATGCTGTCGACCACAAACATTGTGTCGGACATGACACAGGGAATGTACCTTTTTGACATAACAAGAAAGACCATGAATGTCCTGCCGCCCCACCACACCTTCGGATCTACAGTCAATTTTGTCGGCCATTTTTCACAGGGCTGCGAAATATATATTTCAAGCGGCATCAAGTATATACTGAGCGAACTTGCAGAGCAGAAGCCTACGCACCTTGTATTAGTTCCACTCTTTGTCGAAACCTTCTACAAGCGAATATGGGCATCTGCCGAAAAGCAGGGCAAGGCCGAAGCACTCCGCAAACTCATCAAGTTCAGCAACAATCTCCGTAAAGCCGGCATTGATCTGCGTAAAACCTTATTCAAGAGCGTGACTTCAAAATTCGGCGGCAAACTTGAAATGATAATCTGCGGCGGCGCCGCGCTCAACCAGGATATTATCGATACGTTCGACGCTATCGGAATCACTATACTGAACGGATACGGAATAACCGAGTGCTCACCTCTCATCTCGTGCAACCGCAACCTATATCAGAAAAGAGGAAGCGTCGGCCTTCCAATTATCGGTGAAAAGGTCAAAATCAGAAACCCCGACGCAAACGGCGAAGGCGAAATCTGCGTCAAGGGGCCAAATGTCATGCTCGGATACTTCAACGATCCGGCCGCCACAGCCGCGGCTTTCGACGAGGAGGGTTACTTCCGCACCGGCGACTGCGGTCGCATCGACAAGGACGGTTGGCTATATATCACGGGACGCATTAAAAACCTTATCATACTTTCAAACGGAAAGAATGTCTACCCTGAGGAGATCGAAACAGAACTGTCACGGATCTATGGAGTAAACGAAGTTATTGTTTACAGCGGCGTCAGCAAAAATAACAGCGATAAGGAAATCATTGTCGCCGAAATATATCCCGACTACGAGGGTCTCTTGGAGCACGGGATAACCGATTTGAAGGCATATTTTGATGAAAAAGTAAAGGAAGCAAACCACAACATGGCTCCTTACAAGGCTGTCGGCCTTGTAAAACTGCGGAAAACCGAATTTCAGAAAAATACATCCAAAAAAATCACACGTTTCACGCTTGATAAGAGTATTGATTAAAAATTTTTGAGTAATTATATGTAGTTTATTTAATTATTTATATTTTCCATAACAAATTGAATATTTTACCTTGCAATCTTCTAAATTTCCTGATATTCTTTTTACAAAGTAAAATAAATTTTTTATGACAGGAGATTGCATATGAAAACTAAACCAAGGCTCATATCGCTCATTCTGGCAGCATTTATGACCTCAACAGTTCTTGCAGCCTGCACCAACCCTGCCGAAGAAAACGAAACAACAACAGTACCTTTGGAAACATCCTCGTCAGCCCAAACAACAACCCCGGCAGATACGGAAGACATTAATTATGTACTTGAACTTCCCCGCAACCTAAATTACAACGGCGCTGAAATATCTCTTTTAGTCGAAGGACAATCATTTGCCGCTGATGAATTCAACACCTCAGGAATCAAAGGCGAAGTGGTGAACGACGCCGTGTATGAGCGCAATATGGCGGTTGAAAATCTGCTAGGAGTTAAATTGAAAATTACGGTTGCTAGCTCCAGCGACGTTTACGATGTCGGAAATAAAATCCGAAATTGCGTTTCAAGCGGCGATACTTCGTTTGACATAGCAACAATGCCGGGCTACACTCACACGACTTATATCCTTGAAGGCGACTGCTACAACCTTTTGAATGTCGGCAACCTGAACCTTGACAAGTATTACTGGACTCAGGGCTTCAACCAGATAATGTCCACCGGTACAAAGCAGTACATAACATGCGGAGCGTACTCCCTGTCCATGTACAGAAATATGTACATAACCCTGTATAATAAAGATATTTTCACCGAATACGGCCTTGATGATCTATATGATATTGTGCTCAGCGGAAAGTGGACTATCGCAAAGCAGGGCGAAATGATAGCGAATATTTACAGCGATCTCAATGCAAACGGCCAGCGGGACGCCCTTGATTCATTTGGTTTTGTTTCCGGCGAATATACCTCAACGGATCCATACTGGGTGGCGTTCGGCATGCAGTTTCTCACCCCGTCGGACGGAGCATATGTTTTTGAGCCAAATACGGATAAATTGATAAATTGCGTGGATTTAATTCAGGCCATTTTATTGAAGAACTCCGGCTCATACAGTGTCGGCTCGACAAGTTCGGAGGACGGCACATACAGCACAAATATCATCAAAATTTTCAGTGAAAAACGCGCTGCCATGTGCACAACCATGATTTACCAGATTGAGAGCTTTCTTACGCCCAACGGATTTGACGGGAACTACGGAATCGCTCCTATGCCGAAATATGACGAAGCACAGGAAAATTACTACACGCATATCCAGGATCAGCTAAGCGTAATGTCGGTTATAGCAACCGTAAGCGAAGACGAGCTTCCGATGATAGGAGCTGTTATGGAGGCCATCTCTTCGTTCAGCTATAAATATGTTTACAACGCATATTATAAAAACGCGCTTTCTTACAGATATCTTTTGAATGAACAGTCAGTAGTTATGCTCGACCTCATTTACCGCAGCATAAGGATTGAAGGCACATTCATATATTCCGCAAAATACGCGATGCTCGGCACAATGCGTAAAGTTATCTCCTCAGGTTCAAACTCGATGGCGTCAACCTATAAAGCCTACAAAAAACAATGGGAAATCGGGACAAAATCACTCAACGACGGACTTGACAAGCTTCAGCATTGAATAAATAAATCATAATAAATCGCCTTGCTATGCTCCTACTGGATGCGCAGCAAGGCGATTTCTGTAAAAACAAGAAGATTAAAATTATTCAAAAAAGGGTTGACATTAAAAGCCTTTCGTGTTATAATACTTAAGCGAACCGAAAAGAGTATCGCACAGTACCGAGGCGTCGGTTCGCCGGAATGGCGGAACTGGCAGACGCCCGGGACTTAAAATCCCGTGATACGAAAGTATCGTACCGGTTCGAGCCCGGTTTCCGGCACCAATTTAATATCGCGGAGTGGAGCAGCTCGGTAGCTCGTCGGGCTCATAACCCGGAGGTCGTGAGGTTCAAATCCCACCTCCGCAACCATTTGAAAACCCTTGTACTGCAAGGGTTTTTTCTTGTTTTCAACTCCCCTCCTTTTTCGGTCGATTTTGGGGTCTTGCCCTCCGATTGCCCTCCGATTTTATAAAAACGGGGAATTATGACCTTTTTATCGGTCATATAAAGGGATGATATCATGTTTGCTGCTCCTGTGCGCCCGAACAATTCCCTCCACTTTAGTTATAAATCAAAAATCATAACTTTTGTTGGATTATTTGAGGTTTTTGCAATTTAGACGCAATGTTTTTTCAATATAGATGTAATTAACATTTATGAGATATTAAGGGACGGAAATTAATCCGTCCCTTTTACGAATACTGTCATGGTATAATTATGAATAATCTTCTTATTGTGGGTGTTTTGGTTAATCGCGAGTTCTGCCGAAACAGCCGCAAAAATAAACTCCTTAGCAACTGTATAAATTAAATGTAAGTTAGTTATACAGTAACTGTTTTTGCAAATTGATAATTATTCTAATAATGATAAATATCAAAATTAATTTCTGCTCCGATACTTGCTAAAAAAGAAATTTGTTCTGAGGTTATTGTATAACTTGGTGATGTATTCAGATTGTTTTCAACTACAATACAAACAACAATATTACAATCTGTATATGAAGTTTTAATCTGTTTTAATTCATTAACCTTTTCTTGAAAAGACGAAATCAAATCACCAAGTTGCTCCGTTGTATCATAAGTTGCTTTTTTTCTGTTTTATATAACCATGTAGCAACTGCATATGGCTTATTTCCATATCTACCATTATCTCCAACTTCATGTAATTCGGTCGGAACAATGTTTAAAATCTCGGATATTGCCTTCGGCTTAACGCTTTCTCCCCATATATCAAGTTCCGCATATGCAAGAGCTTTTTTTGAGTTAAATAAATTTTTATTACTCATTGCAAAAATTCTCCTGTCGGTATCGCAGGCATATTACCTTTGGGTACCAAGTATAATTCTTTTGTAACTGGATTTCTCAAAATATCATAATGTGAAATGTTCTTATCCTTTACATCTAACTCCTTTAATATTTCTCTTATAAAATCATGTGGATCAATCCCATTATTTTTAAGGTATTTATCATCCAATGGTTTTAAATCCTTTTTACTACTTGAAATTTTATCAGAGGCGCTTAACATATTACTGAGATCGTTTCCAAAATTCCCTGCAGCGGCTAATACAATTGATGCCCCAAGTTCAGCTGTGGCGGCTCCAAGTGCTACACCTTCAATACATATTGCAACACCTCCAATTGCTCCTGCTCCTCCGGTTCCGACTGTAACAGCCGCTCCTCCACTAATCGAACTAATTATTGTCATAATACCAGTAGCTGTCATGTATGCACCAATTGCCACGGATATCGCGTCACCTATAACACGACCTAAATAATAATCGTATTCACTTTCGTATAAATAGTCGCCATTTATGTTTTTTATTTTTGATATAACCCATTTAACAAATCCGTCAGTTAAATTTTCATCCAGAGCTGATATTAATCCTGATAATATATCTTTTGCTGTTGTCCCACTCAAGTCAATATATCGTATAGGGTTATTTGAACAATAAGAATATAAATTTAAGCTGAGGGGATCATTATAATTTAAATAACTCCACCCGTCCTGTTGTATGAACCTCCCGTTCGTCGGGTCATAATACCTCGCTCTTAGGTAATACGTCCCGATCTCGGTATCGAAGTACTGGCCGCAATAGCGGAAGTAGTTGATGTCGTTTGCGTCGGGGGTATACTCAACGCCAAAGGCGTCATACTGGTATTCCTTGACTACAGTTCCGGTACTGCTGACTAATTGTACCACATCGCCGTGTGCATTGTAAAGGTATATTTTCTCATTTTAGGAATTATTTTTGATTAAAT
>CAZMZJ010000030.1:0-14300 GCA_964570825.1 uncultured Lachnospiraceae bacterium | reverse complement strand
GCTTTTCATATAAGCCACTGATTGCCTTGATACTCTTATCTCTGAGCTCTTCGTGCTTTTTCTGAGCATAATGGCTCTTTTCACATTCTTCGGCTTCTGTCTGAGTGGCAAAACGATTGCCACAAACTTCACAAGTGTACTCGATTTTCATATGTATTACCCTTTCTTATCTTGGATTTTTGTGAATTCTTCAATGATTTGGTCGCATACTTCTACGGTCTCAATGCTGCTCGGGTTTCCGTTGCCATTGTTGTACTTTGCAACGATGGTCATCATTTCCTTCTTGTCCATACCGCCTTTAATCAACTTGCTTCCAAAGTCAACCACTTCTTTAATGTGTTTTGCAAGCTCCTCGGCTGCGGCTTTGTCGGCGGCTTCCTGCTCATAGTTTTCAGCTTTCTTCTGCTTACTGCGATAGTTGTCAGGATCGGATTCTGTCGTAGCAAGCTGAAGCTGCTTCATAAGGTAATATCTGTTTCCGTATGTAAGCCCGGCGCCCATCGCCTGTGCGGCGTCTTCCATCTGGCCAACAAGTGCCCACGTTGTCTCCAGTTTTTCTTCCGGATTGTCAACGTTGACCCAAGTGTACGTCATATCGGCAGATACGAGGATTTCGTTCACGGGCTTTAATCCCTTGATCTTCGCGTCGTACTTCTCATACTGGTACGGCACGACTTTGATTGTGCCCGGAACGATGGAGTTGTACAGCATAACGCCGTATTTTTGTAGACCTGCCGTAACCTTCGCTTGGATGTCCTCTTCGGGGACGTAGCGATATGAATAACCAGCGGCAGTCTTCTGGAGAACGCCAGCCATATCGGCGATCTTGAGAATCTTCTGGTGAAGATTCATTTCTTTGTTGTTCATTCCTTTTGTTCCTTTCGTCGTAATTTATGTATAATATTTCTAACGAGATATATTTTTTACGTTAAAAGCTACTGTAAAACGTGATGTATATATCATCTCCGTTATGCTCTAAAACGTCGTACATGTTGTCCAATGCGAAGTATAGTCGGCACAACTTTACTCCAGCTATAAAGCTTCTGGAATATACCGGATTAAAGTCGTTGCCGTAAAAAGCAACGTCATACTTCTTTGGATAACCGTTTTCATCGTAGTAACCGACTTTTATAATCCCCAGCTTTAGCAAGGCTTCTGCAATCGGTTCGATTGTGTTTCTGAGTTTGTCAACGTCATCCTTTGTAACCTCTACCTCAAATTCTTCGGTGTGTTTGCAGTGTTGCATACACC
Organism: uncultured Lachnospiraceae bacterium; assembly: GCA_964570825.1. Taxonomy (GTDB): domain Bacteria; phylum Bacillota; class Clostridia; order Oscillospirales; family CAG-272; genus UMGS1002. The sequence continues at coordinate 13,049 of CAZMZJ010000030.1, read as the reverse complement.
AATCATCGAGCTCATAGTATTTTCGGAAATAAGCAAGCTCAATTGCAAGGTCTGGGTTCTTTCTGCTTCTGATCTGAAATCCGTTATCAAGCCCCATCAGCGTTTTCTCCTTCCACGATATAAGTTGCCGCCTCATCCGCAACGTGAAGCAACCACGCAAGCGGGAACTGTTCATATGCCTTGCCGACGTCTTTGTTGCCGTCCCAGCAGCTCATATGACAATTAATGGCAACTGCTTCTTCGGCGGTAAGTTTCATATAGTTTTGAAGGATGAATACAGATTTGCTTCCGTGTCCGCCGTAACAAAACTTTTCATTGAATGTATAGGCGTCGTATGTTTCCCATTGCCCGGCGTCGTTTTTTCTATTCCTCTTTTCCGTTGTGTAAAGATTGACCTTACAAAGGTCGTGAAATAATGTGATGATAGCTCCGGTTTCGTAAGTGCAGGGAAGTTTATAAACATTCATTAACCTCCAAAACTCGTCAAATACGTTGAGAGAGTGTTCGAGAAGCCCACCGGCATAAGAACCGTGATATTTTGAACTTGCTGGGGCTGTGTAAAAGTCGCTGCTTTCAAGCCACTCCAAAAGTTCTTTGATTCCCGGCCGCTTAATGTCTTTGCAGATTTCCAAGAAGCGTTTCTTATTCTCCGTCATTTGGCTCATCTCCTTCCGCCGGTTTGATATAGCCGTGTTCGTTCATACCAGCTACAAAGATTGACCAGAATCCCTCGAACCGAGGGTCATCCAGATTGCCAATCAACCCCGTTTGAAGCATCGCTACGTTGGCGAGGCCTTTTGGAGTTAGAGCGTAGCGCTCATTGTCTTCGTCTTTTCTTTTCATATGTATCCTTTCAGTCGGTTGTCTAATTATGGCTATGTTGATCAAAAAAATAATCCGCGCCTTCTACGAATTTTTCTACGAATTGTTTTTATGCAATTTGTCTCATATAACCATTTAGACAACAATGTGTTGTGCTACTTGCACAAAACTTACCTCTTGACAAGTGGGAAATAATCATATATAATCATAAACAACGACACGGAGGGACTTTGGGGTGGTAGAGGCCGCTGGTTCAAATCCAGTCACTCAGACCAAATTATAAGCCTTGAATCGTCAATTGATTCAAGGCTTTTTACATTAAATTAAAAGCCCCGCTGTGAGTTCTTGCAGGTATGATTTTCCGGCCTCTACTATAATGAATATTTGAGGTTGCTTCTATATCGGCTTTCTTAACCCGTGTCATGCTCACTGTGGTTCGCTGACGGTCGGGAGAGACGCTGCGCTGCGTTACGGCTTCGCCCGTGCTGCCTGTCACGCCTGACCTTGTTAAATAAAATTCCCTTTACATATTCAATGGATTATGTTACAATATAAGTAATTTTAAACTATGAGGTGTTATTATGGAAGCTCCTTTAGTAGTACTTGGAATTCTTGTCTTATTATTTGTTGTAGTTAGGATTTATTATATTACTAAAAAAAATTCTCCTTATAATGATAGTACTCCTTCACGGAGTACACAAAGCACTAATGAAATAAGTGAAAGTAAGTTTAAAAGTGATACTATAAAAATAATGAATGCATGCGGTAATAATTATAATCAAGGAGTTACCTTAATTTGTGGTTTTATTATTAAAACAATTTTATGCCCTGTTTATATTATTACCAATGAACAAATTATCTCAAATAATAAATATTCGTTATGTGACACTTCAATATTTACAATGTTTATAGTTCGCCTTTCTGTTATGTCAAAAATGTATAATAAATCTGATATTGTGGGGTTTACAGATGAATATATAAGTAAATTAATTAATGGTTTATCTGTATATCATAATATAAGCCAAAATGAGATAAGTACAATTGCATATGAAAGGTTTAGCATTTATGATAATGTTATGCAACAGAATATGTCCATTTCAGATAAAACAGATCAAATGTTGAACATACTTACAGTTTTGTGCATATCAAACGATGAATTAAAGAAATTTACGCTTTACAATGGAGATGAGCTTTGTATTTCTGATGCTTATTCTCAGATGCGTGTTCATGCAAAGTTGCTCTCATATTATATGCAAATACCTAATTTATTTAAAGATGAACTTGATAAAATGGCTTCTTATAAATAAATGTATCTCTTTTTGGGGCGCTTGATTAAATCTAGAATTTAAACCTTGAAATAAAAACTATACTATATAGGTGATTTTATTATGGATTGGACTTTATTTTGGAATGCCTTTAGTGCTATAGGAACTACTACTGGCTCATTAATTACAGCAATAGCAATAATAATAGCCATTAAACAATATAAACAGCCAATAACTAAAAAAATCAGTATTATGTTTAATTTTGAAACTCCAATTACTAATGAAGGATTTCATAAATTATGGGCAAATATTGAAGTAACTAATATTGGAGCAAGGCCTATTAAAATTATAAATATTGCATTAAATTTTGGCAAAAAACAGCTTTATATTTTGAATATTCAAAATCCTGAACTTCAGCAATTAGTTTTACCAACTATTCTTAATCAAGAAGAAAATGCTAATATGCATTTTAAATTAGATAAATTAGCTTTTGAATTGAGTCGTCATATTAAAAATAAAGCAATTAATGAAAAAAAGAAATTTAGTATTGTTGTTATCGACTCTGCAAACAAAAGGTATTATTATAAAACAAAGTGGAATGCTAAAAGAATTATTGATACTGCAAAAAAATGTCCATCATAAACCCTATTTTGGGGTGGTAGAGGCCGCTGGTTCAAATCCAGTCACTCAGACCAGAAAGCCGGAGAACGAATTCGTTCTCCGGCTTTCTTATTATGTAGCGATACGGTCATCAGTCCCATATCTATCTATTTTGAAGTATCGAAAGAATTTTTGGGATATCAATCAGCGACTCCGCCGAATAATCAGGAGTTTCGTCCTCTGTTTCCGGGGCTGCAGCTTTAAAAAAGCCTTGCATTATGCGGATTGTTTTCATTCCTGCTTTTTTAGCCGGCATAATATCATTATCCAGCCTGTCGCCAATCATAACAGCCTCGTCAGGACGGCAGTCGGTCTCTTTCAACGCATATCTGTAAAAATCAACATCCGGCTTTTTATAACCCACATCGTCAGAGCCAAAAACCGCATCAATATAGCCGAGAAGCCCGAACTCCTTAATGCGCAAAGAAAGGCCCTTCGGCTGATTTGCAATAATTCCGATATTGTATTCACTCTTGATCTGTTCTACTGTTTCCTTAGCTTCCGGATAGAGTGTTTCGCCTTCGTTTGAATAAGCGTATTTCTTTGTCACTCCGAATTTTTTTAAGGCATAATGGAACGGAGAGCGTTCCCGTTTCTCAGCTCCTTCGTTCATCAGAATGCAAAATTCATCATATGAAATATCCTTGCCGCAGACTTTTTTTATTTCTTTTGCGGCATCGGCAAACCTTACTCTGTGCGAACCATTCTCGTCAACTAATGTCGAACCGACGTCGAAAAAGATCCATTTGATGCTCATTTTTTCTCCTGATCACATTTACCTGCCGGTATTATTTTACTTCATATTTATTTTGACGGCTTGATGCTGTACCATAGGATAATTATAAGCTCTGACGGTATTCCGATAATGAACAAGAGCCAGATGTTATAATTATATCTGAGAAACTGAAGGTAAACGCTCGTTAAAAACGTCCATATCAAAAGAGACAGCGTAATCATCGACGCAAGTCTTGGCAGCCAGCTGCGTCCTGTACGTACGACCGCAGCGCATGAAACGGGTATAGCCCAGACAAAAACCTGCCAGTAGTTGACATTATTAAGCGTGTTAGAGTAAACATATACAATTGTTGCAAGCAGCCATATAATTGAGACAGCAAGCGCACATACCGCTATGCGGTTGAACAATTCGCTGGAAGATCTGAACTGCTTCTTTGTCTGTTCATCCCCCTTATGAACAAGGTAGTCGAGTGTGACTCCGTAAAAGTCACAAAGCTCCGTAAGCACATTCATATCCGGAAGTGTTTCCCCTTGCTCCCAGCGTGATATTGCTTTATCAGAATAGTCAAGCCGCTCAGCGAGCTCCGCCTGTGTCAGCCCCTTGCTTTTTCGGAGAGCCGTAAGATTTTCGGCAATTATCGGTTTTACATCTTTCATATGAATGATTATATCTCAATTTGCCGCAAAAATCAAGTAAAATACACCAATTTTCTTGTACTCCACAATTTGTGGAGCTCATTTCTAATATTTTTAGAACTGTGGAATTTTTATCTTATATCTTTATAGCGGAGCTCCGTCAAATGTCCTTTACTTAATGTTACATTATGATAATATTTACTCATGTGATAATACTTCTAAGAGGATATTTATGAAGCCGGGTAAAATTATATATTACAAAGATCCGCTTAACGATGAGTTTTCCGGCGTCGGAAAACGCCGGAAGATAAACGTCGACGGCTCTTATCCGTATATAAAAAATAATATATTTTATCGTGCCGCTGCATTTATTGTCTACAGGATTGTTATGACGCCTGTCGCGTTTCTTTATTGTAAAATCAAGTTCAATATGAAGTGCGTCGGGAAAGAAAAATTGAAGGCATACCGGAAAACCGGATATTACATTTACGGCAACCACACCCAAATACCCGGCGACGGGTACATTCCGAATGTCATCACTTTCCCGAAAAAGACCTATATAATAGTGAACCCTGACAACGTCGCGGCGCCGGGAACCCGTAATTTTATGATGATGTTAGGAGCTTTGCCTACGCCGACCGTGCTTTCGGGCTTCCGAAACTTTGAAGCTGCTATCTCCTCAAGACTTAACGAAGGTGCCTGTATTGCGATCTATCCCGAGGCGCATATCTGGCCCTATTACACCGGCATACGTCCCTTCCCTTCGCTTTCTTTCCGATATCCCGCAAAGGATGGCCGTCCGGTTTTCACATTTACTGTCACTTATCGCAGATCAGGCTCGGGACGTCCGCGGATAATAACATATATCGACGGACCGTTCAAAAGTTCTGCCGAAACGCCGAGGGAACGTGAAAAAGAGCTTCGCGACACATCACATAATGCAATGATTGCCCGCGCAGCTTGCGACAATTATGAATTTGTGAAATATATCTATAGAGCGGAGGACAGCAAAGAATGATATCGCTTATGTACTGCGGCAACCAGAAAGTCTTTGACGGAATAATTATATCGCTAATATCAATATCAAAACATTCGTCCGAACCCCTTGACGTTCATCTTATTACCATGTCGCTGACAGATATTGACAAGGCGTTTTCGGGCATAAATAAACAACAGTGCGCTTTTATCGATAAAACAATCAAAGAATACAACCCCGAAAACAAAGTTTCGCTGCATGATATCACGGATATTTTCAGGGCTGAAATGTTAAATTCACCGAACATTGCAAGCTTTTATACACCATATACCCTTTTGCGTCTGTTTTGCGACAACCTCGGTCTGCCCGGACGCATCATATATCTTGACACTGATACCGCAGCGCTCGGCGACATAGCCCCGCTTTATCATTACAACCTTCGCGGGTGCGAGCTTGCAGGAGCGCTTGATTATCTCGGTAAATTTTTTATAAATCCGCGCTATATAAATGCCGGAGTACTGTTGCTGGATCTTGAAAAAATACGGCAGACCGGACTGTTCGCCCGGGCGCGCGCCTTCTGCGCGACAAAAAAAACAGCTTTTCCGGATCAGGACGCAATAAACCGGCTTGTCGGAAAAAAGCGTTTTATTCCGCGCCGTTATAACGAGCAGCGGCGCGTAAAAAGCGACACGGTTATCCGTCATTTTTCAAAGACACTGAGGCTTTTTCCGTATTTCCATTCGCTTAATATCAAGCCATGGGAGCCTGATAAGCTGCACAAAATCTACCACTGCTATGAATTCGACGACATACTCGAAGAATATGCGAAAAAGAAGTCGGAGTGGGAAAACGAATCAAAAGGAGTGTGACATTATAATGACGCGCGCTGAAGTGCTTAAGGCGATTGAGGAATGCGAAAGACGCGGTGCTTTCGATACGCATGTCGATCCGATACCCCGTGAAATAGTGATTCCGGTTACCGAAAATTATCATTATCCTAATAACAGGACATTTTTTGAAAAGCTCTCGTTCGGATTGAAGCGGATATTTATAGTGAATCCATTTACGTTGTACCAAAACTGGTTTGTAATGAAAACCAAAGTGAAGGGCCGCAAAAATCTCCGCGGGCTCAATGCCGCGGTACTTACCTGCAATCATATCACAAAATTCGACTGCCTTGCGGTCAGATACGGTGCTGCGGGACACAGAGTCTTTACTGTCGCCGCACCTTTCAACAACATGAAAGGCTTCCTCGGCGACATGATGCGCGCCGGCGATATGATACCGATGAGCGAGAGCATCCACGGCATGGCGAAATTCAACCGCGCGGTCGCTGACGTGCTTGAAAGGCGAAAAAATTTTCTTCTTATCTATCCCGAGGCATCTATGTGGTGGCATTACAAAAAGCCGAGACCGTACAAAGACGGAGCCTTTGTAATCGCCGAAAAATTCAAAGTCCCGGTAGTGCCGCTTTTTATAACATACCGCGAGAGCGGGAAAAAAGACATCGAGGGTCAGCCGGTGCCTTATATGACGCTTCACATCATGCCTCCTATATATTCCAATCCGGCTCGGACTCGCCTTGAAAATATTGAGGCTATGAAAAATGCAGCATACGACGCCTGCCGCCGTGTTTATGAAGAGGTATACGGCGAGCCGCTGACATATGCCTGCGATAATAATAACGGTAATAATAGCAATATAAGCATATCATAACTTCGCGCAAAGAGAGCCGGCAAAATCAGGTCATCGTCTGATAAGATAGAGAGGAAAAGGAATAGACATATATGAAAAAATCAAACGAAAAAGTTTCGTTAATAGTTCCCTTTTACAATGCCGCAAAAACGCTTGACCGCTGCATCAGCAGTATTCTCGCTCAAACATATACCAATTTTGAACTTATCGCCGTGGACGACGGATCTTTGGACGCGTCGTGCGAAGTTGTAAATAAATACGCGGCAGCCGACAGCAGGGTGATTCTTCTTAAAAAGGAACACGCAGGGGTATCCGCCGCCCGCAATGCCGGCATTGAAGCTGCCTCCGGAGGATATATACAGTTTATCGACGCTGACGACGACGTCGAGCCTGATATGCTGCAGGTTATGCTTGGAGAGCTTAAGCGCACAGGAGCGGATATAGCTGTGTGCAATTTTACGCATCCGAGTATTAAAAACCATCTTGGAAACCGGGTTCTCGACCTCACCCGCCATGTTGACATGATGACCTACTACCAGCAGACCTTTGCCGTTCAGGTACCGTGGAACAAGCTTTACCGCCGCAAGGTTATAACCGAACTTTACGACGTTGATGTAAGCTTCTGCGAGGACGGACTTTTCGGTCTTGCTAATATGAAAAACGCCCGCCGTATTGTAAGCACCGACCGCAAACTATACCATTATTACGTAGCGCCGCAAAATACGTCCGCTGCGGAATTGTCCTGCATAAACAAAATCGCAAAGGCGGATAATTTCTGGGAAACGCACGAAACCTATTGGTATAAGCAGGCCGCCCTGCTTGAAAAGACAAAAAAAATTTTAGATTCACGCTATACCTTTCGCGAAGCCGAGGACCTGCTTTATATACGCGTTTTTGATTTTCTTCTGTGGGAAATCCTGATTCTCGGAGATATGGGAATTAGCAGATACGGTCTGATAAAGGAAGCACAGTCGGTACTGCGCGATCCAAGATTTATAAAGAGTATATCGGTAAAAGAAAAATACGGAATTTTGTTCCGTTCCATGACTGATGAGGAGCTTGACTTGAGAGCCGCTGAATTCGTCGATTTGCTGCTCTTTGCAATAAAGGACATTAAAGAAAAAAGCCTGCCACATCGTCATTTCTATATAGCTCTCTCGCTTTTTGCCGCTCTTTTCGTTGAGGACAGAGGCGCCGAGGACGGCTCAGTGGATTTTCTTGCCCAGGCGCTTGTCGACTATCGGTTCAACCTTACTGACGAGGCGGAGTATGTTCGGGGTCTGATTGAATCAGATGAGATTTATGACACCGCCGGAGAGTTAAGCCCCGGAATTGTCATCGCATAAAAAATAATTATCCTAAAATTAACTTTTGCGTCACCTGCAAAAAATATAGCCGGAGAAATCTGATTTCTCCGGCTATATTATTGGTATTTATTTAAGGGCCATTTCAAGCCAAACAAGTCCCATCGAAAAGGCGTCGTGCAGACCCTCCTTTGAGCCCTGTTTAATTATTTTTGTCGGGTCGTTAGAATCTATCACCTGAATAAGTATCTTATCGGGAACATCGTTTCCTGCAACGTTTTTATACGACATTATCTCGAGGATAAGAATACACTTTTCCGATTTGTCGCCATAGCATATCGTATGCCCCTCCCTGACCAGCGGTTTGCCTTTATATTCAAGATACTTCCCGCTGACAATCTTGCGATCGCTCGGTATATTAGCCATATCTTAATCCCTCCGTGTTTTATATTATTATAATATTTTATCATAAATTTGTTCATAAGTCAATCATATAATTTCCGCATTTTCAAATATGATGCGCAAAATAAGCGGTATTATATAAAATTTGACATGTAAGTATTGTAATCCGTCCTTTAATGTGATATAATGTTCAAGGCTCATTTTGATTGTTCAGTAAATGCTGCATAATTGCACAATGGTTTTTTATCTGCTCTTTATTCATTAAATTCAAATTTTTGATATTGCTTAAATATTTTACTTCCGGAGGTTTGTAATTTTTAATGAACGTTCTTGTCGTCAACGCGGGAAGCAGCTCACTGAAGTATCAGTTGTTTGATACTTCCAAAGAGACCGCGATAGCAAAAGGTATATGCGAGCGCATCGGAACTGACGGTTCCGTCATAGACCACCGCAATCTGACTAAGGGCAACAGCTATAAAAAGGATCAGCCAATGAAAACACACGCCGACGCCATGCGTATAGTTGTTTCCATGCTTACAGATAAAGAGTACGGCTGCATCAGATCGATGGACCAGATTGAAGCCGTCGGACACCGTGTGGTTCACGGGGGACCTTATTTCTTCGAGAGCGTGCTTGTCACCGATGCTGTGCTTGAAAAGCTTGAGCTTTGCCGCGATTTTGCTCCCCTGCATACAGGAGCTCACCTGACCGGTATACGCTCATGCATTGAGGTTATGCCGAACGTTCCTCAGGTGCTTGTTTTTGATACAGCATTCCATCAGACAATGCCGCCGGAAGCATACTTTTATCCGATTTCTTATGATATGTATGAGAAATACAAGATCCGCCGTTACGGCGCGCACGGCACAAGCCACCGCTATGTCGCGGGCATAATGCGCGAAATACTTGCAAAAGCCGGCAAAACGGAAGATACTAAGATCATAACCTGCCATCTTGGAAACGGCTCCTCGATTTCAGCCGTACGCAACGGCAAGGTCATTGATACGTCCATGGGATTCACCCCCCTTGACGGCGTCGAAATGGGAACCCGCTGCGGCTCCATCGACCCGGCGATTGTAACATACATCATGGAGAAGAAGGGGTATTCTCCCGCGGAAATGAATGATTACATGAACAAAAAGTGCGGTTTTCTCGGCATAACCGGCTTCTCCGATTCTCGCGACCTCGAAGCTTCGCTGGCGGCGGGACCTGATGCGCGGATAAATCCTGAAAAGCCCCTGCCTGAGTATGAAAAAGCAAAAATTGCAACATCCGTTCTCTTCTATCAGATAAAGAAGTACATCGGTGCCTATACTGCCGCGATGAACGGACTTGACGCAATCGTATTCACCGCCGGACTCGGCGAAAACAACCCGCGCCTGCGTGAAGTCGTATGCTCTGATCTTTCCTTCTTCGGCATTGAACTCGATAAGGAAGCCAACGCCAAGGGAATAAGGCAGTCCAACATTCTAAAGCTTTCAACCGACAAGTCAAAGGTGCTTGTTTACCTCATCCCGACCAACGAGGAACTTGTTATCGCCCGCGATACGGCGGAAATTGTCGGAAAAATTAAAAAATAAATAAAAATATATACTGCCGCCGGGAACTCCGACCCGGCGGCAGTATTTTTTTGTTCAGTCAGTAAAATACTTTTTGCAGAAGTCCGCGGTAAATGCTTCCTTGGCTTTGAAATCCATCGAAGAGGTGTATATTGATTCAAGCTTGAAATGGCATTCCTTAATTTCAGCGAGTGCTTCGACAGCTCCGCCCAGCATCGAGTCGCGGCAGCGTTCGGCAAACGACGCCTGTGCCGCCTTTGCGGGTTCCGGCGCGGCCATGAGCTTCTCCATTTCAATAGACGTATATTCTGCGTCAGGTGTTTTATCTGTAACAACAAAAGCCATGCTGCAATTTTCGATGAAAAGTCCGTCCGGACACTCGGCGTCTATCGGGTCATACGAAATTATAATCGAAAGCTTCTTCGCCTCGGCCTGCAGCAAAAGTTCGTTTATAAGGAGATAGGCTGTTATGTATTTATCTTTAATTACATACAGTTTTTTTGCTCTTCCTATGAACTCCCCGGAGGTTACAATGCCGCTCATGCCTATGGATGTAAGCAGCGCGGGCCTCAGGCTGAACCTCTCGCCTTCCTGAACGCCGTCAAGCGCGGCACGCGCCGCGGAGCTTACGGCTTCGTAGTTTACGCATGAAGCGCCAACCGTCTTTATGATTCCGCACATATCGAGGCATCCGGAAAGCCATCGGTACGCGCTCCGCCATAGGTCGGCGCGCTTGCGTATAAGCTGGCAGATCTCGTCGCTAGAAGCTCTGAGCACACCTGCATTCCAAAAGACGCCGAGGTTTACAATTTCCTCCCGTACTCCCGGAAGCATAGGTTCCCATACGTGTGGCGGAGTGCCGTCTATAACAGCCGTTGACTCGCTGCCGCGCTTAAGCATCACGCCGTCAAGAGATGCCGCGTCGGACGAGCAATAATAGTATTCCGCTCTCCAGCCGCGAGTTTTTGCATATTCCGCGACATCCCGCATAAACCGGCTCTTTCCGGTGCCCGGACCTCCCTTAATAACAAATATCCTGTCCGCTCCGCCGAACACCTCGTTATAGTAATTTCTGAATCCTTTGCCGCTGTTCGATGCGGCGAAAAAACCGTCCTTCAACATTCCGGATGACTCCTTCCAAATTTGAATAAACTCACAAAAGAAAAACCGGAAGAAAATTACTTCCGGTTTTTTCATTTCAAGGTCATTTTTTAATGATTGTCACGTTGGCGGGTTTTATCCCGGTCTGATCATAAACAATCTCGTTGATTATGGCTATGTCGGCTGGCGTCAGGTTGTCTGCGTCGACCACAACGCTGATCGACTGACCGTTGATTACGGCAACGCACTGTGCAAAGCCCTTCGCGATTATAAGCGTTTCGATATTTGATTCGGCTTCCATATCTTTAGCAAGCTGGTTGATATCGGCGAGAGCCTGTGACTTTGCCGCCTCGTCTGCCGACGCGTTGTCAACAACAGACTGAAGAACCTCGAGAGCTTCATCGCGTGCGCGCTGGCGGCTTATCTGGGTCGACGCAAAATAGCTGTCGCTGTTCGACGCCGACGCGTCGGTTTCTGATCCGTTCGATGCGTTCGTGACCGCGCCGTAGTTTGAATCCATGCCCGAGCTCTTGTCATATCCGGAATAACCGCTGCTATCCTTTGCAAAAATCATCCAGTTGAGCCATACCGCAACACCGATGAGAAGAACAACTCCGATTATGATCAGATTGCGCTTTCCGATCTTTTCGAAAAACTTTCTCGCCGGCGACTTGATTTCTTCCTCGTATACCATTTTCATATACCTCCAAAATTTTGGTTTTTTATTGTTGTGATACATTATATTTATAAACCGGCAGCTTTATGACTGTACAAGCAGGCTTTTATGAACCGGTAATATAAATTTTATTCGACCCGACATTATATGCGGCGCTGATAAGGTCGATAAGCTTCTGTTGTATCGCTGGGTTTGAGCCGCCTCGGCAGACTATGCCTATTCCGGCTATCTCAGGCAGCTTTTCCGTAATATATACCGGCGTTTCTCCGCTGCCGCTGCCGATTGTTATATATTTCATTCCGGTTGTGCCGTCCGCCTTTACGTCGGAATTTGCCGCGTAGACATACTCAAATCCGCTTTTAAGCGTCACAGCTACCGTGACATCAGACACACCTGACACTTTTGCGCATAGCCGCGATATGCTCTCCTCAAGCCGGGCGGTATACTGCGCAAGATCCTCATGCTCATTTGTGTTCATCTTTCCGGTATTATCGGTGCCTACGCCTCCGATGAGTCCTTCCCCATATAAAAGTAGAATAACGCCAAGCAGGCCGCAGGCGGCAAGCAGCAGCTGTTTGCCGTGTTTTTTCAGAAAAATGCTGCTGCCGGAGCTTTTTTTCGCACTGTTCTGGACTGTCATACAATTCTCCCGGTTAAACCTTAAACATATTTATTTTACAATGCATTCGCAATCAAGAAGTTTAGATATGTACTTCTCGATTGCATATGGGTCTTTGAGGACGGATTTGCCGCTGAGAATTATGTCGACGCGGACTATCACAAGCTCGCCGCTTCGCTCTTCCACCTGGGCGCTTACGCTGCACTCGTTCTCAGGTATTCCAAACTGATCATTGAGCAACGCCGTGATTCCGTCCTCAACATTGTCGCGCCCGACCGAAAGCAAAAATTCGTTATACTTACTGCCGTATTCCTCTTCAGTATTTTCAAACCATCCGGAAAAACCGCCGTCCGCGATTTTTGACATAAGGCCGAGAACCTCAGTTACCGGAGAAAGCAGGATACAAAGTACGCACAGCGAGCCGATAAGGGTAACATATTTTTTCAGTCCTTCGCCACTGCCTGAGGGAACGGCGATGCTTATAACCCCTGCGATAAGAGCGGCGCCGATGACGCTCATCAGATATTCGCGCATTTACATTTATACCTCGTATAATATAAAAGTAGTAGTTTTTATAGTTCCTCTCCAAGAACGAAGAA
>CAZMZJ010000029.1:0-16758 GCA_964570825.1 uncultured Lachnospiraceae bacterium | reverse complement strand
CAATCCACGCCCCCCGCGTGGGGGGCGACCCGGCCGAGTATGCATCAGAGCCCCAACCAGATTATTTCAATCCACGCCCCCCGCGTGGGGGGCGACAGCAGATATGTACAATATTACATAACTTTATTGTGCATTTCTGATAAAAACATTAGAATAATATGCTGCTTAATTTTGATAAAACTTTATTTGATATTTATTTCAACATATTTTATACTATTTTCCTTGCGCGAATACTCCTGCGCTTTTATGTTCACTTCCGTTTCGCGCTAAATAACTAACGGATCCGTAACATCAAAAGACGGCTTCGCTCCGATATGTTTTACCTTAGTTTCATATCTGTTCCCCAGGTTGTAAAAACGCAGACTGTCATGCTCCGGGTCAATTATTTTTACCAAACGCTCCTCAATTTCCCGCAGCTTCGCTGCGTCCGCCTGACACTCAAAAACTGAATTCTGAACCCGCTGACCGTAGTTTATACACTGCTTTGCCACTTGCCGGAGTCTCTTTTTCCCTGCAGGCGTCTCGGTATTTACGTCATATGTAATCAGCACAAGCATTTTTACCTCCATAAAAACGGCGGATAGGCGTCAAGGTCGCCGCGCAGATAACGCGCCAGCAATTGAGCCTGAACAAATGGCAATACGCCCCACTCGACTTTTTCTTCAAGATATGGATGTGTTATTTCTTCCTGCTTGCGTTTTTGCCAGGCGGTAAGCACGTCGCGCCTCGTTCTGTCATCCATGATTACCGCTCCGTTTTCCTTTCGCAGAAATCCGGAAGCTTCAATCTGACGCGTGTTGATCATCGACAGCACAAATCTGTCGCAGACCGGCGCGCGAAATTCTTCCATCAGGTCAAGAGCGAGTGACTGACGTCCCGGACGGTCGCGGTGGAGAAAACCGGCATAACTGTCGAGCCCGGCCGCCTCAAGCCCCGCGGCGCAATCGTGAACCAGAAGACTATAGCAAAACGACAGCAGAGCGTTCACATTATCGGTCGGGGGCCGTCGGTTCCGTCCTTGCCAGCAAAAATCTTTCTTGCCCTGAAGAATCAAATTGTCGAATACCCCGAAATAAGCGTTTGCGGCTTCTCCCTCCATTCCACGCAGCTCCCCAAGCGATATACATTCTTGAACCATGGGAATTGTATGTGAAATTCTGTCGGCGGCATCGCGCACCTTCTCAGAATCAAGCTGCATCGCGTGGTCACGCACCGCACGGAGAAGCACCGCACGCTCGTTATACAGCTTTCCGCATACTATATATTTCGCCACCTCAAGCGAACGCATCTCATCGTCGGACACACGGTATTGTTCTTTCCGCAAAAGAATATTCCCATGAGCCTCTCCTTCTACGCGGCAGAGAAAGCGGCCGTTTGCGCTTAGAAAAGTGAGAGCTATACCCTTCTCAGTGCATTTGTGCATCAATGCAGGACTTGCGCCTGTATAGCCAAAGGTTATAATACCTTCAAGATTATGAAGCGGAATCCGCTTCACTTCTTTTTCCTTTTCGAGAATTACAACATTTTCACCCTCAAGCGCAAGGTATGCCTCCGGGAGAGTGACGTAAAGGGTGTTATTTAACTTTCTCATCGTCTATCATCCTCTCCGCCGTTCAACTCACGTTTAAGGTATGCCTTCGCAGACTGCTGTTTCGACATTCCGGGCAGACATATGTCCTTCATTGAGCAGAATGTGCATTTCTTCGATTTCTTTGCGGACGGCGTGTAACCTCTCTGATAAATATCGTACATCTCCTTGGCCATATCTTCAACAGTCCGCCGCAATTCGCCGTTCAGCGGAATATCAACGCGGCGGCGGAGTTCTCCGTAATACAGGCATGCCGTGTCAATCCGGCGGCAGCACAGCATTTCCTCAAGGCAGATCGCCTGAGCGCAAAGCTGCAGAGAATCAGCATTCTCCGAACCGCCGCTGCCGCGTTTGTATTCAACCGGGCAGGGCTGCCATAATCCATCGCGTCCGAACAGAGGAACGCCGCCGGGGTCGACGAAAAACTCGACAACATCACACTCACCGGCAAGGCGCAGCCGGTCCGATTTTACCGGGACCGCCCGGCTAACTATCCTCTCTCCGCGCTTCTCTGTGAAAAACGGGTCGTGCGCGCGTTCGTGCATAATGCTCCCGTCGACGGTGTAGAAGTTTTCCGACCACTGCTGTTCGATATGTATCAGCGCCCATTGACGCCGGCAGAAAGCAAAATGCTGCAGCCCTGAAAGCAGAAGGTAATCATCTTCCTCGCGGCTCATTTGATTATCAGTTCTACATTTTCAGGAAGCGACGCTTTATCAATCTGAATTATATAATCCGTATATTTCCTCGGAACAGTCACGCCGTCTGCTTTTTTAATGCTGATAAGATCAAAAAGTTTATGCGACGGCGCATTACCAAGCTCGCTTGCGTGCTTGAATATGATAAGTTCGCGTACGTTCATGATGCCTCTCGCAGCCGAATGGTCATGCTCGAACATATTTACTATTGCTTCCCAGAGAAGGTTAAGGTCATCTTCGGAAAAACCGGTAACCCGGCGCGCAAGGTTAGCAGACACAAAACCTTCGACACGGTAGAGCGCGTAGGGTACTATATATTTTCGCCCCATTTCGTTATCTTTCTTTGCCGCGTCTTCGATTGTGGTAATCGCTACTCTCGTTATCGCGACTTCCTGCTGAATTATCGGATCCATACTTTTGGCGAAACCTATCTGAACCGGTCCGCGGATCTGTCCGCAGTTCAGCTTTGCCTTAACAAAAGTTGTCATGACCGCACCGAAAGTGCGGATATCATAAAAATTCTGACACATAAAATCGCGCAGAAGATTGTCAATTTCCGGATTGTTCTTTTTGTCAATTGTCTTTTCATCGACTTTAAGCGCTTTGTAAGCAAGCTCGTCACTTGTATTCAGCGGCACATTTTCCTTGATATAAATGTAATTTCTGTTCTCGCCTTCTTTATAAACCTTTCCTTCGCTGACGGTTTCCACATAATTTCGTATCTTGCGCTTGAGACATACGTCACTTACAATTCCGTAGCCGGTCTCGGGATCGATGCGCGGCATATTGCCGGCGTCGGGGTCTCCGTTAGGGTTCCCGTTCTCCACGTCGAATAGTATTACGAATTCATACCTGTTTTTGATGGGTTCTGACATTTCATTTTTCCTCGCTTTCTTCTTTTGTTTCAGTTTTTTTGGTGTAGCGCTGCTGCGTCTGCTGATAATATCCCTCGATGAAATATCCCTGTTCTTCGTTATTAAGGCGCGCGGGAAACGGCGGATATTCAAGACGGTCAACAAGTTCTTGAATATTGCGTTCTATTAAATCGCCGTATTTTGCCTTCGCAATATGGTGGGTTGACAATTTAATCAGATACGGGAAAACAAGCTGGGGGGTGGCGCACGCAGATGTGAAATATCTGTCCTTGATGGTGGTGTTTATTTTCGGATTGGCGTCATACTGCGCTTTTTCGAGCACCGAGAACAATCTTCCGAGAATATAGGCTTTATTATTCAGACCTTCATTGAGCGACACTGTGATTTCCTCCTTTATATTCGGATTTTTTGAATTTCTGAGCAGAAATGCTTTGATTATCGCGGCTTTCCCCGGTGTTATGTCGCGGTTGGCACGGATTCTTATAAGCACCGCGCTGTAAAGTGATTCGGGATATGGGGAGTTGTTTATAATTGCCCGCATCAACGCGCCGCCAAGCAGCGGAGATGCGGATTGATCCTTTGATTTGGGTGATACAGTTTCCTTTAGCAACCAGTATGGCGTCAGGTATTCGAATTCAGCCGCCGGTTTTTTTATCTCGAGCCTTTCGTAATGTTTCGCGACGTTTTCCATTAGGTTCCCAAAGGTGCTCCGGTAGAAAAATCTGACAGAGAGCCGCCCCGCGTTGGGCGCAATCCCGAGCACACAGAAAGGAGAATTCATATTGACCTTTGCGCTGTCGACATGCTTCCCGTGCATAAGATTTTCCATAATACTCTTAAGTTCATTGTTTTCGTCTCTGATTCCCTCGAAAACCTCCTGGTTGAACCAGTCACGCGCCGTTTCATTTCCGTCCTCAGACCAGAAAACAACTGTGGTGTCCCCGAGCAGCTTAGCATATTGACGGTCAGAGATAAGTCGGTTGAGCGCAGTTCCGTAAGCATATGCGGCGTATTTCCCAATCGGTGCGTTAAGCCCCTGCATACCGTCTTTCCCGTATGATTCGAACGAGGAAGCATTGAAACTGATAAGATTTGCTCCTACTGACTGAGCGCCGGCTACGCCCTTGATTTTCGGATTCAGCAGAATCAACTCGGATTCGTCTCCAGTTATTAAGCAGCGCCCAAATTTACCCGATCCATCGGTATCTTTATAATGTTCCCATACACTTTTTATCTGCTTATTTTCGTGTATAAACTTGAAATCATCCGATTTGAAAACAATGTTTGCGCCGCTGAGAATATCGTCAAGATGAGGTTGTAAAAAATCATATTCGCCGATTTTATCGGGATCCCATGTGTCAAAGAAGGCAATCACAGCATGGGCCTCAGGACAATCGCAGCCGCTCAGAACCGTTTTGTGAAATTCAGCAGCTGCCCTAAAACAGTCTTTCGAACGTTCAGGCTTTCCTTTTTTATCAACTCCGAGAATATATGTAGAATTATCACAAAGAAAATTCGGCATTATGCCGGATGTCTTAACATACTGTTCAGGGACAATAAGATCCGTCGCCACCAATATGCTTTTTGTCTTGATATTGCCTTTTTTGTCTTTTTGCTTAATCACTTTCTCGTGTTTGAATACCTCAACGCCCTTCAGTCTGCCTTCCGTCGTGATTATAAGCGCGTAGGAAACCGATGCGGTGCAGTATCCGGGGTCAGTGAAGTTTTCATCCCGCGGGAGAGACTCATAGTATTTGACAAGTGAATTGAGTATCATGACAGCACCTCACAGTCGGTAAGGTCAATTACACCGTGCTTCATTTCGGCACGGAAAAAGACCGGCTTTATGTTTTCGGCATCGCTGTAATCCATATCGTATAGCATAAGCCCGAGGCTTACGCTATCGTCGATGGTTTTTGGCGGCAATTCGCTCTCATACAGCTCATAATACGCCGTAAATTCGCGGCATCCGAAATACGGCTGCGTGAAGTGTCTGCCTTTTCTCGCACGTTCGGAAAAAATAGCATAAAACTTTTCTTCGCTGTCACACGGATTCATCTTCTCAGGGAGAGTAATGAAGTTCGCTTCGATTACATATGAAACATCGCGGAGCACTGTAGACGCCCTCTGCGCAATATCATCGGTTGTGACTATGTACTGCGGCTTCGTACTGCCGCGTGCCGCCTCATAAATATCTGATGCCAGTATCTTTGAACCGACTTCATTGCGTCTGATGTTTGTAAATCTGATCGGGTTTTGAACATAAATTTTTTTGATTACCCATTTTAGACCAAGGTGATAGTAAATAGCGTCGAATATTCCGCGCGCTGCGGATGGCGTTATCACATCATACGAATAACGTTCCACCTTCAGTTCGGGACGTGAAAATAACGCTAAGTCCCCCCAGACTCTAAGCCTTATCGGTTTCGGCATTTGTTTTACTCCTTTCTTTAATATTAAACTATGACTGCGCTTCCGCCTGCGGGAAAAATAACTCCTGTATCAGATGAATAGTATTTCATATCAACAAGAACCGCAACACCACTTTCGGTAAGTCTCGCCGCGCCAATGCCGGTCAGCAAATCACGCTTGTCGCAATACAACTGTACAATGTAAGGGCCGGCGCGGCGAAGCAGAAACCGGTCGGATTTTCCGTCGATCAGCTCTTTACCGATTCCGGCGGCTTCTTGGTTGTATGGGATTAACAACGGCTCGGTAACAGTGTCGATCAGCCTGAATTCGTCGGCAACCGTCGCAAACGGCAATGACATTTTCCTTTTTTTGAATGTCTCAAGTATGCCCTTGCTGTCAAGTCCGGTATTACGTTTTTCATTTTCGTACAGCTTAGTAAAATATTCGTTAATCGCTTCCGGCGCGGAGATATCCGTAAATTTTTCTTCTATATTTTCAGTTACTGTTATGGCGTTATTCAGCAGCGGAGATATTCTTTTACACCTATTTTCGGAGGTAAACAGTGTTACAAAGCTTTCCTCCGCTTTCCGCTTGCCTTCACGGTTGCATCTCCCGCCGGCTTGTATGATTGAATCGAGCGCGGCATACTCGCGGAAAACGCAGGGAAAATCAACGTCAACTCCGGCTTCAATCAGCGAGGTCGACACAACCCGGCACGGCAGGTTCCCTGCTAAACGCCGGCGTATTTCATCAAGCTTGTCGGCTATATGAGCCTGACACATGTAAGTTGAAAGGTGAAATTCACCGCCGCCACCTGACAGCAACGCAAAATATTCGCGGGCAGTATCCTTCGTGTTTACAACGCACAGGCAGGATTTCTCTGCTTTGATCAGCGCCGCCATTTCATCGTTCGTACGGTAACCGATATTTCTGTATGTTACTCTTTTCAACAGGCTGAACAGCCGCGCGTAATCCGGGTAAATGTCTTTTATTTGCCTGCCGATCAGCGTTTCAAACGCCGGCTGCGTGGCAGTGCAGAGTACTGCTGATACTCCGTAATGTTCTGTAAGTTCCAAGATGGCTCTAAGGCACGGGAGCAGGTATTCATTCGGTATCATTTGCGCTTCGTCAAATATCACAATGCTCTCCGCAATATTGTGCAGCTTACGGCAGCGAGATGTTCTGTTTGAATAGAGAGATTCAAAAAACTGGACGTTTGTAGTAATTATTACCGGCTTGTCCCAGTTTTCCGAGGCAAGGCGAAGAGCCGACGGGGTATCTTCTGTTTCAATATAATCGGCTGTGGAATAATGCGCCAGCACATTGTCCGTGCCGAATATCTCCTCAAATATCCCGGCAGTCTGCCTGATGATCGATATATACGGGATACAATAAATTATCCGCCGTTTTTTGTTTTTTATCGCATGCTTAAGGGCGAAAGCCACCGACGACAGGGTTTTTCCTCCTCCGGTTGGCACGCAGAGCCGGAAAATTCCAGGCGGTGATTCAGCTGCGGCGACGCAGCTCCTGTATATGTCCATGCGCAGTGAATTTATGCTGTCCGTCGCATTATCGAATTTTTTCATGTGATTTTCAAGCCTTGAGGCAAGCTCCGGCAGACTTTCGCCGCTTATTCTGATTTTCTGCCCGTCGTTCATGAATCGCTCGGTGTCAAGATAATCCGCATCGGTCAGACACGAAAATATCATTCGTATGAAAAATGCGACCGAATATTCATCAGCACACCTGAACGGAAAACGTAGCGGGGTCAGATATCTTGCTGACTCAATTTCATTTATGCCTTCTGAAATATCAGCCGCGCTTTTCTCCTGCCGGCTGAGTTTTGCGCATAAGGTAGCCCCGTCGGAGCTGTCGGTCTCGTAGCCGCCGTCCGGAAGCCCGGTGTGATGACCGGCGACGCAGTATGACAGCAAATAACCTGATATGCTTTTAGAGTTATACAGCAGCTGCGCGCCAGCTGCAGCGTGTTCGTACTTCTCAGAGCTCCCGTGAAGACGTCTCTGGAACTGTTCGGCATATTTCCCGATATCGTGCAGCATTCCGGCATTGTATGCATATTCCGAACCACTGAATACCGACGCAAAGCACGAGGCAAGTTCTGCCGTCCCCTGAGAATGGTCTAATATTGTTTGCCCTCTTTTTCCGTCTTCAGATATATGCGCAAGCTTCATTTTCAATATTCACCGCCGAAATTTATTTTTCCTTATTGCCTACACAATGCTTATTGTATCATATTTTCCCTAATAAGTAAAGCAATTTCCGACTAATAATTGTTTATTGTGACAAAATATATATTTTGAACTGCGCCGCGGAGCTGCTTCCTGCCTGCCTCATGACCGCAATAACCGCGTCAAAGCACTCGCGTCAGAACACTCGCATTTTTATTTAAGCAAACGCAAAAAAGCCTTAAATCGTCATAATTATCATACGATTTAAGGCTTTTCAATGTGTTTTTATTGGTGACCCATCGGAGAGTTGAACTCCGGACACCATGATTAAAAGTCATGTGCTCTACCATCTGAGCTAATGAGTCGTGCAACGCTTAAATATAATAGCACAAGCCCCCCTCTTTGTCAATGATTTTTTATAATATTTTTCAAATTTCTTGTTCTGAAGACATACTGTATAACGCTATATGCGGTTCCTTCATGCCATCGACGCTTTGACGGCATCGGCGAAACGGCTGATGCTGTCGGTCATTATCTCAGGCAGGCTGCGCTCGGGCATTTCTCCGTCTCGCTTGCCTTCATCAAGCACGTAATTTATCATCAGCCTTGTGATAAAGCGGTCAATTCCCTTCTGCTTCTTCAAATTCAGCTCGCCGCCGAAGCACTCCGCAGCCGACGCGCTCGCAAGCAGATCTTGCGGTATGAGTTTCGAAATATATTCGTCGCCGCTGTCGACATAGCCGCAGCAGATAAAATATCCGGCAGGGGTGTTTTTCAGCTTTTCACCGTATGCTTTCAAATATCCGTCTACTCTGCCGTGCAGTTTCCCGTAACGCACCGGACTGCCTACAGCCACAAAATCATATCCCGACGGGTCGGGCATTGATCCCGACAGCGTAATATCGGCAAGCGTCACATCGTGTTTTGAAAGCTTTGCGGCAAGCAGCTCCGCGCAGCTTTTCGTGGTTCCGGTCCTGGTTGCGTAAACGATTAAAATTTTCATCTCTTTTCTTTCTCCCGATATGTTGCTTTCTTAACTATAAAATTATACACCTTAACGGCGAATAAATCAAGGGGCTGCGCCGAGCGCAGCCCCAGTATGTTCTGTTATATATTTACCTTTACTTTTTATCAGGCACGATAAGGCCGTACGCTCCGTCTTTCCTTGCGTAAACCACGCAGGTTTCTCCGGTGTCCTGATCCTCGAATACGAAAAACTGATGCCCGAGCAGATTCATCTGAAGTATCGCCTCCTCCGCCGACATCGGTTTCAAATGAAAATATTTCGTCCTTATGATAAATTCCGGATCCTCGTAGCTGTCTTCCGCATCGGCGCCGACGGCTTCGTCAAACGCTCCGTCGCGCAGCCTCTTCTCAAGTCGGGTCTTGTTTTTTCGGATCTGTCGCTCTATGGCTTCTATCGAACGGTCAAGAGCGTTCTGGAAGGTTTCGTCATCTATCTCGCTGCGGAACAGTGTATTGGCGGCGTTGATCGTGATCTCGAGATTTTCTTTGTTGCGCTTTCTGCTGAATGTCACTGTTGCTTCGCCTTCATTCCAGAAATACTTGTCAAACCGTGACAGCTTTTTGGACACAAGGTTCTTGAGCTTTTCATCGACTGTCATCTGTCTGCCGACTACTGTGATTTTCATTTTCGTGCCTCCTTGCTGCATGCTGTATTATCGGACTATCGCATTATCCCCCGGATATGCTTTCCGGTTCGTCATTATCATTATATCATCGCGCTTCTCCTTTGTAAAGTGTTAAATATAAATTTTCAGTCGTCTGTCACAATTTTGTTTATTATGCTAAAAAACGTCACCTGCCGTCCCGCTCTTCCTCACATTTCTCAATTGACCGGAAAAGAAAATTGTGGTATAATATATTATGCTGCGCCATTATCATTTGTACTGGCATGGAGCATCCCTTGAGCCCTTCAAATCCATAAAACCGGAGAAATCATATGAATGATATAAAGAAGCATATCGACGACCTGCGCCGGACCGTCGCTTACCACGCCGAAAAATATTATGTATACGACGCTCCCGAAATATCTGATTATGAATATGATATGCTCTACGCAGAGCTGCTCCGGCTCGAGGCCGAACACCCCGAATTTGACGACCCCTCATCGCCGACGCATCGAGTGGGAGGAACCCCGCTCGATAAGTTCGATAAGGTAATACACAAGGTGCGCATGGATTCGCTCTCGGATGTGTTTTCTTATGAGGAGCTTTCCGACTTCGTCAAAAAAGCCTCCGCCGAATACCCGGGCGCGCGCTGGTCGGTGGAGCCTAAGATTGACGGACTTTCGGTTTCGCTGATTTATGAGAACGGCATCCTCGTCACAGGCGCGACGCGCGGCGACGGCGTCACAGGCGAGAATGTTACTCAGAATATCAAGACTATTTTTTCAATTCCCCTAACCCTGCCGGAACCGCTTACGCTTACGGTGCGCGGCGAGGTGTATATGCCCCGCTCGGTTTTTGAAAAAATCAACCTTGCGCGCGAGGCCGCCGGACAAACGCCGATGGCTAACCCGCGCAACGCCGCCGCAGGTTCACTGCGCCAGCTTGACCCGAAAATCACCGCCTCGCGCAAACTCGATATTTTCGTGTTCAACTTCCAGAGCGGCAGCCTGTGGACTGACGGACACGCCCCGGTTTCACACACTGAAACGCTCGACCGCCTTAAGGAGCTCGGTTTCCACGTGCTCGGCGAGAGAACTCTCGCCACAGATATGGACGGCATAATCTCACATATCAGATATATCGGCTCCCTCCGCGACAGCCTGCCGTACGATATTGACGGCGTCGTCGTCAAGCTTGACCAGCTCGACGGGCGGGAAAAGCTGGGCGAAGGCACAAACACGCCGCGCTGGGCAGCCGCATACAAGTTTCCTCCTGAAAGAAAAGAAACAAAGCTTCTTGACATCACGGTCGCGGTCGGACGCACGGGAGCTATCACCCCGGCCGCGGTGCTTGAGCCCGTCCGCCTCGCGGGGACGACAGTATCAAGGGCAACGCTCCATAACCTCGACTATATCCGCTCGCGCGGAATCATGATAGGCGATATTGTAACGGTGCAGAAAGCCGGCGATATAATACCTGAGGTGGTTTCGTCAAACCCCGGAAAACGCAACGGCTCAGAACGCGAGTTCGTCATGCCCGACCGCTGCCCGTCCTGCGGCGAGCCGGTGTTCTACGACGCCGACGAGGCCGCAGCCGCCCGCTGCACAAACTCTGCCTGCCCCGCCCAGCTATCACGCTCCATAGAACACTTCGCTTCAAAAGACGCCATGAATATCGAGGGGCTCGGCCCGCAGATAGTCGAGCTGCTGCTTCAGAATAAACTTATCCAAAACGCCGCCGACCTTTACTCCCTCCGCCCGGAACAGCTTTCCGGGCTTGACAGAATGGGCGATAAATCGGCAAAAAAGCTGGCTGACGCTATAGAACGTTCAAAATCCGCCGGACTTGAAAGGCTTATTTACGCCCTCGGCATCCGCAACATCGGAGAAGTCGCCGCGGCGGCGCTTGCCGCAAAATTCGGAACTCTTGACGCCTGCATGGCGGCGACATACGACGAGCTGTTGAGCATCGAGGACTTCGGGGAAATTACCGCCGGATGCGTGGTCAACTACTTCTCGCATCCCCAGAATATCGAGCTCTGCCGCCGCCTGACTGAGGCGGGGGTCCTGACCAGAAGCGTCAGGAAGCCTGCCGACGACAAATTCGCCGGACTCACCTTCGTGCTGACCGGAACGCTGCCGACAATGACGCGGGACGAGGCCGAGGAAAAAATCAAAGCGCGCGGCGGCAAATGCGCCGGCTCGGTCTCAAAGAAAACCTCGTATGTGGTCGCCGGAGAGTCCGCAGGGTCCAAGCTGGCAAAGGCACAGGCTCTCGGAATCGCGGTGATTGACGAGGCTGAACTTGTCCGAATGCTGAACAGCTGATTTATACGCAATATACAATATACGCAAAGAGCCGGGCTGTGCCCGGCTCTTTGCGCCGTATTCCAAATTCCAAAGCGGAGCGGATTAAAGCCCCCGCCATATCAGTATCCGCGCGTGCTCTTTCTTCACCTTCCGAAGCGCTCGGGGTGTATTACATGTTCGTCGCGCGGACAAAAGCCGGAAAGCCGTGTGTCTTCAAGCTCGAGCGCGCGGCGCAGCGCGTGCTGGCCGTATCTGCCGCGCAGGGCGTCTACAGTCCGGCTGAGCGATTCGAGGCGAGCGCGCTCGGTGGTCACGCCATCGAAAAGCGAAAGCTGTTCGTCCGCCTCGGAAACAAGCGACGAGCCGCATATACCGATGCTGCGTATGGGCTCGATGTCACGGCCGTCCCCGCCGTACGGATGGTTGCGCTTGAAAAGCCCCCACGCCGCCTCGAACAGCTCGCTGTCAAGATATGTCGGCGCAATCTTGCACTGCCTGTCGTACCACTCAAGCCTTGTGTTGCGCACCGACAGCTTCACGACTGTGCATTTCTTCCGCTCGGCGCGCAGCCGCGCTGCGACGCTGTCGCACAGCACGGCGAGCGTTATCTCGACGTCCCGTTCCGTCACAAGGTCTCGCGGGGCCGTCGTGCTGTTGCCTATGCTCTTCGGCGCGTAGGTGAAGTCGGAGGAAAGCACCTGCGAGACGTCAAGCCCCGCGGCAAAGTTGCGCAGCATAAGCCCGACTTTGCCGAGCATCCCCTCTATCAGCCTTTCGTCCGATTGCGCCAGTTCTCCGATTGTACGTATATTCGCGTAAAAAAGTTTTTTTGCGGTCGCGCGACCGACGAAAAGCAGGTTTCCGACCGGCAGAGGCCAGACAAGTTCACGGTAATTCTGGCGCGTTATCTCTGTGGTCGCGTCGGGCTTTTTATAGTCGCTGCCCATTTTGGCAAACACCTTATTATATGAAACGCCAACTGACGCCGTGATCCCCAGCTCCTTTTTTATCCGTCGGCGGATATCGTCGGCGATTTCACGACCTGCGCCGAAAAGCATACGGCTGCCGGTCACGTCAAGCCAGCACTCGTCTATGCCGAAGCTCTCGACACGGTCGGTATACGAGCAGTACAGCTCGCGCGCTTCTTTCGAGACCTCGATGTATTTTTCCATGTGCGGCGGCAAAAGAATAATCGACGGACACTTGCGCTTCGCCTCGCCGATGCTCTCGGCGGTCTGGACACCGTATCTCTTCGCCACGGCGTTCCGCGCGAGAATAATTCCGTGCCTCGCCTCGATATCCCCGGCAACGGCTACGGGCCTGCCCTCAAGCTCCGGTCGGTCCCGGCATTCGACAGACGCAAAAAAACTGTTCATATCGACGTGCAGTATTTCTCTGTCGCCTTCAATTCTCTTCACATTCCGCCTCCGCACTGAAAAACATATGTTCTGCATCTTATTATACCCGAACATTAGTTCCTTGTCAATACGGAGCAGAAAATTTGTTCGCCCGGCCCAGAATTCCCTTCTTCCTTTTTTCTCTTTATATCTTTTATTTACCCGCGCGGGGTTGACAAGAACGGTACGCTGATGTTAATATGTTATTAAGCGCGGTCCTGCCGGAAGACCGCTTGCGTCACAGAATACTTTTATCTTTCATAAATTTTATTGCGGAGGATCTATGTGCGGCAGATACACAGTTTTCACCGACGCGGAGTCGCTCGAGCTTGAAGCTATAATCCGCTCGGCAGACTCAAAATGCGGCGCCGGCTCGTACAAGACCGGCGAAATATTCCCTTCCGACAGAGTTCCGGTTATCACGGGGGCGGGCGGCGGAGCGATTGCAGTCGATGTCATGCAGTGGGGATGGAAAAATGTCGCGCCTTCGCTGCTGATAAACGCCCGTGCGGAAACAGCCGAGATTAAACCTATTTTCAGGGAAGATTTCGCGCTCCGCCGATGCGTCATACCCTCGACCGGATTTTACGAGTGGTCGCACGACCGCGACAAGAACAAGACTAAGTTCCTTTTTAATATCCCCGGCGAAACCATGCTGTATATGGCCGGGTTCTGGCGTCCCGGAGCCGGCTTCCTGATCCTGACCACCGCCGCAAACAGCTCGATGATAAAGGTCCACAACCGCATGCCGGTGATTGTGCCCGGCCCGCTTATCCGCGGATATATCACCGACGCATACCGCGCCTCGGCGCTGCTGAGAGAACCCGCGCCGGAGCTGAGCCGGGTTATAGCCGCCGGATAACAGCCCGTCAATGAAACGCATTTGGAAATATACGCCGCAAGCCGGTCTGACGAATTCTGATAAATTATTAAGATTCCTTTATTTTGTCAAAAACCGACCTTTTACCGCCTTGACACCGGCGGGCTGTTATGGTATAATTTTCATACAAATATATTGATGTGCAAAACTAAGGAGAATAAAAAATGAAGAAGCTTGCCGCAGCATCCATTGCACTTTTATTTGTTCTCTCCCCCCTGTTCTCAGCCTGCAATACAACCGGCAACTCAAATGATACAACCGCCGATACCGGCGTCACGTCATATAGCATTGAAACCACAGCTCCGGAGTCCACCGCGGACACCACAACCGAGGCTCCCGTAACTACGTCAGCCCCTGTGACCACGGCGGCAGCCACTACCGCCTCCGCCTCCATTACGTTTACTCCGGTTGATAAAACAGTCTATGTCACCGGCGATAACGTAAACGTGAGAAGCGCTCCATCGGCCTCGGGAGACGTGATAGCCACGCTTCATTATGGCGACAGCGTGCGCTGCGTCGGCACAAGCACGAACTGGTACAAGATTGTTTATGCCGGCAAGGAATACTATATTACATCGAGTTATGTCACGTTTGACAATATCACCGGGAACGATTTTGAAGCGGTGAACGACATAGTATATGTTTCCACCGATGTGGTAAGCCTGCGCAAGGGACCTTCCACCGATACCGAAGTCCTTCAGTACGCCACAAAGGGTACGGCGCTTACCCGCGTCGGGAAAAATGCAAACTGGAGCAAGGTCAACATAAGCGGCACCTTCTATTATGTAAGCAACAGCTGTCTGTCCGCCACTCCGGTGTCAACGTCAGCAACAACGACCAAAGCTTCATAAAATCATAACGGAAAAATTTATGCCCCGGATGCCGTCTGGCATCCGGGGCCGTTTGCTGCCATTATATAATTATTTGCCGATTCCTAAAATCATTCACCCAAATAGTGCAGCCGCCGGTTCGCTGCCGATAAACTTTTTTCCGGCAGATGCCGTTCGATTGACTTAATCAGCAAAGACAAACAAAAAAAACGCCCCCCGGCGCTTACTGCGCTCCCGCCGCAATATGCGGCGGGAGCGCTTTATTCTACTCATCATATAAATCTATAATCAAAACGGCGGAGCCGTTATTGATACCTGTGGGGTTTTATGTTAATTCTATATTATCCTTCAGGGGAAAGATTATTATTATGAGTTTTGACTATGTTGCATAGTCGACGGCGCGGCTCTCGCGGATCAGATTTATCTTTATCTGTCCGGGATACTTGACCTCGCCCTTTATCTTGTTAGCCATCTCGCGCGCTATGACCTTCATGCCCTCGTCGTTGACCTCCTCGGGCTTGACCATAACACGGATTTCACGTCCGGCCTGAATTGCGTAAGCTTTGTCGATTCCGTCAAAGCTCATTGCGATTTCCTCAAGCTTCTCAAGACGTTTGATATAGCTCTCCAGGTCTTCGCGCCTTGCTCCCGGTCTTGCGGCCGAAATAGCGTCGGCGGCCTGTACTATTACCGCGACAATCGTCTGCGGCTCCACGTCGTTATGATGCGCTTCTATCGCATGAATAACTTCGCGGCTTTCCTTGAATTTCTTTGCGGCGTTTACGCCTATCTGTACATGTGAACCTTCGACATCATGCGGAAATGCCTTGCCAATGTCGTGCAGAAGCCCTGCCCGCTTTGCCACCGTGCTGTCAACTCCAAGTTCGTCAGCAATTACTCCCGCCAGAAACGCCACCTCAACCGAATGTTTGAGTACGTTCTGACCGTAACTGGTTCTGTACTTGAGTCTTCCGAGCAGCTTGACCAGCTCGGGATTGATGCCGTGGATTCCAACTTCGAACACCGCCTTCTCGCCGGCCTGTTTGATAGCAGCGTCGACTTCTTTCTTTGATTTATCAACCATTTCCTCAATACGCGCCGGATGAATGCGCCCGTCGGCAATGAGCTTTTCAAGCGACAGTCTCGCTACCTCGCGGCGAACGGGATCAAAGCCTGACAATGTAATCGCTTCAGGGGTATCATCAATGATAAGCTCGACGCCGGTGAGAGTTTCCAGCTTCTGGATGTTCCTTCCCTCACGTCCGATGATGCGCCCCTTCATTTCCTCGCTCGGCAGCGCAACCACCGATATCGACGACTCGGCAACCTGATCGGCAGCATAACGCTGTATCGCAAGAGAAATAATATCTCTGGCCTTATCGTCAGCCTCTTCCTTGAATTCCTCCTCCATCTCGATCATTCTCTGACCGAGTTCGTCCTTCATCTCAGCCTCGACGCGGCGGAGCAGCTCTTCCTTCGCCTCTTCTGCGGTAAGACCCGACAGCTGTTCGAGCATCTTTACATGCTTCCCGAGCTCTTCTTCTATCTGTTCGCGCAGAAGATCATTATCGTGGAGCTTTTTATCAAGCATCTCGTTTTTGCGCTCGAGAGCCTCTGTTTTCTTATCGAGTGCCTCTTCTTTCTGAGCAAGCCTTCTTTCCATACGGGTCACTTCGTTGCGGCGTTCTTTGATCTCTCGCTCCGAATCATTGCGCTGGCGGAGAATTTCTTCCTTCGCCTCAAGAAGCGCTTCCTTCTTGAGCGTTTCCGCCTGCTTCGATCCTTCTTCGATTATCTTGTTCGCTTTGGCTTCAGCTGATCCTATGGCAGCTTCGGCTACCCTTTTACGGTAGATAATCCCTATTAAGACCCCTATCGCAATGCCGATCAGAAGAGCCGACGCACCGGCGACAATACCTACCATTACAGGATCGTCCATAATACACCTC
>CAZMZJ010000028.1:0-17609 GCA_964570825.1 uncultured Lachnospiraceae bacterium | reverse complement strand
GCACCACAAAGGACATCGAAAGATGTTCTTTTTTGATATTAGACCCATCTTAATCTGACGGAAGCAAATTTTTTTGAAACAAAATTTATCATATGATTGAAAGGAAAAACGCCATGAACGCCGAGGCACGACGCCGTAATCTGCTCACAATATTATCCAGCGCCGACGCACCCGTGAATGCCACAACCCTGGCAAACAAACTCGATGTCAGCCGTCAGGTTATAGTAAACGACATAGCGTTTCTGCGCGCCTCCGGCTCGGCTTTGATATCAACCCCCCGCGGGTATTTACTTCAGAAGCCGGACGGCTCCAGCAAAGGAATTATACATCAGATAGCCTGCCTTCATGATAGCGAGGGTATGCGCGCGGAGCTTTACGCTATTGTCGACGCAGGCTGCAAAGTAATCGACGTTGTGGTCGAGCATCCTGTTTACGGACAGCTTGTCGGCATGCTGCAGCTATCATCAAGAAGTGAAATCGAAGAATTTATTTCCCGCTGCTCTGAGGCGAAGCCGCTGTCATCTCTGACCGGCGGCGTTCACCTGCATACTATTCTCTGCCCTTCCGATGACGCCTTCGTGCGCGTCAAAGAAGAGCTGAAAAAACAAAAAGTTCTTATAACTTAACAAAATAACAGCAAAGGAAATTTTGTCATGAGAGCAATTAAGGTTACATTATACTCTTTAGCAGCAGCCGTTATAATCGCAGCAATGATTTTTGCCAGAGCATCAGGACACTATTTTTCACCCCTATTAAACAAAGAAATCCTTACTCTTTCCGCCGTTCTAATGGAAACGGCGACAGCGATAAACCTTGTCCAGAAGCGTAAAAATAAAGACGCTCTTTATACAAGCAGCGGTATAGTTGTAGGTCTGTTTCTTATTGTTTTATGGTGCTGGATAAGCCTGTGATATTTTGCTCGGAGGGGCCCGCTAAAACAGCGTAATAATATACAATACAATTAAAAGCCGGCTTGCGCCGGCTTTTTTATTGCTTTTTCTTTTTATATTCTGACGGCAGGCAGCCGGTTATTCTCCGGAAAGCGTTGATATAAGAGGAAACACTATGGAAACCGACCGAGTAGCAGGCATCGGCAACGCTGCTTCCATCGAGCAGTAGCTTCGTGCTCTCCGCTACGCGGCGCTGCATCAGATAATCGGATAAGGTAATATTAAAATACTGACGGAAAAGTCTGGATGCGTGCTCGCGGCTGTAGAAGAAATACGAAGCTATCTCGCTGACGCCCTCTATCGATCCGTAATATGTGTCGATATACTTTTTAATGCGGGCAACATTCTCCGGCAGCCTTGTGTTTCTGCTGATGCTGACCGAGCCGTCGAGCAGAGCAAAAAACTGAAATATATAGCTGTGCGCAAGAGCGCGGCCGTAAGCAGTGTTTTTTCTTGCAGCTTCCTCAGCTGAACTGAGAATACTGCGAAGCTTGCCGAACATTTCTTCGTCCGGCTGCAAAGAGCCGTGGTCCTTTTCGTCCCCGATGAATACAGGCAGCGGAAGCTGTTCTCCGCAGTATGTAAAAAACTGACGGTCAAGATAAATTACATAACGTTCATATATTCCGTCGGCTAAAAGGCGTGCCGTGTGCATAACGTCCGGAGCGCAGGAGATCACCATTCCGGGCGTCGGAGCTGATACCTCATTCTCGCGGATGTATTCCACATCGCCGGTAATATATATTACTATTTCATAGTAATCGTGACTGTGCAGACCTTCCTCGAATGTTTCCGCTGTATAAGTGTTTATACGGTGAGAAAAGACAAGATTATCGTTTATAAGATAATCGCTCCACCCCTTAATATTGTTAAATATATACGCGCCCGGGTTTGCGGAATTTCCGTACACTCCGCTTTCAATATGCTGTTTAATGTAATCTCTCATAACACACATCACATTTCCACAATATTTTGATCAATATCAGGTTGATTTATTTTTCCGTGAACTATACAATTATTATACACTATTTTTTTTTATTGTCAACATAATTGCGGAAATTTATAGTGCTTTATGGAGATTTTTTAACAATGAAACAGAAAATAGAGATTCGTCATGATGCCGAAATATGCGTTATCGGAGGCGGACTGGCAGGTATACTCGCAGCGGTATCTGCAGCCCGGCTCGGCTCGAGGGTAGTGTTGATGCAGGATCGTCCGGTGCTTGGAGGAAATTCATCCTCCGAAATACGAATGTGGGTCTCGGGTGCCGGAAGCCGTGTCCGAAATCTGCAGGAAACCGGCATAATGGAGGAAATATTGCTCGACAATATGTATCGTAACCCCGAACGTAACTTTTCTATCTGGGATTCTGTACTTTATGAAAAAGTTCGCTTCGAACCGAATATCGACCTCCTGTTAAACTGCACCTGCTGCGACGCCGAATGTTCGGCTGACGGAGGCGCAATTATGAGCGTGACAGGATTTCAACTGACAACATATACGTGGCATAAAGTCAATGCTAAAATTTTTATCGACTGCTCTGGCGACAGCATTCTTGCTGAGCTTACAGACGCTGAATATATGGTCGGACGCGAGGCAAAGGTAACCTTCGGCGAGGAGTTCGGGCTGCCTGCCGCAGATAGACATACAATTGGAATGAGCCTTATGATTCAAGCGCACGAAACCGACCATAAATGCAGTTTCACTCCGCCGGATTGGGCTTATGTATATCACACAGACGAAGAGATGCACTTCAAACCTCATAAATGTCTTGATATGATATATACCAATTTTTACTGGATTGAGCTTGGCGGTATGGATGACAGTATACGTGACACCGAGAAAACCCGCGACGAACTTCTCAAAATTGCTTTTGGCGTATGGGACCATATGAAAAACCGCGGTGATCATGGAGCCGACAACTGGGAACTTGACTGGATCGGATTTCTGCCGGGCAAGCGCGAGAGCCGCAGATATGTTGGGGACTATATTCTTACACAGAACGACGTCGAGAACGGACAGATATTTTCCGACACGGTCGCATACGGAGGCTGGCAGATTGACGACCACCTGCCCGGCGGCTTCAACATAAGCGGCAAAGACGGCGCACATCTTCAAAAAAAACGTCTGACCGAGCCTTACGGAATTCCGCTTCGCTGTCTGTATTCAAAAAATATTAACAATCTTATGTTTGCCGGGCGTAATATAAGCGCGTCTCATGTGGCTTTCAGCACCGTGCGTGTGATGGCCACCTGCGGCGTTATGGGACAGGCCGCCGGTACTGCGGCGTCTGTCGCTGTAAGATACGGGTTGACCCCCCGCGAGGCATGCGCAGAAAAGATAATTGAAATTCAAAATCAGTTGATGGAGGACGACTGTTTTCTGCCGGGATTCAGACGTCCGATCGCTCAGCTTTCGCTCAAGGCCACTCTCTCCGCCGCGTGGGGCGATGCTTCCGTGCTTCACAATGGAATCGAGCGCAAGATATGGGGTAATGACAACGGTTACTGGGGGATGTGCGGGAAACCTATAACCTACACTTTTGATAAAAAAACTCACATATCATCCTTCCGGCTTGTTGCCGACAGCGACCTTGACCGAGAATATACAGATGGAAATCCAGAAGTGCTGAATATATCCGCCACTCTCTTTCGCCGGCTTGACCATAACTACACAACCTTCGGCTTCCCGAAAAGCCTTCTAAAATCCTTCCGAATCGAGGCTCTCGACGACGACGGGACATGGCGAACGATTTATGAAACAGACAAAAACCATCAGCGTCTCATAAGAAAAAATCTAAACACTGATACCACCGCAATTCGCCTTGTTCCGCTTGCCACATATTTTTCCGACTCGCTCCGTACAACCTACGGCAGCGCCCAAGCTCACATTTTTGCTTTTGAGGTCAGATGAAAATGAATATGAAAGAAGCAGTATTTCCACAATAAATATTGTATTATAGCAAACAGCGCCCCTTGGCATAATCTTCGGGGCGTTTTGCTTTGCAGTCGTTGACACCGGCTGCCCGATAATGTATAATATATGTATGTATGTAATTACTATCATTGGATACCGGTGGAATTGCTATCACAATAACTGCTAAATTATTTTCCACTTGAATTTATACGGAGAAAATAATGTTAAATAATATTGTAATTCGTGATGACATAAATAAATACATGGATGATCTTCGCCGCTGGCTAAGTACTGTTCGCGATATTCCGCTCGAGCCTATGTCCGAATTTTTCACCAAACGCATTGATATCTACGAACAGAAAATGTCGGAATGGAATAGGGCTTACAAATATCTGCCTTCGCTTATCCCCGATAGAGCGAAACGCATTCTTGACCTCGGCTGCGGGACCGGCCTTGAGCTTGACTCCATACTTGCCGTAAAACACGGGCTCTGTGTGACAGGAATAGATTTATGCGAAACTATGCTATCTCGGCTGTCGGTCAAGCATCCAGAGGTTAAGCTAATCTGCGCCGATTATTTTGAGTATGATTTTGGCGAGAATAAATTTGACGCGGCAATATCTTTCGAGAGTCTTCACCACTTCAAGCCCGCAAAAAAACTCGGACTGTTCAAAAAGGTATTTAGCGCGCTTGTCCCAGGCGGAGTATTCATAAATGTCGATTACATAGCCTCCTGCGACGAGGAGGAGAAGCTGCTTATGGATTTTTGCAATGCCAAGCGTCTGGAACAGGGCATCCCTGACGGAGTATATACAAGCTTTGACACGCCTCTGACTGCGGAACACGAATGTGGACTGCTTCGGTCAGCCGGATTTGTTTCTGCCGATCTTGTTGAGAGCATTGACGGCGCAAGCTTCATTGTCGCAAAAAAAAATTAGTAAGGAGTCATTATGTACGGAAATACAATATATGTAAGAGTTGATCCGGCATCTGCCGCGAATATAATAACAAAATATATTATTGAAGGGAGTCTTTCCGGCGAGCTTAAAGACGATTACACAATAAGGAACAAAGACGGCAGCATCTGTCGGATTCTTGTTTTTGAAAAATATTACTACCGCGTCAGCAACCGCCTTTTGCTTACCGTGATTATTGACAATGCCGAGGGGCGCACGCGCGTGCATTATATCAGCGGCGGCGGCGGTAAAGGAGCGATTTTCAGTTTCGACTGGGGGTCATCGGAAAGCTTTGAAAACTGCGTTTATGATGCGCTGCAGGAATATATCGTCTGATTCTGAACATAAAGCATCAGTTTATAGCTGAATAATCAGATTCCGTTATATCCCAGCATCTTTCAATAAAAGCATGATAATAAAGCTCTGGGTTATTAATATTTTTTTTGGTTATTATTTTTGAGAAAGTACTTGACAGAAAATAATTTTTCATGTATAATACAGTTACTGTGCGGAGCGTGACAGCGCCGCACTATTTTTTAAGAGGTATTATATGTACAAAGACAAAACCTTAGTCTGCAAGGATTGCGGACAGGAATTCACTTTTACTGCCAGCGAGCAGGAATTTTTTGCTGAAAAGGGTTTCACCAATGAGCCGCAGCGCTGCAAGGCCTGCCGCAATGCTCGTAAGAACAACGGAAGCTCAAATGGCAGTGCCCGTCAGATGTATGATGCTGTATGCGCAGAATGCGGAAAGCCCTGCAAGGTTCCCTTCGAACCGCGCACAGACCGCCCTGTTTATTGCAGCAACTGCTTCAAAAATAGACAGTGATTTCTGAAAAAACGCCCCGTACGGGGCGTTTTTTATTTGTTTTTATTTTCCAGCGGCACCGATAAGGCCATAATGCCTTTCAAACTTTTTAACAACGGTACATGATATAATTATTTCAATTATATCACTTGGAAGAAATATTAAACAACCGTAAATCAATGTTTTTGAAAGCGTGATGCGGTTTCCAAGATAGCAGTTTGACATAAGGTACAGATAAGATAACCCGCAGATATATATCACTAAAAGATTGATCAAACTGTGCAGTACCTTACTCTCAGTTGAGATGAAAGTTCCCGACAGCGCGGCGGCGAGAAAAAAACCTATGATATATCCAAACGTGGGACTTAATATATATGCTGGCCCGCCTCCGCCGGAAAATACCGGAAGACCGGCAAGCCCCAAAAAAATATAAGCTGAAATTGAAAGAGTTGAGTACATAGGCTTTTGCATCAGTATGGCAGTATTAAGAAAGAAAAACTGAAGCGTGAGGGGCACCGGAAAAAAAGGTATTTTCAACCATGAGCCAAAACACATCAGTGCGGAAAAAAAGGCTGCTACGGTAATACATTTAATTTTTACGCTCATATGGGATTACTCTTTCAAGATATTTGACAAGAATGTTGCTGAGCTGAAAATTTGCCGTATAACTCTCAAGCAGCTCGATAATTTTGTCCCTAAGTAAATTTTTATCTATCGGATTGGAATAGATGTATCCGGCTATATTTCTCAGCTCAGACGGGAATCCGCCTGACGGTTTATATAGATTAAGACCGATGCCGAAGATTGCGAAATAACTTTCGTCGGAAGCATTCGCCGATGTTTCCACCAGTATTCCTCCAACTTTTCTATCGGTATAAATAATATCATTGACAGGCTTTATTCCGAGCTTTATTCCATGAAGCTCCTCGACACCGTCGCAAACTGCGACTGCTGCTGTCTGTGTTATAAAAGAATTGCTCATTCTATGATTTAGGCGCAGGCAAACACTGAAATAAAGCCCGGTTCCGGGCGGAGAAAAAAAGCTTCTGTCAAACTGCCCTCTGCCGTTTGTCTGGCTTTCGGCGCACACGCAAAAGTTTTTATTTTTACTTTCGTCGCCGCTTTCACGCAATAATATTCTTTTCGCTTCATTGTTTGTCGAGTCAACCGCATCATAAAAATATATCTTCATAACTTTCCGCTTCCTCATTCTCAGTAGTCGGTAATATATGACACCGCCAGCACCTGCAGACCGAGATGAGCAGTAAGAACCGGGCCGAGCCGGCTCAGGCGCACAGGGAGAGCCGGATTATTAGATTTCATAATGTTATATAGATTGCTTGCCGTGCTGTTGTTGCTGATATAATTGATAACCGCGCCCTTTGCACCGGAAGGCATTTTTTCGATCAGCTTTCTTATAGTTTCGTTTGTTCCATGCACTGTGGAATCGTGTACGACAACCCCATCGCGGCAAAAGAGAATCGGTTTTATATTCAGTATTGTTCCGACGCTCATACGGACAAAACCGATTCTACCGCTTTCGCGCAGTGGAGTCATATCACTAACTGAAAAATATGTTGTTATTTTATCTCGGATCTTTGGCAATGTAAACATAATATCTTTGATATTCATACCGCTCTCTGCCAGTTTTCTTGCCTCGTTAATCAAAAGGTACAATCCTCCGGCTGTGAGACGGCTGTCAAAGACATATATATTAGGACTTCTGACCTCGCGCGCTGCTGTCAGCGCGGAGTTGTAAATCCCGCTAAGACGCGATGAAAGAGTGATGCACAGTATTTCATTGCCCATCCGCAGCTCCTCACGGAAAGCGTCGGCAAAAACCGCAGGACCCGGCTGTGACGTTGTTATTTTTTCTCCGCTTGCCAAATACTTTTCAAAGCCGTCTGTAGTATCCGAATAGTACTCGTAACTCCTGACGCCTTTAAGTGTGTATATTATGGGAATGATCTTAATATTCATCTCCTCGGCTTCGGCACGCCTTAAATATACCGTCGAGTCGGTCATGATTTTAATCACTGAGATCACCAATCCTTCTGAATCTTGAGTATCTTTTGTCGACAAGTTCTTTCCCGTCGCATTCAGAGTAGAACAAAATCGTTTTAATCAGTTCCCTTTTGATATTTCCGAAAAGCTCCTTATCCTCCGGGATAATTTTTTCGATGACGCCAAGCTTTAACATGTCTTCGGCAGTGAGCTTTAAGCACTCGCAGGCTTCCTTAACCTTACCGCTGTCCTTCCAGAGTATGCTGGCGCAGCCTTCTGGAGAAATAACAGAGTACACCGAGTTTTCAAGCATCCATACTTCGTTTGCAACGGCAAGAGCCAGCGCGCCTCCGCTTCCGCCTTCACCGATTAAAATTGATATTATAGGGACTTTCAGAGCTGACATTTCGGTAAGGTTTTCGGCAATAGCCTGTCCTTCTCCCCTTTCCTCGGCTCCTATCCCGCAATAAGCGCCAGATGTGTCTATAAAACAGATAACAGGACGCCCGAATTTTTCAGCAAGCTTCATCTGACGCAAAGCTTTGCGGTAGCCTTCGGGATGCGCCGAGCCGAAATTCCGTTCGGCTCTTTCCCTGATATCTTTACCCTTTTCAACTCCAATAACAGTCACACATCTGTCGCCAAGCCACGCCAATCCGGCAATGATCGCTTTATCGTCCGCAAAGCGACGGTCTCCGTGCATTTCAATGAAGCCTGAAAAAATATTTTCAATAAAGTCTTTCGAGGTGAAGCGGCTTTTTGCCCTTGCTGCGCTGACCTTTTCGTATGCCGTCATACTGCGTCGCCCCGCCTTTCGTGCATTTTCAATATTTTTATGATATAATCGCGCATAATTCTGCGGTCAACTATGTCGTCGATAAAGCCCTTTTCAAGCAGAAATTCAGCTTTCTGAAATCCGTCGGGCAGTTTTTTTCTGATTGTCTGCTCAATAACCCGCGGTCCTGCAAAACAAATCAGAGCACCGGGTTCGGATATTATTATGTCACCTTCCATGGCGAAGCTTGCGGTCACTCCTCCCGTCGTCGGATCGGTAAGAACGCACAGATAGAGGTTGCCGGCGTCCGAGTGGCGCTTTACCGCGCCGCTGGTCTTGGCCATCTGCATGAGCGACAGTATTCCCTCCTGCATTCTCGCGCCGCCCGAGACGGTAAATCCCACAACCGGAAGGCTTTCGGCAAGGGCAAACTCAAAAAGACGTGTGATCTTCTCTCCGACCACGCGCCCCATCGACCCCATCATAAATTTCGGTTCCATGGCAAATACTGCACAGCGTATTCCGCCCACCGACGCCACTCCGGTTAGGACGCCTTCGTTTTCCCCGCTTTCAACCTTTGCGGATAAAATTTTATCATCATATCCCGGAAAATCGAGTATGTTATCCGAAGTGAGGGATTTATCTGATTCGAGAAAACTGTCCGAATCAAAAATAAGGCTGATGCGGCGTCGTGCGCTGAGCTTGAGGTGATAGCTGCAGAGCGGGCAGACATTTAGGTTTTCTTTCAAATCTATTTTTGAAATATTTTTTCCGCAGCCGGGGCAGGGATAAAAATCACTATCGTCTGCCGGCGATTTTTTTTCATTTTTATCTTTTTTTTCACCTTTGACCTGCCCCTCAAGTGAGTTTGAAGGTCTCTTGAATATCATAATAGATATGCCTTTCTAAAGACATGAAGAATTGTGCCGGATAAATCAAGGCCGAATTGCCGCTATTTAACGATGACAAAATAAAAATTAAAACAATATAATCTCAATGTAAAGCTAAATTGATTTTAACATCTCATTTACAAAATCGGTGGTGTATGCGCCGCTCTCAAAGTCCTCTGCTGAAAGCAGATCGAGTTGAAATTCAGCATTGTGTTCGATTCCCTCTATTATCAGCTCGCAGAGAGCTGCCTTCATCTTTCGTATCGCCTCGTCGCGTGTTTTTGCGTGGACAATAAGTTTCCCAATCATTGAATCATAGTACGGAGGTATTTTATAGCCCTGATAAATGGCGGTGTCGAATCTCACCCACGGTCCGCCGGGAACATGAAGCATTGATATTTTGCCAACCGATGGCCTGAAATTACGGTAAGGATTCTCTGCATTTATGCGGCACTCGATGGAATGTCCCTTCAGTATTACATCATCCTGTGTGAAGTCAAGCGGAACTCCTGCGGCGATGCGTATCTGCCACTTTACAAGGTCGACCCATGTTACCATTTCGGTGACCGGATGCTCAACCTGAAGACGGGTGTTCATTTCCATGAAATAAAAACGGCCTTCCGTGTCGTATAAATATTCTATGGTCCCGGCACCGCGGTAGCCCGCCGCGTGCGCGGCTTTTACCGAGGCTTCAATCATCTTTTTTCTTATTTCGCCGGGTATTGCTGATGGGCTTTCCTCAATCATTTTTTGATTTTTTCGCTGTGCCGAGCAATCTCTCTCGCCGAGGCAGACGATATTGCCGAAATTGTCGGCGAGTATCTGCATTTCAATATGTTTGACCGGCTTAAGATATTTTTCAAGGTATACGGCGCCGTCACCGAAAGCGCTTTGCGCTTCTCCCGAAGCGGCGTTATACTGGCGCTCAAATTCTTCGGCGGAAGAAACAATACGTATTCCTCTGCCTCCGCCGCCCGCCCTCGCCTTGATAAGCAGCGGGAAGCCTATTTTCCCGGCGTTTTCTTTAGCCGCTTCAACGCTGTCTGCAATATCGCAGCCGGGAATCGTCGGCACTCCCGCCTCACGCATTGTGCGCTTTGCCATATCCTTGTCGCCCATTTTACTAATCACTTCAGCCGGAGGTCCGATAAATACTATGCCGTGCTTTTCGCAAAGCTCGGCAAAACAATGGTTTTCCGATAAAAAGCCGTAGCCTGGATGTATTGCCTCTGATTTTGTTGCAAGAGCAATCGAAATAATAGCGGCCATATTCAGGTAGCTGTCCTTTGCAAGCTGGCCTCCGATGCAGTAGCTTTCGTCCGCAAGGCTTACATGCAGCGCCTCCTTATCCGCTTCCGAGAAAACTGCAACTGTTGTGATTCCCATCTCCTTACATGCGCGGATTATTCTGACCGCTATCTCGCCGCGGTTTGCAACCAGTATTTTTGAAAACATAGTCAGCCCTCTTTTATAATGGCAAATGAAAGCTCGCCCGAAACCGCTGCGGTACCGTTCACACTGCCCTCGCCTTTAATGAAATAAAACGCGCCTATTTTCCGAACGAGCGTACATACAAACTCGATCGTGTCGCCCGGAAGGACTTTTCTCCTGAACTTTACATTATTTAGCCCGGCATAAAGCGGTGTGTATTTTTCGTTTGCTGCAGCCTCGCTAATCATAAGACATGCCGACTGCGCCATCATCTCGCAGAGAATCACGCCAGGAACCACCGGGTTGCCGGGAAAATGTCCTTTAAGGAAAAATTCGTCGCCGCGTACGGTATATCTGCCTTTTGCCGCGCCATCTTCGAGCCATGCTTCGTCTACAAGCAGCATTGGTTCGCGGTGCGGAAGGATTCTTTTAATTTCTTCTCTGTCCATAAATGACCTTAATATACTCCCGTCAATTATTCAAAAAATGATTGATGTTCAGAACATTTTGAACAGCACTTGCCCGTATTCGGCAATTTCTCCGTTTTTTATGCATATGTCGGCTATTTCGCCGTCGCATTCCGCGGTAATTTCGTTCATGAGCTTCATCGCTTCAATTATACATAGGACGTCGCCCTTTTTGACTTTGCTTCCGACTTTAACAAAGGGTTCGGCGCCCGGTGACGGGGAAGCATAAAACACCCCGACTATCGGGGATTTTACTTCAATTATGTTGTTAAAATCAAGCGCCGCCGGTGCGTTTGCCGGAGTGTGGGCAGAACCGTCTTGAGTAACTCTCACAGGCCGGGAATCATTGAAAAAATCCGGAACTGTTTTTTCAAGCAGTATCTTTGTTTCTCCTTCGGTGACTTCAATTTTCGTAAGGCCTCCGGCATTGAGGATTTCAGCCAGCAGCCTGATATTATCAATATTCATAATTTATATTAGTTCCTTTTTGAACAAAATTCCGGCATTGTGTCCCCCGAAGCCGAGCGATATGGACAGCGCCTTATCGACAGTAATTTCCCTCGCGACATTCGGCACATAGTCAAGGTCGCATTCCGGGTCGGCTTCCCGGTAGCCGATTGTGGGAGGCACAACACCGTTTACAATTGCGAGAACCGATGCTATCGCCTCTGCGCCGCCTGCGGCTCCGAGCATATGGCCAGTCATAGATTTTGTCGAGCTGATGGGTATTTTATAGGCTAAATCCCCAAGAGCTTTTTTTATAGCAAGCGTTTCTGTCTTGTCATTAAGAGGCGTGGAGGTCCCGTGGGCGTTAATGTATAATTTTTCATCGGGAACAAGACCCGATTCCTTGATTGCAAGTTCTATCATGCGCGAACTGCCGTTTGCTTCGGCGTCAGGCGCAGTTATATGATACGCGTCGCAGGTATTGCCGTAACCCGCAATTTCGCAGTATATTTTTGCGCCGCGGGCGACGGCGTGTTCGCGTTCTTCAAGCACTATAACGCCGGCTCCTTCTCCCATTACAAATCCGTTTCGGCGTTTGTCAAATGGGATCGAGCAGCAATCTGGATCGTCGCTGACCGAAAGAGCCATGCTGTTTGTAAATCCGGCGACAGCAAGTGGATTTACCGCAGCCTCGGCACCGCCTGTAATTATCGCGTCGGCATAGCCATACTTTATCGCACGGAACGCTTCGCCGATTGCATGTGTTCCGGTCGCACAGGCTGAAACCACCGGCAGGTTCGGCCCCTTGGCGCCGTATTTTATTGCGACAAGAGCCGACGCCATGTTTGAGATCATCATTGGAACGAAAAGCGGCGATATTCTTGACGGTCCTCGCGTAAACATCTTTTCACATTCTGTTATAAAGGTGCTTATCCCGCCTATGCCTGAACCGATGTATACGCCAAACTTTTCCGGCTCGATTTTCCCGGCTATCCCGCTATCCTCAACCGCCTGCGCCGCGGCGGCGATCGCATACTGCGCGTAAAGGTCGGTCCTTTTTATTTCGTTTTTATCGATATAAAGCTCGGGATTGAAATTTTTAACCTCGGCGTCGATTTTCACCTTCATGTTCAACGCCTCGGCGTCAAAACGAGTTATACGCCCAAATCCGTGCTTTCCGTTAACAAGACTGTTCCAAAAGGTACTAACATCGTTTCCGATCGGGGTTATACATCCCAGCCCTGTGACCGCAACTCTTCTTTCTGCCATCTGCCATGCTACCTTTCAACTGTATGCTGTATGCTGTATACTGTTTATTGCTTCCCTGCTTTACATGCACATTCCGCCGTCTATTCTTATGACCTCGCCGGTAATGTAAGACGCTGCATCGGACGCAAGAAACGCCGCAAGCGCGGCGATTTCCGCAGGATTTCCCATGCGGCGCAGCGGGATCGAGGCGTTGATTTTTTCCCGGACCTCGGCGGAAAGGACAGCTGTCATATCGGTTTCTATAAAGCCCGGGGCGATTGCGTTGCAGGTGACCCCGCGCGGCGCAAGCTCTTTGGCCGTGGTTTTCGTCAGACCTATAAGACCGGCTTTGGACGCGGAGTAATTCGCCTGACCGGAGTTTCCCATAAGACCTGCAACAGAAGAAATATTTATAATTCTCCCGGAAACTGATTTCATAAGATATTTTGCAAGATGACGGGTAAAATTGAAAGCGCCCTTTAGGTTCACCTCTATGACGCTGTCAAAATCCTCTTCCTTCATGCGCAGAAGAAGGGCGTCTTTGGTGATGCCTGCGTTGTTCACAAGAATATCCGCTCCTCCGAAATCGGCGACGATTTTTTCGCACACCTCGCGCGACCGGCCGAAATCAGAGACGTTGCACTGGTAAATTTCAGCTTTCACGCCGAGCGCACGGATTTTTACGCAGGTTTCCTCTGCTGCTTCTTGTCTGCCGCTGTAAATGAGTGCTACATCAGCGCCGTTTTCGGCAAATTTCAGCGCTATCGCTTTTCCTATTCCTCTTGAAGCGCCAGTTATCACCGCAATTTTACCTTTAAGCATTCTTCAACTTCCTTATTGTACTTTCAAGAGATTCAATATCGCTTACATTTAATACCCTGACTTCTCCGTTGATTTTTTTAATAAGCCCCGAGAGTACTTTTCCTGCCCCAACTTCTATAAAGACGTCGAAACCGTCTGAAATCATATTTTCGATTGATTTCTGCCACATGACGGGCATTTTTACCTGAAGCGAGAGTAATTCCCATGGGTTGTTTCCGTAAACATCAGCGGTAACATTCGAGTATACGGGAATTTTCATTTCTTCTGGCGCTTTGTCTGCGAGATACCGCGCGATTTCAGCTCTGGCGCTCTCCATAAAGGGACTGTGGAACGCGCCGCTTACCGGAAGCCTTATAAACTTCCCACCGTTGTTTAATACCGCAGACTGCAATAAAGTTACAGAACTCTCTGCGCAGGCTACGACTGTCTGTCCAGGACAGTTATAATTGACAGGATAAGCTTTTTCTATCGAATAGCATATTTTCTCAACCTCGCCTGAAGAAAGCTTCAGCACCGCAAGCATTGCTCCCGGATTGTCCTCGGCAGCCTTATGCATGGCGCGCGCCCTGAGCGAAATAAAATCAAAAGCGTCAGCTTCATTCATAATCCCGGCATAGCACACTGCCGCAACCTCGCCGAGCGAAAAACCGGCGGCAGCATCGGCCGCAATGCCGTAATCTCCGAGCACGCGCGCGCAGGCAAGATCGGCTGCGAAAAGACATGGCTGTGTGTTAAGTGTTATATTGAGTAGACCGGCGGGACCTTCAAACATAGTTTTTTTAAGGTCATCTCCGAGTAGATTGAATATTTTTCTGGCGGAATCAAAGTGTTCATAAAGATCCTTTCCCATTCCGGGATACTGCGCGCCCTGCCCTGCGAATACAAAGGCTACCTTACCCATTTTGAGGCTCCGTTCAGTATATTTTCAGCTTCGCCAAACATTTCGCTGATTATTTCGGCGGCAGTCTGTTCGCGATTAACCATTCCCGCAATCTGACCCGCCATAAAGCATCCTTTTTCGATGT
The DNA here is from genome assembly GCA_964570825.1 of uncultured Lachnospiraceae bacterium. Classification (GTDB taxonomy): domain Bacteria; phylum Bacillota; class Clostridia; order Oscillospirales; family CAG-272; genus UMGS1002. Next base: position 2,870 of record CAZMZJ010000028.1, on the reverse strand, counting down.
CGCCGTTGACCGCGGCAAGTCTTAACGCTCCGGTGCCGAAGGCCTCAAGCTCTTCGTTGGATATTGAAGAATCATATTCTTTGGCAAAGAAGGCTCTTGAAAAAGGAGTTTTGAGTGAGCGGACCGGATGTCCGAGCCGCTTTCCGGTTGTGATTGTATCGATGTCCTTTGCTTTTATTATTTTGTCTTTATAGTTTTGGTGAACACCGCATTCCTTTGCAACAATAAATCTTGTTCCAACCTGTACGCCAATTGCTCCGAGCATTAAAGCGGCGGCGATTCCCCTGCCGTCGGCTATTCCTCCGGCTGCAATTACGGGAATTTTCACTGCATCGGCAACCTGCGGGACAAGACACAGCGTCGTTATCTCGCCGACGTGGCCTCCGCTCTCGCCTCCCTCGGCAATGACGGCGGCGGCTCCGGCGCGCTCCACCATTTTAGCAATTCCGGTCGAAGGCACAACCGGAATAACCTTTATTCCCGCCTTATTCCATATTTTCATATACTGGGACGGATTACCGGCTCCGGTAGTCACTACCGCCACCTTTTCTTCAGTGACAAGAGATGCAATCGCTTCGGCATACGGACTCATCAGCATTATGTTGACTCCGAAAGGTTTATCGGTCAGCTCTCTCGCCTTTTTAATTTGCTCCTTTACGTAATCTTGCGGTGCGTTTCCGGCTGCGATAATGCCAAGCCCTCCGGCATTCGATACTGCAGCCGCAAGTTTTGCGTCGGCAATCCACGCCATGCCGCCTTGAAATATCGGATACTTTATTCCGACCAGCTCGCAGAGGGGTGAAATTATCATAATAAAGATTCCTCTTACTTAAAATTATTTGCTGAGCATCTTGATCAGGTCGCCGACAGACTTGATATTCTGTGACATTTCAATTTCAACTCCAAGCTCGTCTTCCAGATTCATCACCAGTTCGACAGTTGCAAGCGAGTCAAGCTCAAGCTCGGCAAAAGTTGTCTCCTCCGTGATATTGATTGTCTGATCATCCTTATAATCCCTGATAACCTTCGCAATTTTTTCAAGCATATTGATGTGCCTCCAAATTAAAATAAATTATTATATGAAATGGATTCGTTGCGGCATTATTATGCCCGCTGACTCACTCCCAAATCATCACGCAAGTTCCGGTTGTCATTCCGGCGCCAAAAGCCATAAGAAGCAGTCGGCTTCCAGGTAAAATTTTTCCGCTTGTCAGCATTTCATCGAGAAGAAGCGGAATTGATGCCGAGGATATATTGCCGTAATTACCGATATTTACCGGAAACTTTTCCTCCGGCTGACCCAATCTGTTTCTTGCGGTGTCAATGATCCGCTTGTTCGCCTGATGCATTAGATATATATCGATATCTTCCGGCTTCATACCGAGCGTATTCAGTGCAAGCGATGTTTCCTGCTCAACCATCGAAACGGCGAACTTGAACACCTCCTGCCCCTGCATGCAAAGAAACCCGGATTCCTGCTTGGGCCTGAACGGACTGTTTCCGTTTCCGACCCTCATATGCAGCATTTTAGTGTTGCCCGACGCTGTCAGATGCAAATATTTCATTGCGCTGCCAGATGTGACTACCACTGCGGCGGCGCCGTCGCCAAACAGAACGCAGGTTGAGCGGTCTGTCCAGTCAACTAATCTTGACATCATTTCGCCGCAAACAAGAAGTATATTTTTTGCCTTGCCGGCAGAAATATATCCGTCTGCAACATCAAGCGCGTAAATGAATCCCGAGCAGGCCGCGTTTATGTCGAACGCAGGACATGACAGTCCTAACCTTTCTGATAGGCAGCAGGCGAGCGACGGAAACATATAGTCACCGCTAATAGTCGAACAAATCACAAGGTCGACCTCAGACGGCTTCATTCCTGCTCTATCCAGCGCTTTCCCCGAAGCTCTCAGGCACAGCTCTGTAAGATCCTCAGCGGATGCTATATATCGGCTGTGAATGCCTGTTCGGGTTGAGATCCATTCGTCGCTTGTGTCCATAAACTCCGAAAGACGGTCGTTTGTGACAGCATTTTCCGGCACCGCCATTCCGGTTGATACAATTTTAATGCTCATGGTTTCTCCAAACTTATCTTTATTCTATGTCGCTTTCTGTCTTCTCCCTGAAAAATTCGTTCAGCTTTTTCATCGCTATAAGCAGCACTTCCTTTTCATTATCCGAAAACTCCCTGCTGATATTACGCACCATCCTGCGGTGAAACACGCTGTGCGCCTTGTCCGCTCGTATTCCTTTATCGGTTAATGATATTAAAAATTTTCGCCCGTCGTCCGAGAACGGAACCTTTGTGACAAACCCTTTGTTTTCAAGCTTTTTAACCGCGACGGTTGCAGTCGGAAGCGCTATGCCCATATCCCCGGCAATATCGCTGACAGTTGAATTTCCCTGCCGTTTAGAAATAGATTCGATCATATGTGCCTCTGCAACAGTTACCGGGGTATCGGCAATTTTTTTGAGCGATGTCTCTTCATATTTTAAAATGTTATTGAAAGTATTGACTAAAATATCGTTCAAATTCTTTTCAAAATCATTCATCTGCCGTTAGACTTACCGCTCCTTTGAAGATTATTATTAGTTTTACTAACTAATAGTATCACAACGATCCTTGATTGTCAATACCATAATGCAAAATTTTCCGCTTATCATGCCGGGATATTTAACACTTATGATTGACTATTTCCTTTCAATGTATGATGGTTATGAATATCAAAAATTTTTCTGTTATATCTATTGACTTGAGTAATGAGTTATGCTATAATGTTCAAGCGCGATAAGAAATAATCATTTTAGTTATGTTATCTGGGTGTAGCGCAGTTGGTAGCGCGCTACCTTGGGGTGGTAGAGGCCGCTGGTTC
>CAZMZJ010000027.1:0-17651 GCA_964570825.1 uncultured Lachnospiraceae bacterium | reverse complement strand
TTTGTATTTTTTGGTCTTTGTTGTAGACTATGAGCTCCATTTTTTCAAGCTGATGAACGATTTCGCGCGCGTATTCGATGAACCTGGTTCCTTTCGCCGTCGGGACTACTCCCTTTGAGGTTCTCTCGAATATTTCGTATCCGAGAGTGTCCTCGGCCTCTTTTATCGCCTTGCTCAGATTAGGCTGGGCCATGAAAAGATTTTCGGCGGCCTGAGTTATCGATCTTGTGCGGTCGACCTCTATGGCGTACTTGAAAAATAAAGTATTCATGTCTTATCTTTCGTCCCTTCGTTCATTATTTTTTCGTGAAGACTTTTCGAAAGCAGCGCTAAAGATGAGGCAAGATTTTCGTTCTGGACTATAATTCCGTCCGGGACGGTGAGATGAACCGGAGCGAAATTCCATACGGCGAGAACGCCGCCGGCGAGCAGCTGGTAGCAGACCACCTGAGCCTCATCCGCCGGAACGGTAATAATGCCGATTTTAATCCCCCTGCTGCGGCAGATTTCGCTGATTTTGCACGCCGGATAAATGAATTTGCCGTTAATAACCTCTCCCGCGAGGCTATCGTTTTTGTCGAAGGCAACAGTGATATTAAGTCCGTATTTTTCAAATCCGCCGTACTGAAGCAGAGCGCGGCCGAGCGAGCCGACGCCGACTAAAGCGGCCTCGTCGTTGCATCCGGCGCAGATAATGCCTTCGATTCCTTCAATCAGTTCTTTTATATTAAAGCCTGCCCGGGGCTTGCCGTGAGACGAGGAGACCGCCGCAAAATCCTTGCGCACCTGAACCTCGTTGTACCCGAAATGAAGGGCGACAGCGGGAGCCGAAACGGTCTGCGTGCCTTCGCTTAAAAGCTCTTTCAGATAGCGGAGATAATAGGGCATGCGCCTGAACGCTTCGACCGAGAGCGATGATAGCGGGGAAGCTGTTTTTCTGTAATTCATACCGACCTCATAAGATAATCAAATATCGATAACTGCGTACTGATATTATAGCGCGTTTTTGGGGATCTGTCAACGCATATATAAAACGATACATATGAAAACTCGCCTTGCCTCATCAGTGACTGTATGAAACAATCGCCGGGGAAACCTTGAAAAAGCTTCCCCGGCTAAAGAGTTTTATTTTTTATATATTACTTTATGATATCAGGCATATGGTTAAGCATATTTTCAATAAAAATTCCGTATCCGCGCGACGGGTCGTTGATGAGAACGTGCGTGATGGCGCCGATGATGCGTCCGTTTTGGATAATGGGACTGCCTGACATTCCCTGAATTATGCCGCCGGTTTTTTCAAGCAGGACGGGGTCGGTGATGGTGACGGTAAAGCATTTGTTTGAATCTGATCCGGTGTTGATCGCCGAGATTTCAACCGTATATTTAGTTATTTGGTTTGTGTCGAGCGTGCACCATATATATGCGGCGCCTTCTTTTACCTGATATTTGGAAGCCGCGGGGAGCGCCGCCTCGGGCACCGCGGCTGGCAGCTCGGTGAAAACGCCGTAGACGCCGAACTCGGTGTTGCCGATGAGGGAGCCGCACTTGCCCGAGCTGAAGTAACCCTTGACCTCGCCCGGGTCGCCGGGAACTCCGCGTGTCAGCCCGCTGATTGTGACGGCTGTGACTATGCCGCGCTGCATAGGAATGAGGTCGCCGGTGTCGCTGTCGCAGATGCCGTGGCCAAGACCCGCGAAAGCGTAACCGGAGGGGACTATGAAGGTTACGGTTCCGATGCCGGCGCCGCTGTCGCGCACCCAAATGCCGGTTTTATACCTTCCGTCGGCTTCGCTGTAAACCGGCGTCAGGGTAACGGTGTATTCGACGGAATCTCTCTTATACGTTATCGTGACGGGATTCCCGCCGCATTTTTCGATGGTGGCGGTGAGCTGCGCCGCACAGGACAGCTCCTCTCCGTTAATTGAGATAATCACATCCTTGAGGCGGAGGCCGGCGGCGTATGCGGGATTTACGGCTCCGTTGCCGTTGTCAATATCGCAGAAGCCAACCACAAGCACTCCTTCCGTGAAGAACTTGACTCCGAACGGCATTCCGCCGGGATATAGCTTAATGGAATTGATATTTTTTGAAACAGCAGACGCGTCGCCGTAATATAATGAAGCTCCGAGAGCTTCTCCGAGGCTTTCGCCGTTAACTCCGGAGCCGATGCTGAAAACGCCGGTGAGTGCGGAAATCAGTATCAGCAGAGCCGACATTGCGGCGAAAAATTTTTTTATTATTGTGTTCATGGGGAATCATCCTTCGTTCTGGGGATTTTGAGTCATGCTGGGAGCTTTCCGCAAATATCATAAAAAACGTTTAATTGCTTTAATTTTATAACTTTGCGGTCGGCTCTGATTATAATGTGCGTCGGCGGCTCGTCTTTGATAAGTGTAAGTTTTATTTGTTTGAGGCAATTTTTTAACCGGGTTGAAAAGAAAATATGTACAGTGTATTGACGGCGAATAAAATAAATGATATAATTAGTTTATAAACTAATTAAGAAAGGATTGCGCGATGAAGAAGTGCAATAATATACCTCGAAGGCCGCTTTTGCCCGAGGGTGTGAAGGAATCTCCGCCGATGCTGATAAATGAGATTTCGCAGCTTTTCCGTGCTAAAATGAGAGAAAAAGAAAACGAAATGACTCAGGACAGCACACGGCTGATAATAATTGAGCTTGCGCACAAAGACGGCGCTACGCAGCTTGAACTTGCGAAAAGCACGCATTTAAAACCGCCGACAATCAGCGTGACGCTCAGCAGACTTGAGAAGCTCGGATATATCAGCCGTGTCGCGGACCCGGACGATATGCGCGCCTTGCGGGTATATCTGACCGATAAGGGACGCGAGCTTGACCGCGATTCCTTCAGAAGGCTCCGCGAAGCGGACGATATACTAATGAAGGGAATAAACGAGGAAGAATCGGCGTTCCTCACTAAACTTTTGACCAGAATGCGTGATAATATTCTTGACGCGCTTAAAAACGGGGAAGAAAACTGAAAAAATATGAAAAAATTGTTGAAATATATAAAACCATATATTATTTTAGCCATCATATCGCCCCTGCTGATGATGGGCGAGGTCATGGCGGATCTCATGCAGCCGAAACTCATGTCGGTGATAGTGGACTGCGGTATTTTTGGCGGCGGAGACGTTTCAAATTCGAAAGTCGGAAGCCTTATACTCGGTATTTTTCATGGTTTTAATAAAAGTTATACGTCGATGCAGGTAATAGTCACGGTTGGCATCGTGATGCTTGCGCTTGTGACAATCGGCGGATTCTTCGGAACTTTCTGCGCGTACACGGCGGCTCGCGCTGCGCAGGGCTTCGGACACGATCTGCGCCGTGACGCGTACCGTCGAGTCATGTCGCTTTCGATTGAACAGACAGACAAATTCACGACCGGCTCGCTTGTCACCCGTATGACGAACGATATATCGACAGTAACTGATTTTGTCGAAATGGTGATGCGCATGTTTGTCCGCGCCCCTGTGTTCTTTGTGGGTGGAGCCGTTATGCTGCTTTCGCTCGACCTCGGTTTCGGCGCGGTGATACTCTGCGCCCTGCCGGTGCTTGCTGTGCTGCTTGCCGTTGTTCTCCGGAAAGCCACGCCTCTTTTCGCCGAGGTGCAGACGAAGCTTGACAAAGTCAATTCGGTGGTGCAGGAGAACGTCGTCGGCGCGCGCGTTATAAAGGCGTATGTGCGCGAAAAATACGAAAACGAAAGATTCGATAAGGCAAACGCGGAGCTTCGCGACACGAACTGGCGCGTACTTCTCCTTATTGCGGTAATAATGCCGGTTTTGAACATCGTTATGAACGCCTCGGTTGTTGCGGTTATACTTATCGGCGGCCTCAGAGCGGGCGCCGGAGGGATTACGGTCGGCTCGATCATGGCGGCGGTCACATATGTCACGCAGGTGCTGATGTCTGTAATGATGGTGACTATGATGTTCCAGTCGGTCTCGCGTTCGGTCGCATCCGGCAAACGCGTAATTGAAGTGCTTGACGCAGAGCCGGTCATAAAAAGCGGGACGCTCGGCAGCGATCCCGAAGAGATATGCGTTTCCTTCCGGAACGTTGGATTCAGGTATCCGAACACTGCCGGGAGCCCGGTGCTGCACGACATAAACCTTGATATAAGGAAGGGCGAAACGCTGGCGGTAATAGGCTCGACCGGTTCCGGAAAAACCTCGCTTGTAAACCTCATTCCGAGGTTTTATGACGCGACTGAGGGCGAGGTGCTTGTCGACGGCTTGAACGTCAGGGAATACAGTCTTGAGAAGCTGCGCGGTAAAATCGGTTACGTGATGCAGAAGAGCGAGCTTTTCTCCGACACTGTCGAAAATAACATACGCTGGGGCAAACCGGACGCTGACGATTGCGAAATCCGGGAAGCGGCGGCAGCCGCGCAGGCGGACGGTTTTATCAACGGTTTCGCACAGGGATATAAAACCTTTATCGCCGAGAAGGGTGCATCCCTGTCTGGCGGTCAGAAGCAGAGGATATCTATAGCGCGCGCGCTTGTGCGGAAGCCGGAAATAATCATTCTTGACGACTGCACGTCGGCTCTCGACCTTGCGACCGAGTCAAGACTTCGCGCCGAGCTCCGCTCAAGGCTAAAGGGGGCGACTGTCGTGATGATCGCCCAGCGGATTGCGAGCGTTATGGACGCCGACAGAATCGCAGTAATCGAGGACGGTACGATCCGCTACTGCGCGCCGCACAGTGAACTGATGAAAACCTGTGCGACCTACCGCGACATATATTATTCTCAGATGAAAAACGGCGCGACTGCCGTGATGGAGGCTGCCAATGAATAACCAGAATATAAAACCGGCAAACGCGCAGAATACTGACAGGCAGATGATATTCGGACCCGGCGGCCGTCCGGGCGGCGGAGGGCCGATGGCCGGCAGGGTAAACGTCCAGAAGCCGAAAAATATGAAAAAAACGCTCAGCCGTCTTTTGCGCTACATCGGCAAAAACCGGATGCTGCTTATATCGCTGCTTATAATAATGGTGTTTGTCACCGTGCTTGACCTGATAATGCCGCTGATGCAGAGCGGTGCGATAGACACCTTCAGCTATTCGCCGGAGAGCGGACTGACAGTTCATTTCAATGATTATCAGAAGACAGCCGTCGACGAAAGCGGAAACGCAACCGGCACTAAAGAAGCACGCGGGCTTGCATTTTACCTTATCGTAATGGCGGTAATTTTTATCTCGAACGGCGTGCTGACATATTTTCAGGGAATAATCGCTGCACGTATGTCGCAGATGACCGTTTATGCCATGCGGCGGGATCTGTTTGCAAAAATTTCAAAGCTTCCGATAAAATACACCGACACACATAAGCACGGCGATATCATGTCGCGGATGACCAACGACGTTGAGAACGTGTCTAACGCAGTGTCGCAGTCGATAGCGTCGCTTTTTTCGAGCGTGCTGACCCTTATCGGAGCGTTTTCGATGATGCTTTACTACAGCTGGCTGATGACGCTTGTCGCCTGCGTGACGATTCCGCTGACAATAATAATATCGGCAGGGCTCGCAAAATTCATGCGGAAATATTTTGTGAAAAGACAGCAGCTTCTGGGACAGATAAACGGACAGGTCGAGGAGACGGTGACAGGCTATAAAACCGTTGTTGCGTACGGCAAGGAAGGCGAAGCGGTTGAAAAATTTTCAAAATCAAGCGACGAACTGCGCAAAATAAGCATTAAGGCGCGCGTCTGGGGCAGTATCATGGGGCCGCTCATGAACATTCTCGGAAATCTGCAGTATCTTCTCATTGCAGTGTCGGGAGGATATTTAATAATCAATCCGATATCCGGAATGCGTCGGCTTACAGTCGGCAATATTCAGGCGATGCTTCAGTATTCTAAGAGATTCACCCGGCCGGTAAACGAAATAGCCAACCAGTACGCCTCGATCCTCACGGCCTTGGCCGGCGCCGAACGCATATTTGAAATCATGGACAGTCCCGCGGAGATAGACGAAGGAAGGAAGAACATAGCAATTTCGGATATTAAGGGGAACATTGAGTTTAAGGACATTGAATTTTCGTATATCCCCGGCGAGCCGGTGCTGAAACATCTGAACCTTTCGGTAAAGAGCGGTCAGAAAGTGGCAATAGTCGGCGCGACGGGATCAGGGAAGACGACGATAGTCAACCTTCTCACACGATTTTATGAGACCGACGGCGGAAGCATAACAATCGACGGCATCGACATCCGCGAAATACCGAAGGACACGCTGCGCCGCTCGATTGCGATAGTGCTGCAGGACACAGTGCTTTTCTGCGACAGCATCAGAGCCAACATCAAATACGGCAGGCTTGAGGCGGGCGACGGCGAAATGAAAGTCGCGGCTGCTGCTGCGAGAGCTGATATGTTCATTGAACGAATGCCGAAGGGATATGACACCGAGCTTGCTGAATCCGGAAGCAACCTGAGTCAGGGGCAGCGGCAGCTGCTCTCGATAGCGCGCGCGGTGCTTGCCGACCCCAAGATACTCATACTTGACGAGGCGACCTCAAGCGTCGACACCCGGACCGAGATGCACATTCAGGAGGCGATGGTGGCGCTGATGAAGGACCGCACATCGATAATAATAGCGCACCGGCTTTCGACGATACGCGACGCCGACGTGATCGTCGTAATAAAGGACGGAACCGTTGCCGAATCGGGCAGCCACGAGGAGCTGATAGCGAAGGACGGAGAATACCGGAAGCTTTACAGCAGCCAGTTCGCGGGGATAGCGATATGAGGGAAGCGACGGAAGCCGAGAAGCTGCGCTTCGGACACATAACGGCTGAGGCGGCCGCGGAGGAGAAAAATTGCTGCGGCATAGGCACATACGGTGAAAAGATGCTTCATTCGATTCTCAAATCATTCGTATGCGAAGATAAGAGCTGCCATGAAAAGAAAATAATTCCCGACGCTCCGGACAAAACCGGGGCGCGGGAAACCGGATATATAGCCGACGTGGTTCATGGCGGCGTGATATACGAAATTCAGACGGGAAGCTTTTATCCTCTTTTCGGCAAGATAAAATATTACCTTGAGAATACGGACTTCAATATAACCGTGGTCTGTCCGGTTGCCGCGCGCAAATGGATAACATGGATAGAGCCGGCGACGGGCGAGACCGGCAAGCGGAGCCTGTCCCCAAAGAAGGGAAGCGAGTTGGATGTTCTGCCCGAGCTTTTCTGGCTGGCGCCGTATCTGAACAGCAGCCGCCTGTGTATTCGCGTTATGCTGCTCGGGATCGAGGAATTCAGGCTGAAAAACGGCTGGGGAAATGGCGGGAAACGCGGCTCAAAGAGATATGAGCGCATACCGACCGAGCTTATTGGAATTTACGATTTTTCGGTTCCGGCGGATTATATGCGGCTTCTGCCTGCGGAGCTGCCCGAATTCTTCACGGCGGCTGAATTTGGAAAACTGATGAAAATGAAAGGGAGAAAGATCTACTCGGCGCTAAAGGTATATATCGCCGTCGGGCTGTTTGCCGCCGCGGGCAGGGAGGGCAGGGCCGTAAGGTACAAAAAAAAATAAAAGGTTCCGGATATTCCGGGACCTTTTTTGTATGTGTGATATGGTTATATCGTCTGAGAACGGGAGACCTCGTCATAGCCGGGAGGCATAGACGGAATTTACCCTTCATAAAGAACAATTGGGATAATTTATTTGACTATATATGCGTCAATTGCCTTGAGCAGCTTGTCGGCGTCGCCGGAGTGGATTGTCAGAGTTATGGGCGAGAGCAGGTCGAGACTGAAAATACCGATGATTGATTTTGCATCAACGACATAGCGTCCCGAGGAGAGGTCAATCTCGCCTTCGTAACCGGTTGCAATGGCAACAAAGTTCTGAACATCGCGGATTGTGGACAACATGATTTTTGCGGTTTTCATTCTGTGCATCCTCCTTAAAATAGCCGAATTTATTAAAATTATGTGTCCGGCGGAAAACGGCGTCCGGCGGACAAAGACATATGTCATAAAAGTATTGTAGCACTGTTTTCCGCTTTTGTCAATATAAATTAAAGCAAAGCTTGACAAACAAAAACAAGCGTTCTATAATTAAACAAAAAATAACATGAAGCTGGAAAAAACGACGCAAAAAAGATGGGAGGGAATAATATGGAATTTAAGAAGAGGCCATGCAAGCCGGGGATAAAAAATACTGACGCCGGCCGCGCATTCAGACGCTATGCGGAGTACGGATTTGACAGGCGCGGTCTTGGAGCTTTTGAGATTTGCGATGCTATCCGCGGCGTCTGCCCGTCAAAGGAGGTGGCTCTCGACATGCTTGCCGTTTATGACACCATGCGGCTTTTGCGCGCCACGGGCAACGCGGACTGCGCCGAGGCGGTGAGGGAAGTATATTTCGTTTCAGCGGGTCGCCGTCTGCGGCGCAACGACATCACATACCGCGTGCGCCGGCACGCATTTGAAAGAAGCTATGACGAGAGAACGGTTTACAGGCAGCTTGAACGCGCGAAGGAGCTGTACCGCCGGCTGAGATACTGAGATGCGTGATAGGCGCTGCCGAGCGGGGAGAAGCTACAGGAAGAATTCCGCAGAATTCATGCAAACGGAATATTATTTGGAGATACAGCTTGCAAGGTTGCCCGATGTGTGATAAAATTACTTGTAAATAACGGAACGCTGTTCAAAGGAGGAGAGCCATATGCTGTATGCTTCCGCGGCTTTCATGTTTTTGTTTTTGCCGACGGCTCTCGGAATTTATACGCTTATGCCGGGGCGGCTGAGAAAATATGTGCTGCTCATGTCGGGCGTCCTTTTTTATATTTTCGCAAATCTACGCACTCCGCTTGCCATACCTGTCCTTGCTGCCGTCGCCGCGTTGACATATGCCGGTGGCAAAAAGGTTGCGAAGGCCGGCGGGAAACTGACATTCGGCATAATCGTAGCAGCCGATATCGCTGCGTTTATTGCGCTGCGGATTATTTATGAGGCGTCCGGCGGGGCGTTTGTTTTCCCGCTTGGAGCGGCGGTATATTTGCTGATGTCGGTATCCTACCTTGCGGATATCAGGCGCGGCGACTGCGAACCGGGCGGTATAGTCGATTCTATGCTGTATCTCACGTTTTTTCCGGTGATGGCTGCCGGACCTCTTGTAAAGTACAAGGATTTCAGAAAGTATATTGAAAATATCAGCTTTAACATAAACAGTTTCGCGGGAGGCGCAAGACTATTCGCAATCGGTTTCATTGAAGTGATCGCTGTTTCCGCGGTTCTGACTACGGCATATAAAAGCATCATCGAAATCAGCGGTGAGAGCGTCAATGCCATATTCGGGCTTCTTGCCGCGCTGCTCGTTTATATGTCGTCTTTCTTTGCAATTGCAGGCTGGACCGACATGGGTGCAGGTATCTCTTTGATGTTCGGAATAATTATCCCACGCGACTGCGGTTTTGCTCCTGCGGCATACTCCCCTTCGGTCTATTTCGGCAGGATATTCAGAGGCCTGGGAGGATTTTTCGACGATTACCTCGTTTCTCCCGCCGTATCGGCGGTAGAGAAAAGAAGCGGAAAGAAGCTTGCCGCGGCGCTTGGCTCCGCGCTTATGGTGCTCGCCGTGACGCTCTGGATTAAAACCACGCCTGCGATGCTTGCAGCCGCGCTGACGGCGGCTGCGGTTACGGTTCTTTTCAGAATTTCTGGAGCGGAAGACATGCTTGAGAAAAAAAAGTTCTTGCGTCCGCTCGGGTGGATGTTTACAGCGGTACTCATGGTATTTTTTTGGACCGCCGCAGCGTCAGGCAGTCTGAACAGACCTTTCGGCTTTTTTGGGAATCTCAGCTTCACGGCTGCGGACTTCAAAATATATTACGCCACTGTTGCCTTGTCGGGCAGAAAACTGATTGCTGTCGCCGCGGCGGCGTTGTTTGTCCTTGTGCCGTTGTCGTATTACGGCGACAGGCTGGCGGATAAATTGCCGAAGCGGGCGCTATCGGCGGCTGAAGCGGTTTCAATGTTTTTGCTGCTTGGCGCGTTTGTGTACGCAATTATGTTTTTCATGCCGCAGTATCCGGCATACGCGTCGAAGGCGTTCGTTTATCTCGCATTTTGAAGGCGGCGGATTTATGCGTGATTCGGCACGCGGATTATTGTAAGGGAGTGAGAAAAGCATGTATAGGTCAAAACCAGTAAACATCATCTGCGCAGCGCTTTTTATTGGGGTGCTTCTCTCCTGCGCCTCATATTTTGGAATAACGGCGCTTATGCAGACGCAGGAAGCCGGCGCCGGGACCTCAAGTGAGTTCGGCATCTCCTTTTCAGGCTTTTCGGATGCATTTTATGACAATGAAAATCTTGTGAATTTTGTAAGTCGGTGCGAATATATTGTATTCCGCAGCACCGGAAGCAGAGATGTGATACTCGGCAGCAACGATTTTCTCTTTGAGGCAGGAACCGACGAGACCGGGTACAATTATCTTGAGGATTATCTTGGAATAGGACAGTTCACCGGCATCGAGCTGATGCGGCTGCAGACCTATATAAACCTGCGCAGGTACGCCTACAACAATCAGGGGGTCGAGTATCTGCTTGTAGTGATTCCCAATTCCCAGACTGTTTACAGTGAATACATGCCGTCATACATAGAGTCGATAAGCGGCAGCACGAAGCTGTCGCAGCTGACTTCATATCTGCACGACATGGGATATGACTTTTTCTTCAACGCCACCGATGCTCTCAAAGCCGGTAGGATGACTGACAACATAGACCAGCTTTACAACAACACGGAAAACTCGCTCAACTCGCTTGGGGAGTGGTATCTGTATTCCGCAGTCTGCGACAGGCTGAGCGAGCTTTACGGAATTGAAGGCGACCGGGTGAGAAGGGACGCGCTTTGGACTCACATAAATATTGACGATGGCAAAGCCCTTGCCCGTACGATAGGGCTGTCTTCGATCATCAAGAACCGCACGATATCGCTGTCTGACAGCACCGTGATAAAGTACTCGAGCAGCGAGTATTACGGCAGCATGGTAAGAACTGTTTTTTCGGACGAATATAAAGCCGGGAAGGCCGACGGGCCGAACATTTTGCTTGAGTTTACTGACGAATGGGACAGAATACAGCTTATGCCGTATTTTTCGAATACGTTTGACGAAGTCACATATAAACCGAATCTTCAGTTTTCAAGCCTTGTGGTCAGCAACATAAAACCCGACGTGGTGGTTCAGTTCATACACGAATATGAGCTGTACGGTATAGCCGACCCTGACCTGTCGCAGACCTATTCGGCGGGAAAGAAGCTTGAGATTACATCGTTTGTAACCGCGGAACCCATTGTGATAGCGCAGTCGCAGACCGGAGAAACGACAGTGTGCATCGCCGGGCAGACGGAATCCGACGCGCTCATCACGGTGTCAGGCGACAGCATCGCATCAGTCAGCCAGAAGGCGGTCGGCTCGCTGTTTTTTATCGAGGTGGATCTTGGAAACGAACTGACGTCGACTGTGAAAATCACCGCGAAAGTAAACGGCAAAAGCGAAAGCAAGGCGGTGCAGCTAACGCTTCGGCGGAAGGAAGCGAAGGTTACGAAAACTGCGGCGGTCGGCGGCAACTCGCAGCTTTATTCGAGCGACTATTCAGGGCTCAGTTTTCTGACTGATTCCCAGATAGAAGCCATACGTTCGGCGCTGGCCCGCAAAATTGCGAAAGCGAAGGAGCTCAGCGGAAAGAATACGGAATTCATATATGTCATAGTTCCGGATAAACTCGCGGTATACGAGGATGACGCGCCTGAGCCGCTGAAAAATCTGGCTCAGACGGTTGAAAAATACAAGGAGATGGTGAAAAGCGTTCGTTCTGGCGCCGGAATGAAGGTCATTGACCTTACCGAAGATATGAAGAGCCATAAGATACTCGGCCGGCTGTACTACCAGACGGGGGGCATCTGGACAGACACCGGCGCGTATGTCGGGTATTATTCGCTGATGAGCGAGGTAGCAAAGAAGTTCAGCTCTGTCAGAGTTCATACGCTGAACGATTTCACACCTGAAATAAGCGAGGATATCGGCGGCGAGCTTGTTGCGCGCCTGGGCCTTGCCAGAATAATTTTCAGCGAAAAATTCATAACTCTAAAGCCGAATTTCGCTTCTGCGGTGAATATTGAGCAGAGCGGAAACAGCTTTGACATTTCAAAAGCCTTTATTTCGTACAACAGCGACGCATCGCTTCCCGTGGCGATAGTGATGCGCGACGAATACGGCACCGCGATGCTCAGGAATATGGCGGAGCATTTTTCAAAGATGTACGTTCTCAATGAAGGGGAATATACGATAAGCGACGATCAGATAGCGACTCTGCAGCCGGACTTCATAATAACGATACGCTGCAACGGAGAGCTGTCATAAAAAGATTCTGAATATGATATCATAAATAATAAAAACCGGTCCGGGCTTTTTCAGTCCGGGCCGGTTTAATATTGGGTTTGCCGAATTCGGATATTGCGGAATCAATATCAATACATTCCGCCCATGCCGCCGCCCATGCCGCCTGCGGGAGCTGCGGGAGCGGGTTCCTTGATATCTGCGACAACAGCCTCGGTGGTGAGGATGATGCTTGCGATAGAGGAAGCGTTCTGGAGGGCCGAACGTGTGACCTTGGTCGGGTCGACGATTCCGGCGGATACCATGTCGACATAGGTTTCGTTGTAAGCGTCGAAGCCGTAGCCCAGCTTGCCGCTGTTCATGATCTTGTCGACCACGACGCCGCCGTCGAAGCCGGCGTTGATGGCAATCTGGCGAGCCGGCTCCTCGAGGGCCTTGACGACGATCTTGACGCCGGTTTTTTCGTCGCCGTCGACGGTGTCGATGAGCTTTTTGACGTCATTGATGATGTTGAGGTAAGCGGTTCCGCCGCCCGGTACGATGCCTTCCTGGACAGCTGCGCGGGTTGCGTTGAGAGCGTCCTCGATGCGGAGCTTCTTTTCCTTCATTTCAGCCTCGGTTGCAGCGCCAACCTTAATAACTGCGACGCCGCCGGAGAGCTTTGCGAGGCGCTCCTGAAGCTTTTCGCGGTCGAAATCGGAGGTTGTCGTTTCGATCTGAGCCTTAATCTGGTTGATTCTTGCCTTGATGTCGGAAGAATCGCCTGCGCCGCCGACAATGATGGTGTTTTCCTTGTTGACCTTAATCTGTCTTGCGCGGCCGAGCTGATTGAGGGTGGTATCCTTGAGTTCGAGGCCGATTTCGGAGGAAATGACCTCACCGCCGGTGAGCACTGCAATATCGCGCAGCATTTCTTTGCGGCGGTCGCCGAATCCGGGAGCCTTGACGGCGACGCACACGAAGGTTCCGCGCAGCTTGTTGAGCACGAGAGTCGTGAGAGCCTCACCCTCGACGTCCTCTGCGATAATCAGCAGCTTCTTGCCGGCCTGAACGACCTGTTCGAGCAGGGGAAGGATTTCCTGAATGTTGGATATTTTCTTATCGGTGATAAGGATGAGAGCGTCTTCGATGACTGCTTCCATCTTATCCATATCGGTGGCCATATATGGCGAGAGGTAGCCGCGGTCGAACTGCATGCCCTCGACGACCTCGGAATATGTGTCTGCGGACTTTGACTCCTCGACAGTGATTACGCCGTCGCTCGTGACCTTTTCCATGGCGTCGGCGATCAGCCGTCCGATGACCTCGTCGCCGGCGGAGATGGTGCCGACGCGGGCGATGTCCTCGGAGCCGTTTATCGGCTTGGAGTTAGCGATAAGGCATTCCACCGCGCGGTCGACGGCCTTTTTGATTCCCTTGCGGAGAACCATCGGGTTAGCTCCTGCGGTAACGTTCTTCATGCCCTCGCGGACGAACGCCTGGGCGAGAAGGGTGGCAGTGGTTGTGCCGTCGCCGGCAGCGTCGTTGGTTTTTGTAGCGACTTCCTTGATGAGCTGGGCGCCCATATTCTCGGTGGCGTCCTCAAGCTCGATTTCCTTGGCGATTGTGACGCCGTCGTTGATGATCAGCGGTGAGCCGTATTTTTTGTCAAGAACCACGTTTCTGCCCTTGGGGCCGAGAGTGATCTTGACTGTATCGGCAAGCTTGTCGACGCCGCGAAGAAGGGCGTTTCTTGCCTCGATTCCGTAAAGTAATTCCTTAGCCATGACTGTATATCCTCCTGAATTTTAATACATTTAATGCGGTAAAACGAATACTGCCTGCTTGTTACTCGACGATGGCAAGAATATCGCTCTGACGGACGATGTTGTACTCGACGCCGTCGGCTTTTACTTCAGTGCCTGCGTATTTTGAGGTTATTACCTTGTCCCCGACCTTGACTGTCATAGTGACTTCCTTGCCGTCGACGATTCCGCCGGGGCCAACGGCGATGACTTCGGCAATCTGAGGCTTTTCCTGTGCCGATGCGGTGAGTATAATGCCTGTTTTGGTTTTTTCTTCTGCTTCGACGAGCTTGACAACAACTCTGTCAGCAAGTGGTTTAATTTTCATTTTACTGTTCCTCCTTAAGAATATATCTTTTTTTGGTTATGAACTATATATGCGGCTGGCACTCAAAATAGATGAGTGCTAACCGACTGTGCATATTTTAATACCATATAGCGGAAAAATCAATATAAAAACCGTAATATTCACAAATTGTTAACAATTACATTTATCCGCCGCTCATGCGTCTGCTAATAATCGACTTCAAAGTAATAAAATCAGCCATAATGGCATAGAAATGAATAAGAATGCGTGCATATTGCGTAGTATTCTCCGCGTGTAAAAAAATAATCCATACATTTCCGGAGCATGAGGTGTTGAATGCTTGAATTTGTCAACAGATATATATTCGGCATAGCGGTGCCGTTTGCCCTGCTCGCCGCCGGAGTGTATTTTGCGGTGCGCCTGAAGCTTTTTTTCCTGAGGCATCCTGAAGTCATGCTCCGGGGCATGCTGAGCCGGGGGTGCGGCGGCGGAATGTCTCCGGCGAGGGCCGTGTCGCTTGCTCTTGCGGGAACGCTTGGAGTCGGCAATATAGTAGGAGTCGCGTCGGCGATATACCTCGGCGGATTCGGCGCGATATTCTGGATGTGGGTGAGCGCCCTTGCTGCAATGCTATTAAAATACGCCGAAACGGTTATAGCCTTCGGACACCGCCGGAGCGGGCGCGACGGCGCATATCATGGCGGCCCGATGTACTACATAAAGGACTTTTTTGCGTCGCGCGGCAGTGGGGTGACGGGGAAACTGCTTGCGGCGGTTTTCGCCGCGCTCTGCATCCTCGACTCGCTGACTATGGGCTGCGTCATACAAATAAACGCGGTGGCGCGTTCATTTCTCGGCGTCGCCGGTCTTGACACGGCTTTCACCGGCGGCGTATTTGCGTTTCTTGCCATAGCGGTTATAGTCACCGGCGCCGAGGGAATATCGAATTTGACCGAGAAGCTCGTGCCCTTTATGACTGCGCTCTATATAGTGCTTTCGCTCGCCGTGATGCTGCTGCGGCATGACGATGTTGTTCCGGCTTTTGCGGCTATTATAAGGGACGCATTTTCGCCGACGAGCGCTGCCGGAGGGGCGGCGGGGTATCTTGTGCTACGGGGCATACGTTTCGGAGCAATGCGTGGGCTGATGTCGAACGAAGCCGGCTGCGGCACGGCGCCTATTGCGCATGCCGGATCGAACGCGCGATACCCGGCCGAGCAGGGTTTCTGGGGAATTTTTGAGGTGTTCGTCGACACGATTCTCCTTTGCACGATGACGGCCATCGTTGTAATTATCGGCTATGGCGAAGCCGCAGAGTACGGGATGGACTCGATGATGATGACGCTGCGCGCATATTCGTCCGTGCTCGGCGGCTGGTCTGAATACTGCATCTGCGCCATGGTTTTGTTTTTCGGCTTTGCGACCGTCACCTGCTGGGCGCATTACGGAATGGAGTGCGTCAGGTATCTGTCAGAGAAAAAAATATTCAAATATTTATTCATCGCGGCGTACGGCCTTGCCATGCTGTGGGGGGCCGTCAGCGCGCCGGGCAGGGTCTGGGGGATAGCCGACTTTGCGCTCGGAGCCATGACGGTCATAAACATAGCCGTCGTCTGCCCTCTGGGCGGGGAGGTGGTAAAGCATACGAATGAGTATATAAAGAACAGCATTAAGAGCGCGCAGCGGCAGAAGGCTCAAATCCGTGCGTTGCATACAAAAAGAAAAAAGCGCCTGAAATTATTCACAGACACCCGCAACAATAAATCAAAGTATGAATTTTGAAATCTCATTAAGGGGTGGGGGAAGCTTATTCAAAAGCCCCCCCGGTGTATTTATAATTTATAATTAAAACATTCTAAATCTCTTGATTAACGGAACTCCGCACTTCGCCGATTTTTCTTCAGCCTCATTTTCCGTCATGACGCCGCCGACAAAAGCGAGCCGCCCGTTTGCGCGGACTGTCTTTTCTGGCTTTCCGAACACTTTTTCAACTGCCGCTTCGCAGCCGGGGATATCGCGGAAAATAAAGCACGAACGGCAGGAGTAGCTGCCGAAGTCCGCGAGGTCATCTTTTTTCGCAACATCCCAGTGCAGCCTTCTCGGGGCTGCGGAAAGGTTTGCGGCTATGTCGATAATGTCGGCGTTAACCGCGCTTGCCGTCGGGAGCCTGCCGGCGCCGCGTCCGTAGAACATCGCCTTGCCTATCATGTCGCCCTCGACGAGTATGCTGTTGAAGACGTCGTAGACGCTGTACATCGGGCTGTCGGAGGATACGAAGCGAGGAGAAACCATAGCCAACAGCCTGCCGCCGACAAGCTGGGTGTGTGCTATCAGCTTTATGGTGCAGCCGAAAGAGGAGGCGGTTTTAATGTCGTCATTGGTGATGCTTCCGATGCCTTCGGTGTGTATGTCGTCGGGGTTGGCGATTTTACCGAACGCAAGTGCGGCGAGAATGACAATTTTGCGAGCGGCGTCGATGCCGTCGATGTCGGCGGCGGGATTAGCCTCGGCATAACCGAGAGCCTGTGCGTCCTTGAGAGCCGGTGAGTAGTCGACGCCCTCGCGCTCCATGCGTGTCAATATATAGTTGGTGGTGCCGTTTAGGATGCCGCTGACCGATATGATGCCGTTTGCGGCGAGGTCGTTAATCATCGGGCGGATTATAGGGATTCCGCCGCCCACACTGGCCTCGAACAGGTAACGCACGCCGGAAGACGCGGCGATGTCGAGCAGCTCCGCGCCGAACTTTGCCACGACCTCCTTGTTTGAGGTCACGACGTTTTTACCGGCGGAAAGGCAGGCTTTTGTGAAATCATACGCCGGGTGCGAGCCGCCCATCATTTCGGCGACTATTCTGACGTCCGGGTCGTTGAGAATTGTATTGAAATCATGCACGATAAGCTTTCCGAACGGGCTGTTAGGGAATTCGCGCAGATCAAGTATATATTTTATTTTGACCGGGCAGCCGACATAGCGTTCTATCTGCGCGCTGTTTTCGGTTAGCACCTCGGCCGTGCCGCCGCCTATGTTTCCGAAGCCGAGGAGAGCGATATAAATCATGGTCTGATACCGTCCTTGAACAGAGAACTGAAATTATGGATTATTTTGACTTTTTAACTTTTGACTTTGAACTTTGAACTTTGAACTTTGAACTTTGAACTTTGAACTTTGAACTTTG
>CAZMZJ010000026.1:0-18583 GCA_964570825.1 uncultured Lachnospiraceae bacterium | reverse complement strand
CCATATAAGAACGCTAATATTGATACGGTAAGTGTCAACATTAGCGTTCTTATTTTACTATCACAGTCAATCAAAATTGTAACAGTACAGTTCAAAGTAATTAAGCAGAGTAACGTTTTTTGAAATGAGTCAAGCCTTTGTTAAAATCACGCGGGCGGATATATCACTATGTACCGAGTATTACAACTTTATTATAACAGGACAATTTATACAATCATTCGGCTTCCTTTGAAAGAGGGCAGTCGTTTATTTTTTCAAAAATAAAAAAGCAGGCAAGAAGGAAATTTTTTGCCTGCTCTTTTTCAGGGTTATTTTAAACAGCCCCTTTTATTATTTTGCGCCGCAAAAGCTAAATAAAATGGTCTGCCCTGCTTAGCCGTCCGATATAAATGTTAACTGCCAAAATGACAAATAAAACAAAAGAAAACAATTACCAAAAGTAACAGGATGGATGATTCAACCTTTCAAATCCGCCTTATTTTATAATTTGAAGTCCAGCCGTTTTTATAGGCCGCTATCACAGCCGCTGCTTCGCGCGCTGTTTCTGTTGAAAAAAGAAAATGCTGCGATAAGACTCTGTATTTAATCAGTTCGGAGCGCCGGTCAGCCATATAAGTCGGCAGGCTGTTGTAAACAATATTGCGGTGCGGCTCTGAGCGCAGAACAGGGAAAGATACCCCGCGCCGGTCGATGATGGCCGCCTTTCCTGCACGGCAGGCGTTGCAGCCTGAGGTGTCGGTTGCGGCGCACTTTTCAAGCAGCATGAGAGGAATTCTGCCGTAGATAATGACACCGGTGTCTCCCCCGATGTCGCGAATCTGAGGAAGCGTCAGTTCGGGTGAGAGAATTACATCCTCAAAGCCAAGCGACTCGCAGATGGCAGTTGAGGCGCTGTTCGTTACATTGAGCCTGAAATCCCCGTGCGGAGTGAAAGAATATTTTTGAGCTATGGCGATATGTCCGATGTTTCCTATAAGAGCGTGGCGGACGCCAAGCGCCGCTGCACTCTCGAGCATTTTTTCCACCGACGGAAGCTCGCTGTCAAAAATAACCGGCGGCAGGATAATTCCGTTCGCCTGACCGCATCCGGAGGCGACAAACTCGCCGAGCGGCAGATAGATTATATCGAAATACCCGGCGGCTTCGTCGGGTATCTGGAATGCCGACACAAACCTTGCTGTCCTTATATTCTTCCGCTTTTTTTGAGGTAAAATCGGTTCGGTATTATTGCTGCTGCTTCCGGTGCTGCCGGTCTTGCATATGCCATATGTGTTAAATGTGTTATTGATGTTATCGGCGGCAGCATCAGGCGCGCGGCTTCCGGCGGCAAGAAGCGCCGCAACCGCGTCGCGGCGCAGGGCGTTGAGCTTTGAAACCGGAATTGCAAGACCTTCGCCGAGCACGAGCGTAACTTTTCCGGCGGAAAAAGGAGTCTCGCCGAGCTTTTGCAGGCTGCGCAGGATAAAATCTCGGCCTGACGGAGCATTCACCGCTGTCTCGGGCACTTCGCCTGCGACAGTAACTACTCGTCCGCCGGCCGACGCTGTCAGCATCATCGGAACTCCGGGGAGAATCGACACGGACATATCGAGCGGAATTTTTTTTGTGATACCCGTAAACGGTTTAAGGGCGCGCGAGTTTTCCTTGTCGCCCTCCGAGCGGACTCCGAGCATTTTGCGCCCGATGTTTTTTGTGAAGTACCCGTCGGTAAAACCACCGCGGGAAAATATTGACGCAAGATATTCCATTTCGCCGTCGTCCGCCGAGCGGCGTTCGTCGAGCAGTTTCCGCCATACTCGGGTGACGGCGAGCACGTATTCGGGTGATTTCATCCGGCCCTCGATTTTCAGCGAAGCGACGCCAGAGGAGATAAGCTCCGGCACATGACGGGCAAGGCATAGATCCTTAAGCGAGAGGGGATTGCCGCTTTTTGCGCCGGTTTTATACGGCAGGCGGCAGGGCTGGGCGCACTCGCCTCGGTTGCCGCTGCGTCCGCCTACAATAGAGGAGAAAAGGCATTGTCCCGAGTGGCATACGCACAGCGCGCCGTGGACGAACACCTCGGCTTCAACCGGCGAATTTTTTACAAACGAGCGGATATCGTCAAGCGACATTTCGCGTGCGCAAACCATCCTTGAAAACCCAAGCGCCGCAAATTCCCTGCCTGCGGCCGTATTGTGACCTGACGCCTGGGTACTCGCATGAAGCGGCAGGTCCGGCAAAGCTTTGTGAACCATAGCGGCAGCGCCGAGGTCGGCCATAATAAGCGCGTCGACCCCCGCCGCGGCCGCGGCGCGGGCTTCGTCAAGAAGCTCTGGCAGCTCGCGGTCGGTGACGAGGGTGTTGAGGGTGAAATATGTCTTTACATTATGCGCGTGCGCAAGAGAAACAGAAGCAGAAATATCGTTTTGGTTAAAATTTTCAGCGTTTACACGCGCGTTATGCCGAGCGCCGCCAAAGTAAACCGCATCGGCTCCGGCCTCAATAGCGGCTTCGAGCGCTGTGGGCGAACCTGCCGGTGAAAGAAGCTCGGGCAAGCGGATATTTTTATCAGACATCATTGAAGGTCAGAAGGTCGAACATCGAGCCGACTTTGTTTTTTCCCTTGCTGCGCGCATCTTTTTTGTTGTTGCCGTTACCGTCGTCTGCAGCCGTGGCTGAAGGTGCGGTTTCAAAGGTTTTTGCGGAATCCGTAATAGTATTTTTGTCCTCTGTCCTTTCGGTTTTTATCTCGGCGGCCATCTTTTCTGCCGGGGCGGAATTTTCCTCGGGAGCTTCAAGAGGGGCATCAGCTGGCGCTGTGTCGATATCGTTTTCCTCGTTAAAATCCAGCGAGAGCTGCTGCTGAGCACTGCCTGACTTCTTGAATTCCTCAAGCTTCTGCCTGAGAGAATTTATTCTTGCCTCATATTTTTCCTTCATTATCTGAATGCGGCCTTCATACTTTTCCTTCTGCGTGGCGGCGGCTGACTCGTATTTTTCCTTCTGCGCGGCGGCGGCCGATTCATATTTATCCTTGAGAGCTTCAACCTTGGCGGTCAGCTTATCAAGTGTATCGGTAAGCCTTGCATTTTCTTCCTTAAGCGTCTCGCTGCTGTCCCCGCGCTGGCTGAGTTCGCGCTGGGCGATATCGCGCTCGGAACAGAATTCAAGCGCGCAGAGCAGCGCCGCTTCGTTTTTTGAAATGCGCGGACTGCGGAGACAGATTTCCCTTATTCTGCGGTCTACCTTGTTCACTATGGCCTCGACATCCTCCGAGGTTCCTTCGCTGAGAATATTCATTTCGATATCAGCTATTGTAATTGTGAATTTCTGTTTCATTTTCTCCTCCGCGACGTTATTCATAATGCTTTTTATTCAGTAAAAAACTCTATACAATTATTATAATACAAAATAATGTAAAATAAAAGACCCTTTCCGCAATAAATCACATTATAATAAAGATAATTTCAATATATTGTATCATTTATATGTTTCGTGACGCAAACTGTAGGCTTTTTAACAGTCGTTTATCGGTAAATACCGCCCGATACGAATTTCCCGCCAGCATATTTTCAAAAACGCCGCTGCCAATCGCACCGAGTATTGGCTTTTCGAGCCGGACTGAATTCTGCAATCGCAAATTACAGGCTATCGTAACCGGTTGTTAAAAAAGGCAAAAATTATGCCTGATAAGTATTACTGACGGCCCCGGGCAGGCCATATGGCTTGTCTAAGGTTCAAAGGCATATTTATCCTTGACAAAAGACGTTATCTGGCTTATAATTTAGTATATTATCATCGAATGTTCTGAAAGGCTCAAAATGGACAACGACTCAAAAATTCTCGACCTTTTTAAGGAAGATGCGGCGGACGCTCCGGCAGCGGGAAAAAAAGCAAACGGCAGGAAACTCCGCATCGGGTTTATCGGAACCGGCGGCATAGCCAACTCGCACATAAAGGCATATTTGCAATTTGACGATGTAAAAATAGTCGCCGGTGCAGATTTGGTGCCCGGACGCGCCGATAAATTTTTCAGGGGCTACGGGCTTGAGGATGTTAAGACATATACTGATTATAAGCAGATGATAGCCGAGAATGACCTTGACGCCGTTTCGGTCTGCACATACAACCGCCAGCATGCAGGACCCGCCATGTACGCTATGGAGCATGGCCTTGACGTTCTGCTTGAGAAACCGATGACGGTGACTCTTGACGAAGCGGTCGAACTCTGCCGTGTCGAAAAGAAGACGGGAAAAATATTGTCGATAGGGTTCCAGCCGAGATTTGACCCGAATATGCAGATGATCGGAAAAATTGTAAAATCGGGAGTGCTCGGAAGGATATACTATATACAGACCGGCGGCGGGCGCCGACGCGGCATTCCATATAAGCGTTCGGACAGCTTTATACGCGCCGATACGGCGGGAATAGGCGCTGTCGGCGACATAGGCTGTTATTCTCTCGATATGGTGCTGGTTGCGCTCGGGTATCCGAAACCGCTGACAGTGTCGGGTTATACCGCCGATTATTTTGGGAAGGATCCCGCTTATTACGAGGACAAACCGGACTATGCAAAAAAATTCGGAGTCGACGATTTTGCTGCAGCGTTTATTCGTCTTGAGGGAGATATAATACTTGACTTCAGAATTTCGTGGGCGATGAATATGGACACTCCGGGCGACACAATAATACTGGGAACCGAGGGCGGCCTGCGCATTCCGTCAACCGACTGCTGGAACGGGAGCGTCGGCGGCCCGATGAAAATCTACACCGAAGTTGCGGGTCAGCAGACCGAATACACGATTCCAATTATCGAACTAAAAGGACTCGGACGGGTGGAGAGAAAAGTCCGCTCGTTCCTTGATGCGGTGAGGGACAGAAAGCCCGCTCCGGTGCCGACTTCCGATATACTGATAAATCAGGCGATAATTTCGGGAATTGTCGAGTCGGCGAATCTCGGGCGGGAGATAAAAATTGAAATACCCGAAATATAAGGTGAGCAATAATGTCTTTTCAAACAGGAAAGTTTATAATAATTGAAGGGCTTGACGGTTCGGGCAAAACGACGCAGATAAAGCTGCTTGAATCTTACCTCAAAGGACGCGGAAGGCGTGTTTTCGTAACAGCCGAGCCGACCTCCTCGGAGGCCGGGAAGACACTGCGCGAAGCTCTCGCCGGGACGGTAAAAAAGACGCCCTGCGAGATGGCTGCTCTTTTCGTGCTCGACCGGATAGGGCACAACAGCGATCCTGTGTCCGGAATAAATAAAATGCTTTCCGACGGATATGACGTGATTTGTGACAGATACTATTATTCGTCGCTTGCATATCAGGGAAGCGAAACCGATTTCGACTGGGTTATGTCGATGAACGTCAAATGTCCCGAGATACGGCGTCCGGATCTGTGTGTTTTTCTCGACCTTGCTCCTGATAAGTGCCTTGACCGCATCGCCTCAGGGCGCACCACAACGGAAATTTACGAAAAAAAAGAAAAACTTGAAAAATTCCGCATAAAATATATGGAGATTTTCAAAAAGCTCAAAGACAATGTCGTTGTGGTTGACGCGTCGGACAGCGTCGAGAATACGGCGTTGAAAGTTGCCCGGGCCGTAAACGAATTCTGCCTGATATAAAACTAAACAATAGCGGAGGATTTGCGTATGATACTTGACAATTATTATTCAAGATTCTATGCGCCGAAAAGGAAAAGAAAGAAGAGCTGCGCCGCCGCGTGGATAATAGGCATCATAGCTTTTTTGTCGCTTGTGCCTCTGGCGGTGCGCTGTGACAAGAAAAAAGGCGAGTGGGGATTCGCCTCTCTGCTTCTTTATGTTGCCTGCAGGCCGTCAAGAAAAGAAGAAGGCAAGCGCGAGCTGACAATTTCGATTCCCGGTTTCACCCACTTGAAGGCAATCTGCTGCGGGTCGGGGGCGGGATGTATAAGAAAGCCGGAGGAACCGGCCGGCGAAGAAGAACTTGACAGTCTGCTTGACGAAGCCGAAAGCGACGCCGACCCTAAAGTCATAATAACCGAGGAGCAATAAACAGCTGAATGCAAATCTATAACACTTTAACAAGGACAAAAGAGGAGCTGATTCCGGTCGAGCCCGGGGTGATTAAACTTTACACCTGCGGGCCGACCGTCTATCATTATGCTCATATAGGCAATCTCCGTACATATATCATGGAGGACGTGCTTGAAAAGTACCTCCGCTATACAGGACTTGAGGTGCGCCGTGTGATGAATATCACCGATGTCGGACACCTGACAAGCGACGCCGATACAGGCGAGGACAAGATGCTCAAGGGGGCGCGTCGTGAGCACAAGACGGTAATGGAGATTGCAAAGTACTATACCGACGCCTTTTTCGCCGACTGCGTCAAGCTCAATATAAAGAAGCCGGAAACTGTGATTCCGGCGACTTCCTGCGTTGACGAGTTCATAAGGGTAATCGGCGTGCTTATCGACAAGGGGTATGCATACCTTTCGGGCGGTAACGTTTATTTTGACATTTCAAAGCTGAAGCAATACCATGTTTTCCACGATTTTAAGGAAGAGGATCTTGCGGTCGGCGTCCGCGAAGGCGTCGGGGAGGACAGAAACAAGCGCAACCCCGCAGACTTTGCGCTCTGGTTCACCAAATCAAAATTTGAGGATCAGGAGCTTAAATGGGACAGCCCGTGGGGACTGGGATATCCCGGCTGGCATATCGAGTGCTCATGTATTTCCATGAAGTACTTAGGGGAGAGACTTGACATTCACTGCGGCGGCATTGACAACGCATTCCCACATCATACAAACGAAATCGCGCAGAGTGAAGCCTACCTCGGCCATAAGTGGTGCAATTATTGGTTTCATGTGCTGCACCTGAACACGAGCACCGGCAAGATGAGCAAGTCGTCGGGCGAATTTTTAACCGTCTCGCTGCTTGAGGAAAAAGGATACGATCCGATGGCATACAGGTTTTTCTGCCTCGGCTCGCATTACCGGAAGGCTCTTGTTTTCACATGGGAAAACCTTGACAACGCAGCGTCGGCTTACAGCAAGCTAATATCGCGAATCGCGGCTCTTGAGCCGCAAAAAGGCGAAGAAATTGACGCTGCGGCATTCGAGGCGCTAAAGGCCGGCTTTACCGCGGCTCTGGACAACGACCTAAACACCTCGCTGGCGGTGACAGCTGTCTATGACGTCCTCAAGTCAGATGCGAACGCGGCGACAAAGCTTGCGCTGATCGCCGACTTTGACCGCGTGCTTTCGCTTGACCTTATCAAGGCTGCGCGGAAGCTGCATGATGGCAATGACGAAAGCTGTAACGAGAAGAAAAAAGCGGAGGCCGCGGCATCAGGCGCGCCTGAAGTATCCGAGGATCCATTTGTCACCGAGATACTGCGTCTGATAGAGGAGAGAAAAAACGCGAAGAAGTCGAAGAATTACGCCGAAGCCGACCGCATACGCAAATATCTCGCAGACCGCGGAGTTACTCTTATCGACACTCCGGACGGCACAAGATATAAAATAAACTAAGGAACCCCAAAATGGGAAAGGGACAGGAAAAAGGAAAGATGCCGCGGACTGAAAAAAAACCGTCCTGCGGAAAAATCTCCTCCGCGGAACGTGTGGAAGACAGCGACGGCACGGGCATAGGGGACGGGAAAAACATAGCAGACGGGAAAAAATACAAGGATAAATCCGGCGGTCTCGGCGGGGAAATAATCAGATATCTTGTTTTCGGCGTGCTGACGACATTCGTTTCGCTGGGGTCGAATTTCGGAGTGCTTTGGGGAGGCAAGGCGCTGTTCAGTATTGAGGACACGAGGTCTGCCGGGTATATTGCGGTTTTTTCTGCGGCGAAAGTCATTTCATGGATATGCGCGGTGCTTTTTGCTTTTTTTACGAATAAAAAATGGGTGTTTCGCGACCATGTGAAGGGGAGCTCAGGCATCATGAGGCAACTGCTTGTTTTCTCGGGCGGGAGGCTCGCCACCCTGGGGCTTGATTATGTTCTAAACATGGCTTTTCTGTGGACGATGACAGCATTGTCCATTAGTTTCCTTGATGGTCTTTTCGGGTTATCCCTTGACAGAATAAATGAGCTTGCGGCATGGCTGGCTACTCAGTTTTTTGTCGTAGCGTCAAACTATTTTCTCAGCAAGTGGTTTGTTTTCAACAGAAAAAGATGAATACGGGCGCTCCGCACAAAAAGATAAATCGTGTTTTTCACGGAAATAAGAAAGAACTGCGCCCATAACTGCATATTTCCTCGTTGCAAAGTTTGGCGCGGAAGTGCAGACATAAAAAAGATACCTGCGTCGATAACGACCGGTATCTTTTTTTGTGCAGGCAAATCCCAACATGGCATGGGATTGCGCCTTGTCGGAATACAAAACCGCTGCCGATTTCCGCTACAGTACAGAATGCCTGACTAAGGCCTTGAAGCAAATATATACGGCCTGCCTTGCTTTGCGATATCCCGGATTGCCGACTCCAATTCTTTATCCAAACGAACTTTTCGGATATTCAGTAATCCGGAACCCGGCATGAACAAATATGCACGGCTTTTCTGTTTTGATTTTCTTGCTGTATTGTTTAAAAAATTTACTGTCATAAGATATATTAAAAAATAGGTCCACAGCAAACTGCCGTGGACCTGAATGGCGGAGAAGGAGAGATTTGAACTCTCGCGCCGGTTTAAGCCGGCCTACGCCCTTAGCAGGGGCGCCTCTTGGGCCTCTTGAGTACTTCTCCGTGCAAAGTACACGCGCCGACTGCCTTAATATCCGTCGACACGCATTTTATTATATTATATTTTTGTCTGTCTGTCAAGCCTTTTTTTAAATTCATCTTATAATTCAATGCAATATTTAGCCATAACACCTGTCCGGATTCGCGCTCGGAGCCGTTTTCCGCATAACCCGCCGAGCCGCTGACGCTGAAAGGCTGCGTCAGGACTGCTGCTTTTTTTATTCTAATCCGAATATATATGTGTTCGCAACGGCAGGCGGGATGCTCTGAATCAACAATTTCTGTTTTCTCTGTTTTAGGCGTGTTAACATATCGTTAATATATTATTAACAAATTGTCTTTGTTATATTGATTGTTTGTTAATATTTGAAAATCCGCTGTTTTTATTAAAAACCGGCTGCAAAATTATTAGCGGCAATCCATACTGTCAGGACAGTTCAGCAGTCACGGCATATACGGGAGGCCTCAGGCAGGAAAAACAGTTCCTCGCTGCCCGTTTCAGATATCAGGATGAAATAACAGAACATTCCGTCGCTTCGAGTATCAACCTGCCGCGCAGCAGGACGGATTTTTCCATGAATAGATAGCTGTGAATGCTCGGCATCATAAAATTCAAAAGTCGGGCTTTCATCAAACCGATGAAAGCCCGTTTTTTCGTTTTTATTGAATTGAACTGTATTACTTTTTCGCGGCTTCCTCGACAGCCACGGCGACTGCGACCGTCGCTCCGACCATCGGGTTGTTGCCCATGCCGATAAGTCCCATCATCTCGACGTGCGCCGGCACAGACGACGATCCGGCAAACTGTGCGTCGGAGTGCATTCTGCCCATCGTGTCGGTCATGCCGTATGAGGAAGGACCTGCGGCCATATTGTCGGGGTGGAGCGTTCTGCCTGTGCCGCCGCCCGATGCGACCGAGAAGTAATTAACTCCGTTCTCGACGCACCACTTCTTGTATGTGCCTGCGACAGGGTGCTGGAATCTGGTCGGGTTGGTGGAGTTTCCGGTGATTGAAACGCCGACCTTTTCAAGCTTCATTATCTCAACGCCCTCGGGTACGTTGTCGGCTCCGTAGCACTTGACAGCAGCGCGGGGACCTTTGGAATATGCCGTCTCCGAGACCACCTTCAGCTCCTCGTTGTTGTTGTCAAACTCGGTCTTTACATACGTAAAGCCGTTTATCCTTGAAATGATGAATGCGGCATCCTTGCCAAGCCCGTTCAGAATGACGCGCAGGGGCTTCACTCTGACCTTGTTTGCATTAAGCGCAATGCTTATGGCGCCTTCCGCAGCCGCGAAGGACTCGTGTCCTGCAAGGAAGCAGAAACACTCGGTTTCCTCGGAAAGCAGCATTTTTGCAAGATTCCCGTGTCCGAGTCCGACCTTGCGGTTTTCGGCGACAGAACCCGGAATGCAGAATGCCTGAAGACCGATGCCGATGGCGGCGGCTGCGTCAGCCGCTTTCTTTGCTCCCGACTTGATCGCAATAGCGGCACCGACCGTATATGCCCATACGGCGTTTTCAAAGCATATGGGCTGTGTGCCGCGTACTATTTTTTCACAGTCAATGCCTTTCGCAAGCGTTATGTCGCGGCATTCGTCAATGGAGGAAATACCATATTTCTTAAGCACGCCGAGGATCTTCGCCTCGCGTCTTTCGTAACCTTCAAATTTTGCCACAGCTTTTTCCTCCTGTTATTCCTTGCGGGGGTCTATATACTTGACGGCTTCATTGAAGCGTCCGTATGTGCCCTTGGATTTTTCGTATGCTTCGTTTGGCGAAATGCCCTTCTTGATCATGTCGGTCATCTTGCCGAGAGAAACATATTCATACCCTATTACCTGATTGTCGGCGTCAAGAGCCATTCTCGTGCAGTAGCCCTCGGTCATCTCGAGATATCTGACGCCCTTTGCGCGCGTCCCGTACATAGTGCCGACCATCGACCTTTCACCTTTGCCGAGGTCTTCCATCCCGGCGCCTATTACAAGTCCGTCCTCCGAGAAGGCAGACTGCGAACGCCCGTAGACTATCTGCAGGAACAGCTCTCTCATCGCTGTGTTGATTGCGTCGCAGACAAGGTCTGTGTTGAGCGCCTCAAGTACTGTCTTGCCGGGAAGAATCTCGGCAGCCATAGCGGCGGAGTGGGTCATGCCGGAGCAGCCGATCGTCTCAACAAGAGCTTCTTCGATTATGCCGTTCTTGACATTGAGCGAGAGCTTGCACGCGCCCTGCTGAGGAGCGCACCAGCCAACACCGTGGGTATAGGCTGAAATGTCGGTTATCTGTTTTGCCTGGATCCACTTTCCCTCTTCGGGTATGGGAGCCGGACCGTGGTTGGGCCCTTTAGCCACAACGCACATATGTTCCACTTCTTTGGAATAAGTCATGTTATATGCTCCTTTTTATAATCTTACTTGATTATTTCACCGTAAACATTGCCGAATGCGGCGGCGGCGTTCGATTCGTCAGTGTCGATATGCATAGCAAGAGCAAACTTGGGGCTGACGCGGACAACTACGTCTCCAAATACAAGAGGACGGGATGTGTTCAGCCTGACATTCACAATCTGCTTGTCCGACACGCCGAAAAACGCAGCGTCCTCTGGCGTCATATGTATGTGTCTCTTTGCGGCGATTGCGCCTTCATTGATTATCACCTCGCCGGCAGGACCGACAATTTTCAGTCCGGGCGTGCCCAAAATGTCACCGCTCTCGCGGACAGGAACCGAAAGTCCAAGAGCGCGCGCATCAGTAAATGAAAGCTCAACCTGATCCGCCGGACGGCAGGGACCGAGTATCGACGCCGTGAGCTGCCCTTTGGGACCGACGAGAGTCACCTTCTCCTCGCAGGCAAACTGTCCCGGCTGGGAAAGGTTCTTTTTATTGTGCAGCTCTGCGCCCTTGCCGAATAGGGCTTCGAGAGTTTCCTTCGTGACATGGACATGTCTTGCGGATGTTTCTACCAGTATTTTTTTATCCATATGAGTTTACCTCTTTTATATCCGCCTCGATCGGCAGAATTCTTTAACGGCTTACGTTGCGCGGAATTTACCGTAAAACGCCACTATGTATTATATCATATTATAAAAGCCTTGTAAATCCCGATTTTTCATAATATTCAGTGACATATCGTGTTATTTTTTTGGCAATAATAATTTCTGCAAATAATTTCGGGGGGGTCTGACATGCACAAAAAAGATAACAGCAAAGACAATGTCAATGTCAATACCAATGCAAATGCCAACGCCAACGGCAACAGTCCGGCTGGCGCCGGGACGGCCGGCCTGAACGCTGCTGCCGGTAATTCCGAGCGCGACCGTGATAATGATAACGACAACGACAGCGACAACGAACGAAAAAACGAGGTAACAGGCGAAAAAATCGACAATATCGCAAAAAGCGGAAGCGTTATCGCTAAAAATTCGCGCGAGGCAATCCACTGTCTGTCCATAATCGGTCAGATCGAAGGGCATTACCTGCTCGGCAGCAATCAAAAGGCGACAAAATACGAACACATCATTCCGCTTCTCGTTTCTATTGAGGAGAGCGAGGACGTCGACGGCCTGCTCGTCGTGCTGAACACCATGGGAGGCGACGTCGAAGCAGGCCTTGCCATCGCCGAAATGATCGCTTCAATGACAAAGCCGACTGTTTCCATAGTGCTTGGAGGCGGGCATTCGATAGGCGTTCCGCTGGCCGTCGCCGGCAAACGCTCTTTTATCGTTCCGAGCGCAACAATGACAATACACCCGGTTCGAATCAACGGACTCGTCGTCGGTGTCCCGCAGACCTTCCGCTATTTCGCCGATATGCAGAAGCGTATAATAAGATTCATCTGCGACCATTCCAATGCAACTCCCGAAAAAATCAATGAACTCATGATGAAGCCCGACGAACTCGCAACCGACGTCGGCTCGATAATAGAAGGCAAAGAAGCAGTCGAAATAGGTCTTATCGATGAGATCGGCGGCCTTGATGCAGCGCTTTCCGCGCTGCGTTCCATGATAAATCAAAAACGGAATCAGAGTGACAAAATGCCAAATCCATAACTGCCTTGACTTAAAACCGGCTTTATGTTATAATATAGTCCGCAACTCTGCCAGACGGCCGCGCGGTATGTTGCCGAAAGGTATTACCGTGAGGAAAGTCCGGGCTTCACAGGGCAGGATAGCTGATAACGTCAGCCGCAGGCGACTGCCGGGAAAGTGCAACAGAAATAAACCGCCCGACTTTGTCGGGTAAGGATGGAAAGGCGAGGTAAGAGCTCACCAGTTCCTATGGTAACATAGGTCCGCTGTAAACCCTATCCGAAGCAACACCGCATGGGGATCGTCTGCCCGACGCATATCCCCGGGTGGCACGGGACGCAAGTCCCGGAGCGCAGCGGCGACACTGCGCAAAGATAGATGGCCGTTCAAGACAGAACCCGGCTTACAGACAGAGTTGCCATATAACTGAATAGAGTTTAATTATAACAATTCCGTTGTGAAACCGTACGACTTCACAACGGAATTGCCTTTTTTAAGGCGTCTTAATGGTCAGGGCAGAAGAAACCATTTTTGCTTCTGATGGGTCCGAATGGTTTTCAATTATCCGCCCCTAAATTTTAATATTGTTTAGCAGTTATCTGTTCTAATTCCAAATTGACATCATCTCGTAACATTTCAGTGAAATTATATTTTGTGTTCCCGAACTTACTGTATATGTCATCCCGTCGGAGTCAGGCGAAGGAAATATAAGGTCGCTGAAAACAGCCTGGCCGCTGCCGGCAAATACTTCAAGCACAGTATTGTCTATAAATACTGTCAGGTTCAGAGTGCCGTCCGAATCTGGAGAAACCGTAACTGTCCATGATGAGCCGGCGACAGCGCCGGATTTTATGGTACTTACGGTGATCCTTGCAGTCAGGTCGGAAAGAATAACACATGAAACCGAGGTATATTCCTCGCCACCCTTGCGCAGCCGGAGTTCAAACGCGTTGCCCTCGCTGGCTTTAATCTTCATCTGGAGCATGTATTCTTTGGAGTGAACATCGGTCAGAAGCGTTTTACCGGCGGTAAGGCTCAGGCCTTCAGCTTCATATAATGCTTTCACAAAAAGATTTTCAACTTCCTTTACAGGAAGGCTGCAGAGCTTCATCATACCGCCGGCTTCGGTGACGAGGCGCGTTTCGTAAGGCAGCGACTGAACTCCGTTCCAATACTTGCCATCAAGTCCGGCAGATGTGGTGTCGCGAAGCCAGCTGATTGTGATAAGACGCCCGTTGGGATCATTGAAATAGCTCTGCGTCGCATATGCGCGGTTCGAATAAAAGCAGTTGTCAACCTGCGCCTGCTCAGCCTTGAATTCGTACATGCCGCTTTTGTTTTTGATGATATTTCCGACGATGTAAAACCTGCCTGCGCCGGAATATACATATTTAATATTTGTTTTATCCCCGTCGAGCGGAAGCTTGAAAATGTCCGGGCACTCCGATTCGACGATTTTCCCATTTATATCGCAGATTACTGAATTGAAAGTCCAGTGGACAAGATCGTCGGATGTGAAAAGCTGGGCGACACCCCCGGCGACTACCATCAGCCAGATACCGCCATTCGGTTTTGAGATGTCTTCAATCCACATCACCTTCGGGTCGCGGAATCCCTCGCCATAACTGCTCGACGGAATAACCGGGTTGCCAGAGTATTTAATCCATGTATAGCCGTTGTCAAGGGAATAAGCTATATTCTGGGTCTGATGCAGATATGTCGCCGCATTTACGGTATAAATCGCCACCATGCGGGAGGCGGGCGGAACCGAGCTGTCGAAGAAACCCGAGGTGTTGTTGTAATCGATAACGCAGGAACCGCTATATATCCGCCCGCCATCGGGATTCCGGTCGATAGCTATGCCGACCTCGCGCCAGTTTATAAGGTCTTCCGACACCGCATGCCCCCATACCTGGTTTCCGATGGTAAGCCCCGAGGGGTTGTACTGATAAAAAAGGTGATATTCACCGGTTGTTTCATTGTAAACAAGCCCGTTCGGGTCGTTCATGTAGTTCATGGCCGGTGAAAAGTGATATTGCGGACGGTATGTGTCGGTATACTTAAGATTATCCGGAATGTCGCGCCAGAGAATGAGCACAAACGAGGTTTTTCCGTAGTCGGGGTGTGCAAGGCTCACCGTCCACCGGCTTTCGCCATAGGCCGGTTTGAAACTGTATGAAGCGCTACCGGTACCGATATTTTCACTGTTGACAGATGCTGAGCAGCCCTCAGGCAACCCGAGCTTAAGCAGCACAGTGTCGCTTCCTTCTTTAAGGTCAACCGAATAAACGTACGCGCCGGGCGTCAGCTCGATTTTTTCTCCCCCAGACGTAAGCGAAAGCGAGCTGAGCTGGTTTTTCATGCTGCCGATGCGGTATACTATGTCGTAGAAACGGATGTCGGAATAATATGAATTAAAGCCTATATACCCGCCGGCAAAATCCGGCTCGGTGTATGACGCCACAAAGCCTCCGTCAAGCCAAAAAGAAATTTTGCCTTCTTCTGTAACGCTTATTTTCAAAGTAAATATGTTTTTTTCAAGTTCCTTTGAGGTGAGCCCCCTCTGCGCCGCAGATGAGGTTCCGACCGTTCCGACGCCGACGCTGAAAAGCCGGGTGTTTTTACTGCTTTTATTTATATTGACGCAATACCACGCCGCGGACGGAAATTTGTCTTTTTTAACGCCGAATACTATCCCGCCCCCGCTGCCTGCAGTGATCGATATTTTTGATTCGATCTCAAAGCTCTCGCCTTCGGCGGCATAAAGCTCTGTCATGGCGTAGCAGTTACCGACAGAGGCATTGCTGCCGGTGAGTATACCGTTCTTCCAGCTCCACGACCCGGAGACAGTATTCACAGTGTCGGCGGAGCCGAGTTTTCTGTCGGAAAGTGTCAGATCGGGTGTTTCTTCGGGCTTTGCCGGAGTGACGCCGCTTTCTTCAATTTGTGTCGTAACAGCGCTTTCTCCCGCGCTTGTTGCGCTCTCAGAAAATCCCACAGTCTTACATGAGACGAGCAATATGACAGCAGCAAACAACACAGCAGCATATACGGGTCTTTTCCCTGAATTCATATTATTAAAACTCCTTTCCGCCGGGCTGGCTGTTATTGATAAAATTGGATATATCATAATCCGGCACGGCTTCAGTGACTGAAACTACATATCCGCTTACCATAGAGGCGACCTTAGCTGCCTCTGTGTCCGTAAATCCCAAAAGATGCAGGCTGAGCCAGACCGCGCCAAAGCTGTCGCCAGCTCCGACGGTGGATACCTGGCGCTGACCTGAATGTCGAGCGGATTGGTGCCAACTTCAAATTTCATTTTGCCCGCGAGTTTTATATCATTAATTGTTAAGCCGTCGGCATACAGTTCTTTTATCTCGCGAACCGGCAGCTGTGCCAGATAGTAACGCTGCTGAACCTCCTCGAGGTGCATTTCAGTAGGAAAACCCATCTGCGAGGCAAAGGATGGACAGGGAATTTTAAGTCTGTCCCACGCGATGCGTATCACACGGCTGTTTCCTGTCCCTGAGAAACTTTGCGAGGCATAGCTGATTTTTGAATATGTCAGCTTTTTCTCGGCGTTCTCGATGATGAAGGCGTTCCCCTTGAAATGACCAACCACATATACGTCCGATCCGCCTGATATCACCCAGAGCCGCCTGCCGCCGCAAGTGAGCGGGTAAATATCGGGACACTCTGAGTCGGTGCGCAGGACTATTTCCTGAAAAGGCGTCCAGTGAATAAGATCTTCGGAGACCAGCATCTGGTATCTGTCGTCGTTGAGGTATATTATCATGAGGTGTTTTTTCAGTTCCTCGACATACACCACTTTCGGGTCACGGTTGTAAGCTTCAATGTGCGCGACGACAGGGTTGCCGGAGAACTTTTTGAAGGTCTTGCCGCCGTCTGTCGAGCAGGCAAGGCACTGTGTACGCTTTTTGTTCTGCGACATGAGATTTTTTTCGCCCGCGGCGGTGTAGTACAGGAGCATTGCTCCCTTCCCGAGCCCGGTGAGATTTTCAGTGTCCTCTATAGCTGAGCCTGAGTACATAGTGCCGGTTTCATCAGGGAAAAGCGCGATGTCCTTATGCTCCCAATGTAATAGATCCCGGCTTACGGCATGACCCCAATGCATATTCCCCCACTCGGCTGCACAAGGGTTGTACTGATAAAACATGTGATAAATTCCGTTATATTGTATAAGACCGTTCGGGTCGTTGCTCCAGCCGTTCATAACAGTGAAATGCACCTGAGGACGGAGCGGTTCATTATAGAGCCGGGGCAGGTTCATAGAGTCGGCTAATCCGACCTCAAAACGCATTTCAGGTTCTACAGATATTTCAACCGTCCGGCCCTCAAAGCGCGAAACATCGACATAAGCCGTAAAATCAGGCTCTATCATGTCAATTTTACAGTCAAAATCAAATATCATTCTGCCGTTCTCGCTGAGGATAACCTTTTTAGAAACGGTTTTCGTGTTGACGGGAATAGTCAGGTATTTCATTGAAAGCAGAATTTTCATTTTTTTATCGTCCGTTTCAAATATTAAAATCAATTGCACCGATGGTTTGGATCGTAACAAGTGTAGCATATGAAAAAGCCAAAAACAAGTGAAATTATACTGTTGATGTGATAATATACGACTTGTTTACATAATAATAAACCCCCGGCGTATTGACGTGCGCCGGGGAAAGCGTTATTATATTATTATATTATCGCAAGCACAGGAGGGGCGTATGATACAGTTCCCAAAGAGTACTAAAACTTATCAGCGCGAAAAAACCTACATCACAGTCGATACCTGGGGGGTTCGGTGGATAACTACCGGAAACGCATCCTGGAAGGTCCCTGTCCATATGCTTGAGCATTTCACCATTCTTTATCCGGTGAAAGGCAAACTTGATTTCGTTGTCAGCGGCCACAAAGGAGAGATTTGCGAGTTCAGCGTGCTCTGCGCTGCCCCCGGAATGCAGTTGGGTGCTATGCCTGCCGGCGAGCAGAATTGCAATTTCTATCTTGTCGAGTTCGACTGCAGCGATTTTAACTTTTTTGACTTAAAAAACGGCTATTTTGCTGCAGCTGCGCCGCGCGGTATTCAGGAATATTTCTATCAATTATACAGTACCTCCCGCTCCGGGGAACCGTCAGACTACGTAAGCGACGCGTTGCTGCTTCTGATTCTGGCCGATATCCGCAAAAGCTCACAAAACAACCCCACAAAGCAGCAGATATACGAAGATATCCGCCGCTTCATCAGCGTGCATACTTACGACAACTTATCTGCCGCCAGTATTGCCGAGGCGCTTAACTATAACAAGGACTACCTCTGCCGTGTTGCTCGCCAGTGCGGAGGAAAAACGTTGCAGGATATGATAATCGATGAAAAGATCAGTGCCGCGAAAAGCCTGCTGACCTCGACCGACTACACTGTTGCCAAAATTTCCTCACTGCTCAGATACAAATCTTCAAACAGCTTTCTGAAATTTTTCAGATACCACACCAACACCACGCCTGCCGCGTATCGGCTCCTGCATTTACCATGATATGCGCAGTTCTCATAAAACATATGATGGGTATTGTTGTTCATTCTTAATTATACTGTGGCGCATTATACGGGGTTTCGGAAGCTGTCAAAACATATGAATCCTCTGTCAGACGGACTGTTTTGGTTATGAATAACATAAATCTCCGCTCAAAACAATTATCCTCTTACGGAGCACTGCAAAAACAGTCAACATCAACACCCGGAAAGGCACAACAGTAAAAAAATTTATGGTGCCCCTTCCGAAGTCAAATCCGAACTAATCATTGACTTCGGTTTTCTTGTT
>CAZMZJ010000025.1:0-18929 GCA_964570825.1 uncultured Lachnospiraceae bacterium | reverse complement strand
ATTAAGTATGGTTTTGTAGTTTTCCATGTTGAAGTAATCCAATATTACGTTTTCATACGATTTTTCATTGGTATACTCGATATTTATCAGTTTATCCCTCTGACGTTTTTTCGGAAGCATATTAAGCGCCCTGTTCTTGGCGGCAAGACATACATACGCTTCTGTCTGCTTTGAATTTGCGTCACTAAGTTTATCAATATTTTTGGCTATAGCTATGAAAGCGTTCTGAAGCGCATCCTCCGCGTCGGCCTGATTATGCAGTATTGACATAGCAATATTCATCATTTTCATTCGATAAGTGTAGTAGATTGATTCGAACAAGTCTTTGCTTTGTTTCTCATCAATCAAAGAAAAGTAAAATGCAAGCATAACAGCACCTTCAGATTATGTAAATCGCGCCTCCTATTTGCACAAGCAAAAAATAAAAAGCGTAAATATTTGCTATTTTTATTATTTAATGTTATATTTTAGCTGTTCATTTTTTATTATTATAACATATTATTTAGAAATATCAACTATTTTTTACTTATAGGAGTGTGGATAAATACCTATATTGACAACCGGCTTATTTTCATTTATAATATATTTTGTTTGTTTTCCAATATCGCAAACGAAATGCTTTTTTAATCAAAGACGTATAAACGGCTAATACACCGCCGGCAAACTGCGTGTTATTTTAGATTTTTACAGCCGCCCAAAAGACGGTGCAGGAATATAAGGATTTAATGAGAAATATTTTTTCGGAAAAGGAATTTTCCGCAATGCTTTCACTGTATGCCTCCGATATAATAGCTTCGGACGGTATGAAGTGCGAAAAAAAATATATGCATCACATGAATGTTAGCTGCTATGATCACTCTGTGGCCGTCGCGCGGATGAGCATTCTTATTGCGCTGCGATTTAATATAGATGTCGACATGAAGAGCCTTCTTAGGGGTGCGCTTCTTCATGATTATTTTCTTTATGACTGGCACGAACCCGACAAGAGCCACCGGCTTCACGGGTTTTATCATGCGGCTTGCGCATTAAAAAACGCGGAGCGGGATTTTAATCTGACTCCTGTCGAACGAGACATAATAGTAAAGCATATGTTTCCGCTCAACCCTCATCCTCCGCGCTGCCCGGAAAGCTTTATTGTCACAACTGCGGATAAAATCTGCGCCGTCCGCGAAATATTCTCATCAGACAGCATGGGATAAAAAAGAGGCATAACAAACATATGAAATACCTTGAAAACCTTTTTCTCTGGTTTGTGATTTACAGTATCGCCGGCTGGATTTACGAAACTATACTCTGCTCGGTGGAGCACAAAAGATTTGTAAACCGTGGATTTCTGAACGGGCCGTACTGTCCGATTTACGGATTCGGAGCAGTCCTTGACATACTTATTCTCGGCGATATACAAAACCCTGTTTTGTTGTTTATATCCGGAGCATTTGTAACCTGCACACTCGAATACATTACTTCATGGGGCATGGAAAAGCTTTTCCATGCAAGATGGTGGGATTACTCGGAAAGAAAATATAACATCAACGGACGTGTGTGTCTTATCGGTGCGGTAGTTTTCGGGGCTTTTTCGGTTTTCCTTATCAAATTTTTGCACCCGGCTGTTTCTTTCTGCACCTCGATGCTCCCGGATAATGTACGCACTGCCGTTTCAGCCGTACTGCTTGTGGGAATGCTCGCCGATACGGTTTATACACTGACGAAGTTTTCTGAATTTGAAAAAATACTCCGGAATACAGCCGAAAGACTCGATGACGCTGCACAATCGGTTAAAGCGCTTTATACTAAGGCAAACGCTTCCTATCACGGCACGCTTTCAAAAATCAATTCTCAGGTGCGCCGTATGCTGCGTTCGTTTCCCCGTTTGAAATCGGTCAGGTACAACGATAGCTTAAAAAAGCTGCGCGAACATATAATGAATTATAGAAACAATGGATAAAAGCCTTCATTATACAGGCATTTAATGTATTATTATCCATTATATATTTATTTTTTCTTAATATTTCTTATTTTTCTGCATATTTTTTTAATTTTTTTCGAAATATCTTATATTTTGGTATTGACAACTTTCAACATGAGTGCTACAATGAAGACAAATAATAAGCTGAGAATTAACTTGGCGTTTATTTCCTGAAGAAACGTTATACATCCTCACGATAATGGCAAAACTGCCGAAAGGCAGTGACGCAAAGCTAAAGGGCCTAAATGTGATCAACTCACATAAGGCAGCCTGGCCGCCGAACGAGGTACGGAAATAAATTTTTAACGCAGTAAGTTTTCCGCTCATCTTTGCGCGGAATGCTTGCTTTTGTTGATGTATTTATTGAACCGTATTCCATTATCGCGATGGAATATGGTTCTTGTTTTTTAACGAATACTTTTCAACCTGTAAATTCCGGTTATGACGCTTTATCGGAACCTTCCGGTTTCATGAGCGTATGACATAAATTCAATAATTCAATATCCTCCCGACAATAGCAAAACTGCCGAAAGACAGTGACGCAAAGCTAAAGGGTCTAAAGGTGATTAACTCACCCATGGCAGCCTGGCCGCCGAACGAGGTACGGAAAAAGAATAAAGCTCAGTGAGAAAACCGCAAAAATACGCGGTGTGCTCGCTCTTGTTTGTGTGCTTATTCAGCCGTATTCCATTGGCGGGATGGAATACGGCTTTATTTT
The DNA here is from genome assembly GCA_964570825.1 of uncultured Lachnospiraceae bacterium. Classification (GTDB taxonomy): domain Bacteria; phylum Bacillota; class Clostridia; order Oscillospirales; family CAG-272; genus UMGS1002. The sequence goes on along the minus strand of CAZMZJ010000025.1, from coordinate 16,245 downwards.
ACGAAAACAGACAATGCTTGTATTTTCTGCGTTCTCGGTCTGAAACATCCTTTTTTGAGTCCACCCCTTAGCCGTCAGATCCGTCCGCGGCGCCATAAACTCCGATTAAGCTGCATCCTGTGACCTGCGATAACACGGCCGCAGGCGGCTTAAAATATACAAATAAAATAACCTTCCCGATAATGGCAAACCTGTCGGAAGGCAGGGACGCAAAGCTAAAGGGCCTCAAAGTCCCACGGGGCGAATATGCCGCGTTCGACTCAGGCAGCCTGGCCGCCGAAAGAAGTACGGGTAAACAGGTCTAAAACACGGTGAGCAAAAACCGCCAAAAAAGACGCGGTGTGCTCGCTCTTGTTCTTATACTCATTAACCGTATTCCATTATCAGAGTGGGATACGGTTATTCTTATTTGAATCAAAAAGGAGGTGGCATGGTTGGTCGTTCTGATGGTTGCCATCGGCGTCGCTGCAGGTTTTTGCGCACTGCTTTTCTCAAGGAAGCTTGTCCGGTCAAGAACCGGAATGTTTCCGGAGAATAATATAGTTATCTCACACAAAATATCGCCTATTATATGGTGTGTGTTCTTCGCGGCGGGCTTTGAGGTGATATACTATGCGGCCGGCGACATCCTGGCGGCTGCCGAGCATGCGGCGGTGTTTACCCTGTGCGTATGTATCGGCGCGGTGGACTGGGTCATAAAAAAGATACCTAATCCGCTCTTGCTTGCGCTGATAAGCAGCAAAATCGCTTTTATAATTATCCGCAGAGATTTTTCGGATATAAAGAGCGGTTTATGGGGATTTGCCGCGGCGGCAATCATCTTTGTGACGCCGGCACTGCTTGGATTGAATGTTGGAGCGGGAGATACGAAGCTCGCAGCCGTAACGGGACTGTATCTCGGTGTCGGGGGGTTTTTGCAGGCAATGATTATCATGGCAGTTCTGATTACATTTTACGGCATTTATCTCTTGATAAGCAAACATGGCGGTTTTAGGACGAAGACCGCGATGGGCCCTTATCTTGCTTTCGGACTGATATGCACTCTGATTTTTCCTGTTGTTCACTAAATTTATTTTGCGGCATAAGACCGCGGAAGGACATTAAAATGAAAAAGCTTTTTAACTTTTTGAAAAAAGAAGACGGCCAGGGAATGGTTGAATACGGACTCATCATCGGGCTTATAGCAGTAATAGTCGTGGCAGCGCTCGTTCTCCTTGGGCCGAAGATCGCCGACTTGTTCAATAATATCGGAAACACAATCGACTCCGTAACCTCCGCCGCAAGCTGATTTTCTGAAGATCTACCCCTGCGGAAAAATAAAGGGGGGAGGGGTATATGACCTCCCCCTTTATAAACAAGAAGAGGTGCATTATGAAAAAATTCATTATTGACGAAAACGGTCAGGCAGTGGTCGAATTTGCTCTTGTCGCTCCGATACTGCTGCTCATTTTGTGCGGCATCATAGATTTCGGCTGGATTTTTTCGGCTCAGATAGCAACCGACAACTGCGCCCGTGAAGGTGCAAGGTATGCGTCGTCCTGCTCTGATTATTCGGCTTCGCCGAGCCAGACCGCGGACAAGGTGCTGAGCATAGCCTCTAAAAATATTAAAAACAATCTTTCCGTTATTGTCACATATTCCAATGCCTCGGCTCCTGGCGCGGGGGATGTAAGCGTCAGAGTAATCAGTGAGGTCAGGGCTCTTACTTTTGTGGCATACACTATATTCGGAGGTTCTACATTCAACCTTGAATCGGATGTAACCATGAAGGTCGGTTAATGATATGAAACGCCTTTTGAGCAGTCTGATAAAAGAGGAGGACGGAGTCAGCGCTGTTATTGTTGCGCTGCTTATGAGCGGTCTGCTTACTGCCGCTTCACTTACAATCGACGTGGGAATGGCTTATTCCGAGGCGGCAAAAATCCAGAACACTGCGGATGCCGTCGTCCTGTCTTTGGGCAGCTATCTGCCGGTTGGGCAGAACGACAGCGCGGGGCAAGCGGAAATTATCGCAAAGGCAAAGGAATATGCACTAAAAAACGGTTATAATGGTCTTACGGAAGAAAACATAATTTTTTCGGATCCTGTATCGGGCAAATACAGATCGGTCACCATAAGCCTTTCAAAAACTGAAAAGACATATCTTGCAAAAATCGTAGGGGTAAGCGATATAACCACATTAAAATCCGCAAAGGTTTCCGCCGTGCCGGTCGGCTCGATGAGGGGCTGCACGCCAATAGGCATATCGGCGGACACATATGCTGAAGCCCTTGCAAGCGGCCAGACAGAACATGTCGTTCTAAAGCTCGGAGGCGGTGAAGGCGATACCGGATTTTATGGATTCATAGTGGTCGACGGCTCGAACGGAAACGCGTCGGCCCTTCTTAGCAGCTTCAAATACGGTTACCCGGGGGAGGTTCGCATTGGAGACCAGCTTCCTATGGCAACCGGCAACAAAGCAAGCGTCGCAAAAGACGGGGTGACATACCGGATGTCTCAATGCCAGCATTACGCCGATGACGGCGGCTGCACAGTCGAACACTATGTCGAGGGATGCCCGCGTATAACATATGTTATGATTTATGATTATATAACTTCATCAACCATCAGGGTTACAGGATTCGCCGCCATAATACTTGAAGAATCGGAGAACAGCGATGAAATTCAGGGATCTTTCATCAGCATGAATGCATCCTATACGACTCTGACATCAGACTCCGACTTCGGCGTTTACACATACAGACTTACAAACTAATAGTTCTGGTGATAGGGAGTTTGCCGTGAAAAAAATTTATCTTCTTGCAACAGTTGTGGCAATAATAACCGGATTTGCGGTTTATCTGTTTGCATCTGACCTTGCAGCCAATAAACAGCCGGCAACAGTTCAATATGAGATGGATTATGTGGCCGCGGCGGCGTTCGATATTCCCGTCAATACTGTTATATCCGAAAACATGATCGTTCTTGTACAGGTACCGAAGGATACTATAGCCGCCGCCGCGGTGCGCGATAAAAATTATCTTATCGGCAAAACCACAAAATATCCAATATCCTCTGGGGAACAGTTTTTCTATTATAAGGTTGCCGAGATAGGCGACAATAAAAACGACCGTCTGTCCGACCGGATAAGAACAGGCTACCGCGCTTATACGTTGTATACCGACGATGTCTTGGGACTAGCAGGTTATCTTAAAGTCGGGGATATGGTGGATATAATAGTAACAATAGATGTACCCGTTGAAGAAGAAAATTCAACTTCTGATGAAACATCCGCCGCGGTGTCTGAAAAAACGAAAAAAGCAACATATTATTTTCTGCAAAACATTCCTGTTATAGCCGTAGGGAGCGCATCGCAGTACGCATCGGGGGCAAAGGAGCCGAATTCATATACAAGCATAACACTTGAAGTGCCGGCCGGCGACTGCACCATGCTTAACTACAATATGTCAGAGGGATATATTAAGATAGTGCTGCGAGGGTTCGGCGACGAAGAGATAATCGACGCAGCAGTTTATCCCGGTTAAGAAGGTGCAATATGAATAAATTGAATATTGTGGTCGTATCGGACGACCTTGACATAAAAATACGAATAAAAAACCTGCTCGGTGAAGATGAGTTTGCCATTGTCGGCTTTTTCGGATACGACAGCATGACCAATCTTAAAATTCTCGGCCACAGACCCGATGTTGTTATAATGGTATACGACAATAAAACGGGAAACGTGTTTGAAATTGCAGAGCAGATTTATCTGGATGTTAAAGGCGCAAGCGTTGTCCTTCTGTCAGCCGACGTCAATGTTGAGTTGCTCTCAAACGCCATGCAGCACGGAATCAAGCAGGTGCTTCAGATTGATACGGTTGAAAAAACACTCAGGGAAGCTATAATAAAGGCAAATTCGCTTGAAAAGAAGCGGTGTGAGGAAAGCGATCCCGCGGCGCGCGGACGCTGCCGGGTGATTTCATTTTTCGGAGGCAAGGGCGGAACTGGAAAAACGACGCTTGCGGTCAACACCGCAGTCAGGCTTGCTCTTAACGGGCGCAAAACCTTGATAATTGATGCCGACCTGCAGTTCGGAGATGTCACGGTGCTCCTCGATCTTGATCCGCAGGACACCATTTACGAACTGTCCCGCGAGTCGGGCGACATGAGCATAGACGTTATGAAAAGTATTCTTTCAATGCACAAAAGCGGGCTTGATGTTCTGGCTGCGCCCAAAAGCCCCGAGCTTGCCGAATACATCACCGATAAAACCATTGAACTGATAATCAACACTGCAAGACCATATTACGAATTTATTATAATCGACCTTGCCCCTGGATTTTCGGATACGGCTGTCGCTGTGATTGAGAGCAGCGACATTGTGAATCTTGTGGCGAACGTGGACATAGTATCCCTGCGCAACGCAAAAATTTGTCTTGGAATACTTGACGCACTGCGGCAGAAGGAAAAAACATCACTTGTGCTGAACCGCGCCGCGCCGGGAATAATATCAAAAAAAGATTTTGAAAAGATTCTCAATATGGAGCCGAAACTCTGCCTGCCAGACGACGCGAAAACAGTTTCGTCGAGCATGAACAGAGGTATACCGTTTGTAATGTGCGCGCCAAGAACGGCAGTTTCAAAAGCTATCTCGGCATATGTCGGAACACTATGAGCCTGTGCGGAGGTGCTGAATGGGTTTACTTGAAAGAATGGAAAAAGTTAAAGCTCCGCCGTCGGGAGAGCTTTCAAAAGAAAGCGCGCCGGCGGATGAGTTTTTTGAGGTCAGGAATAAAATACACAGTCTTGTCATCAGCGAGATAAACAAGCAGAACCAGAAGGACATATCCGGCGAAACCGTCCGGAAGCTGATAAACGACACCGTCAATGAGCAGGTACGGGATGTCGCAAAAGCTGATAAAAGCAAAATTGCAGACGATATATACAACGACATTATGGGCTACGGCCCGCTTGAAGAACTGCTGCGCGACACGGATGTGTCTGAAATTATGGTGAACGGCCCCGGAAAGGTGTATGTGGAGAAAAAAGGCAGGATCTATTTAACCCAACTGCATTTCCGGGACAGCGCGCATCTGATGAATGTTATAGACCGCATCGTTTCTCAGATAGGACGGCATATCGACGAAGCCAGCCCTATGGTCGACGCCCGGCTTGCCGACGGCTCGCGCGTAAATGCGATAATTCCTCCCGTTTCCCTTGTGGGGCCGGTGCTTACTATCAGAAAATTTTCAAAAAAGCGCATTACATACAATCAGTTGATTGAATGGGGCTCGGCGAGCCTCAATATGATGCTTTTTCTTGAAGCATGCGTTAAAGGTAAACTCAACATTATAGTCGCCGGAGGCACAGGAAGCGGAAAAACTACTCTTCTCAACGTGCTTTCATCTTTTATTCCGCATGACGAAAGAATTGTCACAATCGAGGACGCCGCCGAACTTCAGCTCTTCCAGGAACATCTCATCACTCTTGAAAGCCGTCCCGCAAACCTTGAGGGCAGCGGTCAGATCAGCATACGCGATCTCGTGAAAAACGCTCTGCGTATGCGTCCAGACCGGATTATTGTCGGCGAGGTGCGTTCCGGAGAGGCGCTCGATATGCTTCAGGCAATGAACACCGGACATGACGGATCGCTCACAACAACGCACGCCAACAGTCCGCGGGACACAGTGTCAAGGCTTGAAACGATGGTGATGATGTCCGGGATGGAGCTTCCGCTGAAAGCTATCAGAGATCAGATAAGCTCTGCCGTCAATCTGATTGTCCAGCAGTCAAGACTCCCCGACGGCAGCCGCAAAATCACAAGCATCACCGAACTTTGCGGCATGGAGGGGGATGTAGTATGCATGAGGGATATATTTGTTTATGAAACGCGCGGCGAACGAGACGCACAGGGAAGATTCAAAGGAGAGTTCAGGGCAACAGGGGTAAAACCACGCTGCATTGATAAAATCATTGGAAACGGGGTGTCGGTAAATAATGACTGGTTCAGGTAATGCCGGGCTGATGCTTCTTTTGTGTATGCTTTCTATGTTTCTTTCTTTTCTGCTCTCCGTCATTATTCTCAGTGCGGCGATGCAGCCGAGAATAATTGCCGAAAGACGCCTCGGCAGCCTTTACTCAAAACAGCCTGCCATTGATGATATAGTGCCTAAAAAGAAAAAGAACAAAAAACAAAGCAAAGAAAAGCTCCGCTTCGGTCAGACGCTGGCAAACGAGCTTCAGAACGCCGGAATAATAATGCGTCCGGAGGAGTTCGCGACGTTCTGGCTCATAGCTAGTTTTGTTCCGTCAGGACTGCTCGCACTGCTGACCGGCAATGCGGTTCTCGCGGGCGCTGTTGCCATAGCAGGAATTATAGGACCTCCCATATATGTCGGGAAGCAGAAAAAAAAACGTATTTCAGCCTTTGAGCATCAGCTGGGCGACGCGCTCGTAACAATGTGCAACTGTCTTCGCTCGGGACTCACTCTTGGGCAGGCAATCGAAAACATTGCTGCAGATATGTCTGAGCCGATATCAAAAGAATTCAGCCGGGTATGCACCGAGATCAAATACGGCAGCACTCTTGAAAATTCGCTTAATACCATGGCCGAACGCATAGGCAGCGATGACCTGTCTCTGGCGGTAACTGCAATTAACATTCAGCGTCAGACCGGCGGAAATCTTTCCGAAATTTTGTCCGGCATATCGGAGACCATCCGCGCCCGTGTAAAGCTAAAGGCGGACGTGAGGGTCGTGACGGCATCCGGCAAAGCTTCGGGTATTGTCATCGGCGTGCTTCCGATAGTTCTCGGATTTATAATTTTCCTTGTGAACCCCGATTATATGCTCAATTTTATCGAATCGGGAGCCGGACGCGTCATGCTCATCATCGCCGCCGTTATGGAGACTATGGGTTTTCTCATGATTAAAAAGATACTGACTATAAAATACTGACCGGAAGGAGACAAAATTTATGTTCTGGCTGGTAGTTATGTCGGCGCTTTTATCTTTTTTAATAATACTTATTGTGTTTCATTCTGCCGGTATGCGATCGGATGTCAGAAAAAAACGGCTCGACCTTGTGGCCGAGAAAAAAAAAGAAATATTTTCTGAGCTTGATCTGTCTCTCTATGAGCGGTTCATAGCGCCTTCAATAAATAAAATATCCCTGTATCTTTCAAAATTCAGAAAAGGCAAGAGCAAAAAAGGAAGCGAAAAACTCGAAAAGAATCTCCGCTACGCCGGAATTCGTATATCGCCCGGCGACTATACGCTGATGAAGAACATTTTAATGTCGCCCTTTCTGATTATTCCTATTCTTCTTCTTGTTTCGAATGGCATCAACCCGCTTTTAAGGCTTGTGTTCCTTGTCGTCGGTCTGATGCTCTGGGTGTTAATTCCTCGTTATTATCTTGCTTCGCGGGTGTCTTCAAGGCAGAATAAAATTAAATGCCAGCTTCCCGAGGTGCTCGACCTGCTCTGCGTCAGCATCGAGGCAGGTCTCGGCTTCGATTCCGCGCTGCTAAAAATCGCCGAAAAAACCGAGGGCCCGCTCATAGACGAGCTGATTCTTCTCTCGCGCGAAATTCAAATGGGGAAACCCCGTCGGGACGCGCTGCACGATTTTGGCGAGTGCAGTAGGGTACCCGAACTCAAAACCTTCGCATCGGCACTGATCCAGGCCGACAAGCTGGGCATACCGATTAAAAATCTGCTTAAAAACCAGGCGGAACAGCTTCGAACCGCTCGGCGTCAGGCGGCCGAGGAAAAAGGAATGAAATCGCCGATAAAAATGATGCTTCCGATGGTGGCATTTATCTTCCCGGTCCTTTTCATCATACTTCTCGGACCCGTCATCGTACAGCTTCTGACACAGTTCAGAAAATGAGTTTTGAAAAGCACAAAATAAATTTTTGTAAACAGACCGGCACGAAGTACCGCTGTGCTTGGCATAAATATTTTTTCCGGAAGAATAATAATGGCAAAAAGTTATTACTGCATTGAAAAAAATGAACAGGTTCTCCTTCATAACGTCAGGTCGGCAAGCACTTTCTTCGGCAGGCTGTTCGGACTTATGATGAAAAAAAACCTCGGCGTCGACGATGGGATTTATCTTTCTCCGTGCAACCAGATACACACTTTCATGATGCGTTTTCGTATCGACGCGATATTTCTCTCATCTGAGAATGAGGTGCTTCATATTGAAAACAGCATGAAGCCGTGCAAAATTTCACGTTTAGTGCGAGGCGCGGCAGGAGTTCTTGAAACCGCTTCCGGATTCGCTTCAAATGTTGACATCCGGGTTGGCGACAAAGTTTCTTTTGTTAAAAAAAGATAAAGCATCAACCTTATTTGCAATTTTTGCAGTACATATGTAACACGCGCTGCTCTTCACAGGTGCAAATAAAATGACAAAAAAGCCGTCATCGCGGCATGGGGGATTGAAATAATGGAACAGGTACGGAAAATAGTCACGGAAAAAGAGCCTGAGGCAGAGAAGAAAATAAATAAATTCCATGTCTCCATTCTCGGGTTCAGCAAAAAAGAGGTTGAGGATTATTTGGCGGCTTCCGATACGGTTCAAAAAACAGAGGCGCAGGCATACGAGAGAAAGCTTGCGGAACAGTCAGCCGCCCTTTCCATGGCTCTCCGCGAAAAAGAAACACTTGCAGCTCAGAATGCAGCATTGAATGAAAAGCTGAAAATTCTAACCGCTGATTCCGACGGCAAGCAGAGTGAGCTTGCCGCAGAAAATTACATACTCAAGGCACGAATCGCCGATTTGTCCGACGTGGAAAGCAAAAACTCGGCTTTGATATCAAAAGTCAACGACCTTGCAGCCAGATGCGAGCACAGTGAAGCCGAAAAGAAAGAACTTCAGAAAGCTCTCGGAGAAAAAGAAGAAATTATAATTGAGCAATGCCGGAAGTATTCCGAGATAGAAAAAAAGCTTAAGATTGAAATTGAGCAGGTAAAGGCTGAAGCAGAGAGTACAGTTAAAGTTTATAAGCTGATGATTGAAACCGCGAGAGATAACCTTTCGAAAACACTCAGTATACTTGAGCACGAATAACCTTCGGCGACGGCGTTCTTTCACTTAAATGCCAGAAGTGCGGCTACCACCATCAAAAATGGTGCGCCGCGCTTTTTTAGTATCGGTTTCTATTGCGATTAAAAACATTTTATATCAGAAATCCTATAATATGTTTGTTTTACTCTGCATGGAATATTCCGCCAACGCCATGATAAATTCTTGCATAATCAATAATTAAATGATATAATATATTAAAATATTGATATCAGTCTGGAGGAGCTTATGAACGGCAGCGAAATCGAACGTTTCGATATGAAAAAACCTCCGATAAGACAGCGCAGATACCTGCAGCCCATTACCTGGCTGCTCAGCTTTCCGGATGTATGGAGGCATCGTGTAAAAATCACCAAGATAAACTGCTCAGGGCTGAAGCCGCCGTACATATTTCTTGGAAACCATAATTCCTTCTTTGATTTCAAGGTTGCCACCGCCGCAATTTTTCCACACCGGGCAAATTATGTCGTCGCAATTGACGGATTCATCGGCCGAGAATGGCTGATGCGCAACGTCGGGTGCATCTGCAAACGCAAATTTACAAATGATGTTACGCTTATCCGCCAGATAAGACGTGTTATTGAAAATAAAGACGTGCTTGTTATGTATCCCGAGGCTCGCTATTCTCTCTGCGGCACAACAGCGGTGCTGCCCGATTCGCTCGGCCAGCTCTGCAAGCATATGGGCGTCCCGGTCGTGACTATGATAACTCACGGGCACCACATCGACTCACCTTTCTGGAACCTGAAAAAACGCAAAATCAAGCACACTGAAGCGGTAATGAAGCAGCTTTTCACCGCCGAGGAAATAAAAAGCGCTACTGCGGAAGAAATAAATGAAGCAATCAGACGGGAATTTGTCTATGACGATTATCTCTGGCAGCGTGAAAACAACGTGCTGGTTAAATACAGCTGGCGGGCGGAAGGTCTTCATAAGGTGCTTTACAAATGCCCTGCATGCCATGCCGAAAATAAAATGGACAGCCGCGGAATCGAGCTGTTCTGCAAAGCCTGCGGCAAGCGCTGGCAGCAATTAGAAAACGGTGTTCTTTGCGCCGTATCCGGTTCTACCGAATTTTCTCATATTCCTGACTGGTATGAATGGGAGAGAGCAGAAGTACGACAAGAAATCGAGAACGGAACATATTATTTTGAAGCAGATTGCCATGTCGATTCGCTGCCAAATTCCAACGGATATATAAGGCTTGGGAACGGAAAAATCATTCATGATATGAACGGATTTCATCTGTCTGGCATCAGTGAAGACGGAAATACATTTTCAATGGAAAAGCCTGTGGCATCGCTTTACTCATGCCACATCGAGTACGATTATCTAGGCAAGTACGGCGACTGCATCGACCTTAACACGATAAATGATACATACTATATTTATCCGCACGGAGATAGCTTTTCAGTTACAAAAATAGCTCTTGCAACAGAAGAGCTGTATTTCAACCATCTGCGCCATCATCCTATAAGACGAGAAGTGAAAGCCGCGCCGGCGGAGAAATTGGAGAAATTGAAATAATAGGTAAAAACGAGGAAAACCAATGATCAATACAGCGGTTCATATTGAAAATTTGTCGGTTTGCTACGGACAGACCGAGGCGATCTCAAGTATCTGCCTCGACGTAGACGAAGGTGAATATCTCGGGATAATCGGACCGAACGGCGGCGGAAAGTCCACTCTGCTGAAAGCCATTCTCGGCCTGATACCGGCAAGCTCCGGCCGAATTGAAATATTTGGCGGCGACATAAGGAAAAATCGGCAGCTTATGAGCTATGTGCCACAGTTCGCCTCTATGGACAGACATTTTCCAATAACTGTATATGAGGTTGCCTTAACCGGCCGTCTTCCGGCCGGTCTTTCTCCTTTTCACGGCTACACCTCCGGGGATAAAAAAATAGTAGATGAGCTGCTTGAGCGTGTCGGATTGTCCGATCTTTCCGGACGGCGGGTTTCCGAACTATCGGGCGGTCAGTTTCAAAAAATGCTTATAGCACGCGCGCTGGCAAAGCAGCCTCGGCTGCTTTTGCTCGACGAACCTACAGCTAGCGTCGACGCTGTCTCAGGAGAGCAGATTTTCAGCCTTCTCGCCGAGCTTAATAAAAATATGACAATTATACTCGTCACACATGATCTTTTTGCTATTTCATCGCAGGTAAAGCGGCTTGCCTGCCTTAACCGCAGGCTTGTTTATCACGGTGAGCCAGAACTGACAAGCAATATCGTTAATCACCTTTACGGCTGCCCGGTCGATCTGATTGCCCACGGCGTGCCTCACCGGGTGCTTAAAGACCACAAGGAGGACAGGGACAATGCTAACGGCCATTCTTGAGTATCATTTTCTTCAGAAAGCGCTGGCTGCCTGCCTGCTCGCAAGCATTGTGTGCGGCGTCATCGGGGTTATCATAATTGAAAAAAAGCTGATAATGATGTGCGGGGGAATCGCACACACCTCATACGGCGGCGTCGGACTCGGATATCTTTTAGATTTCGAACCGATAATCGGGGCTTTTGCTTTCGCCGTAATGGCCGCGCTCGGAATCGGATATATCAACCGGAAAGGAAGCCGGAATGCGGACATATTCAACGGGCTTTTCTGGTCGCTCGGAATGTCGCTCGGCATTCTGTTTATTGCGCTGATGCCCGGCTATCCGCCGGACCTCAGTTCCTATCTTTTCGGCAGCGTTCTCTCGGTGACAACTTCAGAAATAATTTTAATGTTATGCCTTACCGCCGCGGTGCTGTTGATTGTAACTATCCTCTTCGACAACTGGAAAACATACCTTTTCGACGAGGAGTTCGCCTCGGTTACCGGCGTCAGAACCGCGTTTCTTGAATATCTGCTGCTGATTATGGTAGCCATGGCTGTCGTTGTACTAATACGCGTTGTGGGAATTATTTTGATTCTTGCTCTTCTGCTCGCTCCCGCGGCTGCCGCCGGACTTCTAACAAACAACCTGAAAAAAAGAATGATTCTTGCGGTCGTTTTCGGCTGGGTATTCAGCTTCGCCGGACTCTGGATTTCGTATGAGGCCGATATTGCCTCCGGTTCTGTGATAGTTATAATATCAGTTCTCTTTTATCTTTTAATTTATGCGATTACAAGGTCGGCAGGAAAACTTAGAGAAAAGAAGCAGGGGTAATTTTATATTCTGGAGGTTTATTCGATTTCAGGAGAATGTTTTTTATGGTTAAAAACAAATTAAAAAATATACTAATATTGTTTTTTTCATTTTTGAAAATCGGCACGTTTACGTTCGGCGGCGGATACGCTATGATCCCTCTGATAGATAGAGAAATTGTTGAAAAGCGAAAATACATCGACGGCAAAGATCTGATAGAAATGGTTGCGGTTTCGGAATCCACGCCGGGTCCGGTAGCAATAAATATTGCAACTTTTGTAGGATATAAAATTGACGGATTTTTAGGAGCTTTGGCGACAACTCTCGGCGTTGTCCTGCCGTCATTTTTGATTATTATTTTAATTTCTTACTTCCTGCGGCAGTTTGAAAGCATCGAAATTGTAAAATATGCCTTCAACGGCATACGCATTGCGGTTGCAGCCCTAATTTTCAAGGCTCTTCTTTCACTTTGGAAACAATCTCCGAAAGGAATTCTGCCATACATTATAATATCTGCGGCATTTCTGTCTGTTGCATTTTTTGGCGTTAACGCCATCGTCGTCATCATAGCCAGCGCGTGTCTCGGATTGGCGGGCAGTCTGCTTGCGGCAGGCGGAAAGACGGGAAAAACAAAATGATAATTCTTGAACTTATCTGGTCGTTTTTGAAAATCGGCGCATTTACGTTCGGCGGCGGATACGCAATGATTCCGCTAATTCAATCCGAAGTCGCATCACATAACTGGATGAGCATGGAAGAGATGATAAATTTCATAGCTGTCAGTGAATCAACTCCGGGGCCTCTTGCCGTAAATATGGCGACATATATCGGTTTTGAAGTTGCCGGAATACCGGGCGCCGTGTGTGCAACTGTCAGCGTTGTGCTGCCATCGTTTATAATAATTCTTTTGATTGCAAAAATATACACCCTGTTTGCCGCGAATAAATATGTAGCAGGATGTATGTACGGACTAAAACCCGCTGTCATTGGTCTTATAGCCGCAGCTCTTTTTTCAACAGTAAAAACAGTTTTTTTACCCGCTTCGGTGTCTTTAGACGTTTTTACCGGCATGGTGTTCTGGATTTCGATTGGGATTTTAGCTTTCGATATTTTCCTTGCTGTAAAAAAAGTCCATCCGATACTAATAATTGTTGTTTCTGCCGGTCTTGGCATCGCGGTCGGATATGCAGATAAACTGATATTCTGATATTTCCCGACAGTTATCAAAAAATAGCTGAATTTTCAAATATGTTTTGCCATTTCTTCCGTGTCGTTTTTATTCTGAACTTTCTATGCTTGTGAAACGCTATTGCAATAACGCTGCTTTGATGATAAAAAATGAATACTGGGGGATTTTCAATGAAACTTTCATTTCTGGGTGCGGCACATGAGGTCACAGGATCGTCGTCTCTGCTTGAAGCATGCGGCAAAAAAATTTTGATAGACTGCGGACTTGAGCAGGGACCTGACATATACGAAAACTGCGACTGTCCGATAAATCCTTCAGAGATTGATTGCATTCTTCTGACTCACGCGCATATAGACCACTCTGGCAAGATACCCTACCTTGTTGCAAACGGATTTTGCGGTCAGGTACATTCAACAGGCGCCACAAAGAAGCTGTGTGAAATAATGCTGCTCGATTCGGCACATATCCAGGAGCTTGAGGCTGAATGGCGCAACCGTAAAGCCGAACGCGCCGGCGAACCGCCGTACAAACCGCTTTACACCACTGCCGACGCGGCGCGGGCGCTGACTTTGTTTGAAGGCTGCCACTATAACGAACCCGTAAAAGTCACCGACAGCATCACCGCACGCTTTATAAACGCCGGACATCTTCTCGGTTCGTCCAGCATAGAGCTGACAATAACAGAAAACGGAAGAACCGTCATTCTGCTCTTCTCTGGAGATGTGGGAAATGTCAATCTGCCTATAATCTGCGATCCGGTCAAGCCCGAGCGCGCCGACTATGTGGTTATTGAGTCTACTTACGGCGGCAGGCTCCACGGAGAGCGTCCCGATTACATAGGGCAGCTGACGCGCATAATACAGGAAACCTTTGACCGCGGCGGAAACGTCGTCATCCCCGCCTTCGCCGTCGGCCGGACGCAGGAACTGCTATATCTAATCAGAATAATCAAGGAACGCGAACTTATAAAAAATCATCCTGATTTCCCCGTTTGGGTGGACAGCCCTCTGGCTGTCGAGGCAACGGAAGTCTATACAGACGATATGGCAGAGTATTACGACAGCGAGACGCTTGCTCTAATACGTTCAGGCATAAACCCGATAAAGTTTCCGGGTCTACATGTTTCAGTTACAAGCGACGAGTCTCGGCTTATCAACGAGGATAAAACACCTAAAATCATCATGTCGGCATCGGGAATGTGCGAGGCCGGACGCATACGTCACCACCTCAAGCACAACCTATGGCGCACGGAGTGCACGGTGCTCTTTGTCGGGTATCAAGCCGAGGGATCGCTTGGCAGAATTATCGAAGAAGGCGCAAAGATGGTCAAGCTTTTCGGAGAACAGATTGCCGTCAAAGCACATATCGAGAAACTGGACGGAATAAGCGGACATGCCGATGAAAAAATCTTGCTCGATTGGCTTGGAAATATAAAACAAGCTCCAATTAAAGTTTTTGTCAACCACGGAAGCGACGAGGTGACGGATAAATTTGCAGTAACAATAAAAGAAAAACTCGGATTTGCCGCCGAAGCTCCTTACAACGGAGCGCAGTATGACCTTGTTTCCGGCAAAATGCTTGCCGCCGGCAACAATATAAAAATTGTAAAGAAAACAGAAACAGCCAGAAAGAACGCAATATTTGAAAAGCTGCTCTTCGCAGGACGCCGGCTATTATCCGTCATCGAAAAGAACCGCGGCGGCGCCAACAAAGACCTTGCAAAATTTACGGATCAGATAAACTCTCTTGCCGACAAATGGGATCGCTGAAATTATCTCTATAAAAAATTTGACCTATCGCAAATGTACTGACGCAGAACCGCCCAAAGATAATACAGTGTTACTATATTAAAAAAATTACTGAGGCCTGAATATGAGCACTATTAAAATTATCAGCCATAATGTATGGGGCATGTACGCAAAGGACGTAGTTAAAAAAGTCTCGAACCGCAACAGCCTTATGAAAAAAGTGTATTACGAAAAAATGCCGGATGTCATAGGCGCGCAGGAATTTTCACAGGACATACGGACGCACAATCTGCCTGAAATGCTCTCACCTGATTATGCGGAGCTTGATTTGTCAGCGGAGGTCGCCGCCTGCGGCGTTGCAAACCTGTTCACTCCGGTATTTTATCTTTACAAAAAGTATGATATTATTGAAAAGGGCTTCTTCCTCTACGACCGGGCGTTCAACAATTCGGATTCCAAATCTATCGCATATGCCGCCCTCAGAAACAAGCAAACCGGCGAAGTTTTCTCGGTTTGCAACACACATTTCTGGTGGAAGTCTGGACCGGAACACGACGCAGCGCGAGTTGTCAACGCTATGGATATTCTTAAAATCGCAGCCCGTCTGCCGAAACCGGTATTTGTTATGGGCGACCTTAATTGCATTTCTTCCAGCGAGGCCTATAAAACACTTGTCGCCGGAGGGCTTTGCGACGTCCGCTTTTCGGCAAAGGAGGCAACGACTGACGACAATACACACCATCCCTACCCGGCATATGATGAGGCAAAGGATGAATTTACAGCGGCGCCATATCCGGGAACAGACGCCAAAAATATTGATTACATATTCATAGACCGCGAGCATTCCGGCAACGTGAAAAAATTTGAAGTTCTCAACAGCTCCGATGCTCTTTCAACTTCCGACCACTGTCCGATTCTTGCCGAGTACTCTTTTTGACTGATAAATGTTAACGTTAATGCTAACGTTATATTGTAAACCGGCCGACTGTTAAAATTTATTTGATTTCCTATTGCATTATTCGGTAATTAATGTTATAATGTATAAAATTAACCCGAAAGGAGACTAACTATTAAATGTCAAGCCCCAAAATGAAATTATTGCAAAAAATA
>CAZMZJ010000024.1:0-21346 GCA_964570825.1 uncultured Lachnospiraceae bacterium | reverse complement strand
CTCCTTTTGTACCCTTCTCCGGTTCGTTCTCCTCTTTTTTCTTTTCCTCGCGCTTTGACAAAATCCGTCTTGTCATAATTTCACGGATGAAAAGTACAAAGGCGCAAAGATAAATTATTATTGAAATTATAAGACCCGAGATGTCCGAACTGTAAATATTCAGATTTATCTTTGACCCTCCTATTGCAATATGCTTAATGAAGTAAGAGGAGAATATGACGCCTACCGGGGAAAGTCCGCCGAGAAATGCCGATGCTATGCCGTCAAACCCCATGCTTGGCAGAGACGACGCCGTAATCCAGTGGTCGATATCGGTCAGATAAAGCAGCGCGGCGCCGGTTCCGGCGAGAGCGCCCGAGATCGCCATAGTAAGGATTATATTCCGCCTGCCGTTCATGCCGCAGTAGCGCGCAGCGTGGCGGTTGTTTCCGGTGGCTTTGAGTTCATATCCAAAAGTCGTTTTATTCAGTATTACCGCTATTATAACCGCAGCGATTATTGCTATGAATATCGCTATTGTCACATATTTGTTATCGTTGAAAAGCTTGTCTAACCCAAGAGAAGGCAGAAGAGCGTCCCTCGCCTTTTTGCGCAGACTCCATGTCTCTGATATTGACGGATCCATAACCGCCGAACTGTTCTGCATCAGCATATTCACAGCGTAAAGGCCTATCCAGTTAAGCATTATTGATGAGATAACTTCATTCACGTTGAAATACGCCTTGAGCCAGCCGACAATTCCTCCCCACGCGGCTCCCGCGAGCAGCGCAAGCAGAGTGCAGATATACCACGGCATATGCCATGCAAGCGCGGCATATATGCTTGCTCCGGCACCGACCACATACTGACCCGCCGCACCGATATTAAACAGCCCGGCTTTATACGCAAATGTGACCGCAAGGCTTGTCATTATAAGCGGGGCTGTACGTACCAGAGTGCTGCCGAAATAGTAGACAATATCGTTACCTTCAGAGTAGTTAAAATAGTTTTTTAGTATTGTCCAGATGGCTTCAGGTGCACCTTTGGCGTTTATACATAGAAGAATTACAAATCCGACGAAAAGTCCTATTAAAATGCAAAGAACCGAGGCGAAAAAAGTCTGGAATCCTCTTTTCGAAGAAAGTTGCAGCAAACCCGACGGATCAGATCCGTCTGATACGAAAAACGACCGTATTCTTCTACCGGCTTTTTTAATTACCGTCATTTTTCTCACCGCCTTCCCTCGGCTTGTCCCGTTTGACTCCAGCCATATAAAGACCCAGTTCGTTCACCGTAATTTTAGCGGGGTCAAGCTCGCCGACTATCTCCCCCTCGTACATTACAAGTATCCTGTCGGATATGCTCATGACTTCGTCAAGCTCAAGCGAAACAAGAAGAATCGCCTTCCCGGCATCCCGCTGTGCTATCAGCTGCTTATGGATAAACTCAATAGCGCCGACGTCAAGTCCGCGAGTCGGCTGAACTGCGATAAGCAGATCGCAGCCGCGGTCAATTTCACGGGCGACTATCGCCTTCTGCTGGTTGCCTCCCGACATCGAACGCACGGGAGTCACAGGTCCCTGCCCCGAGCGGATATCATACTGTTCTATCAACTTTTCCGCATAACTCCGGATTTCAGAGAAACGTATGAAACCGTTTTTCTCAAACTGCGGTTCAAAATAACGCTGCATTATCAGATTCTGCTCAAGCGTGTAATCGAGTATAAGACCATGCTTATGCCTGTCCTCGGGTATATGGCTCATACCTGCAAGATTGCGTTTTCTTATCGTCTGCCTCGTAATATCCTGACCTCTTAGCATGATTGTCCCGCCGGTTGAATTCTCAAGCCCTGTGATGCCGTTGACAAGTTCGGTCTGCCCATTTCCGTCAATACCGGCGATGCAGGTTATCTCTCCGCGCCGAACGTCAAAGCTGACATTCTTTACAGCATTGTTCTTATGAACCTTCGACGGAACCACAAGGTTTCGTACCGACAGCACAACCTCCCCCGGGTCAATTTTCCTTTTTTCCACCGCAAGCTGAACCGGCCTTCCGACCATCATTTCCGACAACTGCTCCTTCGTAGTCTCGCTGACATTTACGGTACCTACGCACTTTCCTTTGCGCAGCACCGTGCAGCGGTCGGCCACGGCCATGATTTCATTCAGTTTATGAGTTATGAAAAGTATAGATTTTCCCTCGGCGGCAAACCCGTGCATTATCTGCATAAGTTCGCTTATTTCCTGAGGGGTAAGAACCGCCGTCGGCTCGTCGAAAATGAGAATCTCGTTGTCTCTGTAAAGCATTTTAAGTATTTCAACGCGCTGCTGCATACCGACAGTTATGTCCTCTATCCTTGCGTCGGGATCAATGCGCAGGTTGTATTTCTTTGATAGTGCAATAACTCTTTCCCGCGCCTCTGACTTTATCAGAAACCCCGCACGGCTCGGCTCAGATCCAAGAATAATATTGTCAAGCACGGTAAAACATTCCACCAGTTTGAAATGCTGATGAACCATGCCGATGCCGAGCGAGGTGGCATCGTTAGGGTCATTAATCCGGACAACCTCTCCGTTCTTTTTTATGACGCCCTCCTCGGGTTTATACAAACCGAAAAGGATGCTCATAAGCGTTGATTTGCCGGCTCCGTTTTCCCCGAGCAGCGCCTGTATTTCTCCGCGCTTCAGCCGCAGTGTTATATTATCGTTGGCAACTATGCCCGGAAATTTTTTTGTTATATTCAGCATTTCGATTACATAATCGCTGCCATATGTTTCGCTCATTTGGTAAACCTGCTTTCCATGAAAATGCCAATTTCCACATCCTTACCGGATATGTTTGTCAGGAAAATTCCGAACAGCCGCTTAAAAGAGAGAAAGGGACAACCGGATACAGCTGTCCCTTCCTTCGTCAAGATTGATTATTTGATGTTGGCATAGGTGTTGACCGTTACCAGCGAGTTTACTTTCGGCATAGCCGAAGTGTCGTTCGAAACGGTGATGGTCTTGTCGAACAGTTTTCCGACAAGCGCCACATAATCCGCCTTAGAGAAGGAACTGGTCCAGACGGTGGTATCATAGGGAAGCTGAACAAAATTCTTTGTAACGTCTGTCTTGGAAACAAGGCCGAGAGTGGATATCGAGCCGCCGATTGTGTTCCATTTGTTGCAGATGATTATCTCAAGAACCGACTGAACGGTTGCGCTAAGGCCCTTCATCGCCGATGTGATGGTCATTCCTGCGCCGTATGTGCCGTCTATTGTCGCAGACTGGTCAACGTCAACGCCGATTACTTTCTTGTTAACCTTTTTTGCAGCTTCGGCAGCCGATGTGTATATTCCGCCGCCGCAAGCAAACACTACCTCAACGCCTTTCTCCTGATACCAAGTATCCATAACGGCTGTAATTGAAGCGTCGCCATAGAACTGGCCGCCGTAAATATATTCGATAGTGATTGCTGTATTAAGCTCTTTTGCCGCGTCGTTCGCGCCCTGCACGAAGCCGAATCCGAAGCGGATAACCGCCGGAACAGCCATTCCTCCGAGGAAGCCGAGGTGCTTATAACCCTCTTTAACCGCAAGGTATCCTGCCATATAACCGGCAAGCTCCTCCTGGTAAACCGCGCAGAATACGTTCGACGGGAGAGTCCAGTCTTTATCGATTTCATATTCAAGGTCGCCTGCAGAAACGTCGAGGGCCACGAATTTTACATTCGGATACTGGTCAACAATGTCATAAACCGCGCCCGCAAAGGCGTATCCCGGCATTACAATTACATTATATCCGTCGGTTATTGCCTGCTTTACGGATGCAACTCTTGCTTCCGTCGAGTTGTCTGCTGGTTTATAGTACTGGAAGCTCATACTTTTTGCTTCGCAGAATGTTTTGGCGCCCTCATAGGTTGCCTGGTTGAAGGATTCGTCCGTTATGTCGCCATAATCGGTAACCATTGCCACTTTATATGCGGCAGGAGTTGCGGCAGAACGATCCGCATCGCTCAGCGCCCCGAGTTTTGCGGCGAAGTCTGCTTTTTCATAGGTGAGCTTGAAACCCTCCTCTTCTTTAGCTTTACAGCTGTTCAGCATAATCATGGAAGCGCAGACCATTGTAACAACAAGTACAAGGGAAAGAATTTTTTTCATCTTTTTCTCCTCCATAAAATTTTAGCGGTTCCGGCGTTTGATTCTGATAATTGATAATCGGCAAAAATTTTAATTCTTATACATTTCTGAAAAATTATTTCCATATTCGCACCGTCAGGCATGGTTTTTTTGCCGTCCAATTATACGAAATCCCGCCATCTGATCCCAGCCTGCTTATATTATACATCCCTTATTTGTAAAAATCAATAGTTTTATCTCTTTGTCGAACAGAATTTTTTTATAATTTGCTCAATAATTAATTAAATAATGTGTTATTTATATAATAAAAGCCGCACATCGTTTTGCTTGATGTGCGGCAGACTGCGCAAACTAATATGTTTTGTCGGTTATTTGCCAGTTTTCAGCTTACGGTACGGAAAGTATCAGGGTTGTAATGCGTGCCGGTGGTATAGTCGATGTAAACGACATTTTCATATGTATTTCCGGCAGCCTGACACGGCGCAAGCGTGTCGCTCCAGTCCTTTGCGTTATAAAATATCTGAACGTATTTTTTGTTCTGGTCAATCTTATAATTTGCGCTCTGGCAGTAGCTGAAGGTGAGCGTCATATTTTTAACCGAGGAATTGGTCACGGTTACACCATTGCCGACGCCGTCATATCCGACGAATGCCGCAAGGTTATGGAATCCGCTCGCGGTGAAATCCGAAACAGAGCATTTATCGATATTCACTATCCCGAGGTTCCAGTTTCCGCCTACGAAGCACGCGATGCGGAAGGATATCCAGGATGAGTTTTGCAAATATTCCGTATACCCGTCGATTTTTACATTGCTGACGCTTACATTGTTGAATGTAAGCTCGCATATCATATTCTGTCCGACAAAAACGGCGCATTCTTTGCCGTATGACGTTATGTTGACATCCTTAAACGAAAGGTCTTTGAATATTATTGATCCGCCCATGGTGGCCGATATAAAGCCAAGGTATGTCTGTCCCTGTTTTCCGACTATGGTCATGCCGCTGACTGTGTGGTTGTTGCCGTTGAACGTTGTATCGAAAAAGCGTGTGCCGTCCATAGGAATCCATTCTTTATCGGAAATATCAATATCAGCGGTTAAGTTGATTGTATATCCTTCATAATCTTTGCCGTCAGACGAAAGCGAGCGAAGCTCGTCGGCTGTCGCAATATTTATTTCCTTTTTTTCAGGCTGTGTTTCAGAGGCGGCTGTAACAGCTTCGGTTTCAGTTTTCGTAACTGCCGTTGTATCATATGATGTTGTGTTTTCAACCACGGCTGTGGTGCCCGCTGTCTCGCCTGTCATTTCCGTCTTCTCGGCACCGCTTGCGGTTTCACTGTCCCCGGTACTTCCGCCGGTTTTGCATGAGCCAAGACTTACAGCCATCGCGGCAATCAGTGTAAGGCATATCAGAAAAATAAAATGTCTTTTCATGTACTTACCTCATTTATACAGTGTTATTATCCATCGACGGTAAAATATATTAAAATATTATAAATATGTCACAAAATATTCGGCCGTACAATGGAATTTATTGGTTACATTATACTACCAAACAATATTACAGTCAATATAATTTTCGTACTTACATGAAAAATATTAAATACATATAGCATATAAAGTTGATTTAGTCAAAATAATCAACATTTTGCGATAACTGGTTATCATTCTTGTATGATCAAACGAAAAACAACCCGCCTATTATTTTGCTTTTTTAATTATTTGATTAAAATGTTGTCAGATTTATTGTCTCCTTATGGTTTTTATTGTATAATTAAATAGTCTGGAGCAAAGGAGGATTGTCAAAATGGCGAAGCTGTATTTCAAATACGGGGCAATGGGATCGTCGAAGACCGCTCAGGCTCTTATTACAA
Organism: uncultured Lachnospiraceae bacterium; assembly: GCA_964570825.1. Taxonomy (GTDB): domain Bacteria; phylum Bacillota; class Clostridia; order Oscillospirales; family CAG-272; genus UMGS1002. Next base: position 15,375 of record CAZMZJ010000024.1, on the reverse strand, counting down.
AATTCAATTATGAGGAACGCGGGATGAAAGTCTGGCTTATAAAGCCGTCAGCCGACACGCGCGACGGCAAATGCACGGTTCGTTCGCGTATCGGTCTTTCGGCGGAAGCGGATATAATAGCTCCGGAAACCGATATTGTTAAAGCCTACGATAAAACCGGAGGAGCTGTTGTTGTCGTAGCCGACGAAAGCCAGTTTTTTACACCTTCACAAATAGACGGTCTGCGATATCTCGTTGACGAGCGCGATATTCCTGTTTTATGTTTCGGGCTTCGAACAGACTTTCTCACACATATGTTTCCCGGCAGCAAGCGGCTGCTTGAGCTTGCGGATTCGATTTCTGAAATCAAGACTATCTGCGGATGCGGCTGCAAAGCGACAGTCAACGCGAGAATCGACGCCAGCGGAAAAATTATAACATCGGGTGAGCAGGTGTTTCTTGGCGGATCCGACAGTTACATAGCAATGTGCCACCGCTGCTGGAAGCACAAAATCCGCGAGCAGGAAAATGCAGAAATTGAAGCTTCCGGGAAAAATAATACGACACAAAGATGCCCGTAAGTTTTATCTGTTCAAAACCGCATAGCATTAAAATGTTTTATCGGAGAATAAATAGCAGCCGCACCTTTTGATGCGGCTGCTATTTATATGAAATTGATTACGGCCGCTTTTCGGTAAAATTCCGCTAAGGCTATAAAATAATTATTGACGGTTCAAAAAATTATCCTTCAAAATTCAGTTTCAACCAAATAATCGGCGTGCGCTCCCATTGAAATTACCGTCAGACCGCAATCCGACACTTTATAATGTCTGATATTCCTTGACGCCAGCTTTTCCGAGAAAAGCGTCCATATGTTGTCGTCGCAATCTGAAAACAGAATTTTTGGATTTACGGCATCATACCAGATATCTGTATTTGATGTGAAACAGCCGTGGTGATTTGTCTTCGCAACGTCGGCTTTAAGGCGCGAGCCGTACTTTGCTGCAAGCATATTCTCACGGTCGGCATAAATGTCGCCGCCTGCAAGAAAGGTCGATTTGCCATATGTGAATTTCATAACCAATGAAACATTATTAACGGGTCCGTCGCCGAGGTTCTCCGGATGCATATCTTCTTCAAACGGATTGAAAAATTCAATTGATACACTTCCAATTTTTAATATATCTCCAGCCCGCATATTTCTGTGCATTTTTGAGCCATGTTCGGATAAATAAGCCGTAAGCTTTTTTTCATCAGCTTTGTATTCAAAGCCCGAATAATAATATTCACCTATTGATCCGTTCGCGGTTTCATACAGATACTTGGCGACCTTAAGCGAGTTGCCGATATGATCCGAATGCGGATGCGACAAAACAAAATGATTCAGATGAACAATGTCTGTTTTTTTTATAAAATTCATTACATGGCACTCGCTGTCCGGGGCTCCGGTGTCAATCATCATGGTCTGACCGTCAGGAAAAACAAACAGCATGCAGTCTCCGGACTTGCCTGGTACATTATCAACCGTGAGGTCTGGAGTTGCTATGTAAAACCGGCCGTCTCCGCCATGTTTGATCACTGAGCTGATTTCCGAAATCATGCTGTTGTAGCGTTTGGTTGTGGGAGCGAAAATAAATTCAGCATTAAGCAGCGGTTCGTTGCCAAGCGAAGACCGGCTGACGCGCACCTGCCTGTCCCACTGCGTCTTAGTGCCGGCGTATTCTACCCTATTGAGGCTGCCGGCGGATTTGAACGCTTTGAAATCGACCGCGGTAAGCGAGGACGGAAGTGAAATTGAAATCAATGACGCGCACTTGTCAAACGCTTTAGGCCCTATAACGCGCAAGCCCTCCGGCAGAGTCACCGATTGAAGCGCGGTGCACGCGGCAAAGGCACAGCTTCCTACATATTCCACTGTAGAAGGCAGCTCTACTGAAGTAAGGGACTTAAGACCGCTGAATGCATAATCTCCTATATAGGTGACGCCGGGTTTTACGACCACATTTGAAACATCGCCGCTAAAACTGAAATACGGCGTGTCTTCCTTTGAAGAGTAATCGGTCATCCGGCCGTTTCCGTCTATTGTAAGAACAGTGCTGCCGCCTTCACGCCGAATATGCCAGCGGACAGCATTTCCGCACATTCCGGATAAAATTTCCTCTGATTTTTTATGCTCCATTTGTTCCTGCCTTATATATAAAGTTGCTATTGCATTTTACTTTAATTTATAGATTATTCAGATATTTAAGACACATTTTATTATAAGTCCTCGAAAAATTTGAGACATTGCTGTATCCCAGCAGTTCGGCGACTTCCTTGCGGGGACAGTTTTCAATCTCAATCATATTATGCGCTTCACGGAAAAGTATGTATCCGAGAAACTTGCGGTATGTGCTTCCTGTATACTTTAGAAAAAGTTTGGTAAAATATGCGTTCGAATAACCGAATTTCGCCGCAACCTGGCCAAGAGTGAGTTTGCTTGAACGGTTATCCTCGATGTACCGGCAAATTTCACTTATGTCAAAATTCATTCCCGCGCCGCTTACTGTTGAGAACCATATTGAGTTTCTCTTGAACAATCCCAAAAGAACTTTCAGATAACCCGATAAAATTTCTTCATACCCAATCTTATGTTCGTTAAATTCACGCGCAATTTCCGAAAAAAGAAACTCGATCTGCTCGGCGTTTCCGTACGGATAACGCATTATTCTTGATGCACTGTTTTCCTGATTCATAAAGAGAAGCATATATTTCGAGTCGTTTTTATTATAATCCGAAACGCTTTTCAATTCCGACGGGAAGAACTGAACCACCGTTATATCGCCGTCTGAAGTCGGGTCTCTTCTTGTCTGATGCAGTTCGTAAGGTTTTATCATTACAATGCTTTTGGTATCGAGCGTATAGTTTTTCCCCTCAAGAATCAATTGGCACTTTCCTTGCGCTATATAAAATATCTCATAAAAATCATGCCAGTGGTACCGGCGATCGGGAATACTGGCGTTTTTATAGCTTTTCATGACATTGATTCCACATTTGCTGCCTTTTATCAGTTCTTTCGCGTGTTGAGGTCGCACCATTTCCGCACCTCCTTTTTTATGATTGTACCATTAACAGCCTTGCCTGTCAATTCGGATTATCATAAAACTATGCTTAAAATGATGGATAATGATATAAAAAGTGATTGTTCGTGATGTTTACTCGCCGTTCCCGCTATGCTATACTAAAAACATCCCGATATATGATTTTTGTGGATTCTTTACAAATAATGAAAGGAAATAAATATGAGCAACAACATTTTTGCTAGGCTTTTCGCATTGCTGCTCTGTTTGATTGTTTTAATCCCGCTTATATCCGGCTGTTCTGACAATTCAGATAAAAACGGGGCCAAGATCACCGAAACCCTTGCCGAAACCACAGTTACCTCTGATGAGGATCAGTTGTACGACAATCTTCCCGCCGGAAGTTACGGGGGCCATGAATTCCGAATACTTAATAACATCAGTAATTTTGCCATAACAGACATGAGTGCCGAAACTCTTACCGGAGACCCGGTGAACGATGCGATCCACAACCGCAACAGTTACGTCGAAAACAAACTCAATATAAAAATTCTCGTAACAGATATGGGCTATAATGAAATAGTCAGCACGGTGCAGAAGCTTTTCAATACCGGCGATTATGAATACGATATCGTATACGATGAAGCTTGGGCGATTTCCTCGCTGGCAAAACAGGGATGTTTTGTTTCTTTCAGCGATTGTCCCGATGTCCTTGACATCTCTATGCCATGGTGGAGCAAAGATGCTCTTGAAAGCCTTACAATCGGAAATAATCTGTATATGCTGATGGGTGACATGAACCTTATGTTTATGGAGTCAGCATGGGCAGTCGCTTTTAACAAAGAGATTCTGCGTGACCGGGGTTATACCGATTTATACAGTATAGTCAACAGCGGAAAATGGACAATGGACAAAATGTCCGAAATCATGTCCGCAGCCGCAACCGATCTTGACAATAACGGAATGGATACCAGCGATATTTGGGGCGCGGTTACATATTACGGTGTTGTCAACCCGCTGATCAAATCATCCGGTATATATCTAGTCCGCCGGGATGAAAACAGTCTTCCGGTATACAGCGGAAACGACGAAAGACTTATTGATGTATATACTAAGATTGTTAAAATATTTTATAGCAATGACAATGAAGTATATAATAATAAAGTCTCGACAACATGTCCCGGTCTTACAGACTGGACAAGCATGTTTAAGGACGGCAATTCCGCATTTATGCTCGAAGTCATGGGAGGAATCCGAAAACTGAGGGAATATGATATCGATTTCGGTATAGTCCCGATGCCTAAATATGACGAGGCTCAGGATGGCTACATTACTCTGACAGCCCAGTATGCGGCAGGGCTTGCTATACCGGCCCAGAGCCCCGACCTTACTCGTACATGTACAGTAATTCAGAATCTTGGAGCCTATTCTTATAAATGGCTGCGCAGTGCCTATTATGAAAAGACACTCAAGGGCAAGGTGGCCAGCGACACAGAATCAGCAGAAATGCTTAATATTATTTATAAAAATTCTGTTTTTGAACTTGATCTGATTTATGCGTTCCAAATAAGCGAAACAATTAAAAACTGCGCCATTGACAGAAGCGCAAATTTGAAATCAGCTCTTGATGCCAAGGAAAAAGTAATAAACCGACTGATTTCAGACCTTTGCAAATATTATATAAATTGATATGAAACAAATAAATTTCATCAGAATAATTTCAATACTAATAATACCTGTCCTGTTGTTAAGCGGCTGTGCCGGTACGCCATCCGGTAATATGCCGATAACTGATACAGATTCTGACGTGTCTGTTAATGAATTTTCTGCGGGCAGCACAATTATTTATCCATCTGAGATAAATAAATCAATCGCCAGAGCAGTCAATATGCTGTCCGAAAAAATCAAAACGCTGACTGGCAAAGCGCCGTTCTGCACACCTTACTCCGGCGGGAAGCTGCCCGTCGGCTGTATATGCCTTGGAAATCTTTCAGAATCCGAAACGTTATCGGATAGTCTTCCAAAAAGCTCTTACCGTATAAAGGCTGAAGACAGAATAATTCACATAACCGCATCAGACGACATCCTTTACTATTATGCAGCTGAACAGCTGCTCTCACTTGCTAAAACCACTGAAGAAGGACTGATGTTTGAATCAGGCCTTGATTATGCGAGTAAAAGTTTTGAATCATACGCTTTTATTAAAGATGGCCGGTGCGATTACAGGATTGTTTACGAATCAGGGTCATCCGACGCTTTCGAAGCGGCAAAACAACTTTCTGACAATATAAAAAGCACAACCGGTTTTACGCTTGCCCTGGCCTCCGATACATCGGCATCAGATGGGGAGGGCAAGGAAATATTGATCGGAAACACAAACCGTATGCCGTTTGACTCTGGCATAGCGTACAGCGATTTCAGACTATCATATGTTAATGCGACAAAAAATATCAGCATATCCGGCAGACTGGCGGACGGCTGTAAATATCTTGCCGACTGTATAGAGGAAACTGCCAAAGCATCTGGAGAACTGCTCGAAGTGATTTTCGGAGACCACACCGCAGGCAACCTTAAGCGCATTCCTGTATATTCCGGCGGTACTCTTCGGGGAGTCGCGGACTCACGGATGGATTCATATTTTGCCCTAATAGAAAAAACAAATTCAAACGAATATGCTGAATATGTTTCCGCGCTTTGCGGTAGCGGATATTCCGTTTTTTCAGAACGGATTGTAAATTCCAATATATTTACAGTCTGTAAAAACGAAGATACTGTCGTAGCTGTAACATATATATCGGGGACCTCGTCGGTACGGATTGCTGCCGAGCCGCTCTCATGCACTTCCCTGCCGAAAACAGAGCCGGATAATTATCAAAATGTCACCTCTCCTCAACTGACTCAGCTTGGCGGCTGCGAGGCTTACATAATACGGCTTTGCGACGGACGCTTTATAATCATCGACGGCGGACTTGACACGAACGCAGATATTCTCCTTGAACAGCTTTTAGCGCAGAACACACTTTCCGGCAAACCCATAATCGCAGCTTGGCTGCTCTCCCACGCCCACAGTGATCATGTTGACTGCTTCATTGAATTTTCAAAGAAATATGCCGATAAAATTGTGCTTCAAAACCTTATTATGAACAACCCCGGATACAAAATAATTATGGATTCAAAGGAGGATAACGGAACCTGCCCGTCCGCGATGCTAACAAGAATAAAATCAATTGAATCACTCTGTGAAAAATACGGAGCTAAGATTATCATCGCACACGCCGGTCAGCAGTTCTTCCTCGCAGACGCCGTCATTGATATGCTCTATACGCAAGAGGATCATTACCCGACGTCAATGACTGTGACTAATTCATCCACCCTTGTATTTTCATTTACTTTATCCGGCCAGAAGATCATGTTTCTAAACGATGCCTACATCGACACGATGCGGATTCTTTACAATATGTACGGCAAAACGCTAAAAAGCGATATCGTTCAGGTGGCTCATCACGGATATAACGGCGGCCTTGCCAGCACATATCGCGAGATCGGAGCGGAAACTGCAATCTGGACAAACGGATATGACACGGTTCTTGCTGAAAATCTGTTTGCCACAAAAGACAACTCATATGTAGCAGCATCGGTACGTGAAAATCTCATGCCGGCAGATTCCGACGATATTATGATTCTGTCTCTGCCATATACAATAGCATCAGCACCGGCGTATGTCCGGATACCGTAACCGTCCGGCAGAAGCCGTTAACTAATATAAAATTTTGGAGGAATATTTATGAAAAAGCATGTCTTGATAAGTACGGTTATCTTAATTCTGACCGTCTCAGTTCTTCAGCTCACTGCGGCGGCATCCGGCACAGTTCCGCCCGACGAGATTACCACTGAATATGTCGACGGGTATGTAATTCATTATATGGACTTCTCTAAGGTCAGTTCGTTTGAGGACACCGGATACACCCTCATTTATTCTGGCACAAACTCCGCCAAATGTTCGGTCAAGGTTGAGGATAATGTACTCAAAATTGACGAATCAGACAACCAGAAAGCATATATAGTCTTTACAGGCAACGATATTCCGTCAAACATACAGAATTATGTTATTGAATATCAGTTCGCTTTCAAAAAAAATTATGTAAATGACAGATATTTCTGCTGCCTGCTCAGATGCGTGCTTCAGGACGGAAAAATTTCAAGCACCCAGGATTTCAATTTTCGCTATAACGCCACGTTCAGCAACGACGGCTATACCGGAGAAAAAAGCGCCGAAATGATTGCGGCCATTAGGAACGGAGAAAAAATCACCGTTAGAATCATAATGCAGGACCGTCTGACAGACACCACCTATATAACAGTCGGGAATGAAACGGTTGAGATGAAGAAACCAACTCTAAACAATATCAATCCCGGACTGCCCGGATTCATATGCGCCGCAAATTATGTAGAAGTAAGCTACATAAAGATAACCGCCGGATATGACTACGAAAAGGAAATCTGGCCGGGTGAAACAGGTGCGCTTGTTAAGACCGTCGGTATGGACGCCGTCGCATCAAAAGAAACCACAACGGCTGCGCCCGATACCACAAAAACGCCGGAAACCTCCAAAACGCCCGATATCACAAAGGCTGCCGACACAACGAAGGCTACCGAAGCAGCAATTACAACCGCAGCACCAGAAACCGCTTTGCCTGAATCCACCACTTCTAAGACCGACAACGGCGGCTGTGGGAGTATATGCGACGCATTGTCAATAATTCCGCTGACAGTGTCCGGTTTGTTATTTGTTAAAAAGAAAAAATCTAATTAAGCTTATTTTAATTGATATAATTAGGCACGGACCGCAAGATATTGCGATCCGTGCCTATATATTTCGACAATGATTATTCTATAATATTATAATAAACTCACTATCTTTGTTTGCTTCGGACGGGAAAAATTCGGCGAACCTGTGTCGTAGAGCCGCATAGACCGTACTTTTCGTCACGTTCATCAAGGTTTTGAATGTGCTTGTTGTGATTCCGCGGGCTGCCGTTGCCTTCTTCCGCAGATTTGAGTGAAGACGTGGCTGATATATGCCTTTGTGAACGCAAAGATCATATAAATTCATTTTAGAATCGGCGCCGTTTCGTTTAAGTACGTCCGTAACAGCGTCAATCTTCGCATGGCTTAATGCAGGAACCTGTTTTATTCGCACAAGAATTTCCATAAAATCACAATTTTGTTTCTGCATACGCTACGCCGCGGCGAAATGGCACTTCATGGTTATAACAACCGGTTTATTTCATCGCATACCTTCCTTCTGGCGTCATAAACCCAACTCTCGTCAAACTCCATACCGATATTTTTTGAAAAGGAATAGTATAGATTTATTTTCTGATAATAAATCTCATAACCGGAAAGAGTGCTGGAAAACCGCTCAGGCTTCGACAGGCGATCCGCTTTCAATTTGAAGGCCTCGTCGGCATAAATTATAAACTGGCGAATAAGCTCCTCGTTGTGCACATCAAACGGCAGCTCCATAAGGCGCCACTGCACAGCTTCGGGAAGCCGGTATGGCTGAAGCTTGTCCAGAATAAGTATAAGATCGCGAATGTCCTTTTTGCGGTAATAGCCCAAAGACTCCTCTCTTGTGCTCCAGATGGCAAGCTTTTCTTTCAGCGGTAGCATACCTATGTCCAGAATTGCCTCTCCGGGGCCTTTGATCGCCCAAGCAATCTCATTGTCTGGTGCGCGCAGCTGTTTTTCTATATATGAGCTGTCGCCGTCCGTTAAGGCCACATAGCCTATATCGTAGATTCCTATACGTCCAGCCCGCCCGGCTATCTGCTTTATCTCCTGCGAAGTGAGGGCACGGAACTGATCTCCGTCAAATTTTTCAAGTTCAGTAAAAATGATTCTGCGTATCGGAAGATTTACTCCCATGCCTATGGCGTCTGTGGATATCAGAATGTCGTTTTCTCCACTCTGAAAAGCATCATACTGCTGACGCCTGACCTCGGGCGGCAGATCTCCGTAGATAACGCTGTTTTTTATGCCCTTCCCGCTGAAATACCGGGAAAGCTCGAGAACTCCGCGTCTTGAAAATGAAATCAGCGCATCTCCCGGTTCAATTTCGTCAAACCCGACGTTTTTTTTCAGCGTCATAAGAGGCACTGTCCGCGAGTACTCTTTGATTTCATATTCGTCTCCGCAGTCGCATATCATGCGGACCAGCTGCTCTCTGGCGTTCAGCGCGCCACAAAGGTGGATTTCCGGACAGCATAAACCGAGCACGGCTCTTGTCCAGGCACTGCCGCGCTGGAAATCTGACAACAGCTGTATCTCGTCCACAACCGCCATCTCGTAATGTTCGCGGATATCGGCTTTCTCAACCGTGCAGCTGATATGATGCGCTCCTTTTACGTAAATCTCCTCTTCTCCGGTTACAAGATTGCACGGCACACCTTCCGCGTTCAGTTTTTCGAAATTTTCAAGCGCCAGTATTCTCAGCGGGGCGAGATAAATGCCTCCGCCGCTCTGTTTGAGCCGCTGCAGCGCATCGTATGTCTTTCCCGTATTTGTCTCGCCAAGATGGAGAAAAAACTTTCGCCGCATTTTTCTTGCCTCCCGGTATTCGTCTTTCGGATTTACGGGAAAAATCCGCTGGAATTCCTCGATGACAATTTCCGGAATATGGCTTGTCACAAGAACAGAGATAATACCCGAATCAAGATAAGCCTGATATTTTTTCCGCACAACATCGTCAAACCGATAAGAGGTATTATGAGTTTTGTTGTAGTTTTCGAGAATACGCTCCGATATTTCATGCAGCAGTTCAAGATATCCGTGCTCCGTTTCCTTGAAGCCGCAAAATTCGTGTGAAGGCAGCGCCTTTAACTCTTTTGTTTTTTGCCTGACGACAGTTTCCATATGCCACAGTCTGCTGTCCTTTGTTTCTGCGGTTTGTTTTTTCAGCTTCGCAAGCAGATTTTTTAAAAATTCATATTCCCTCTGAACTCTCTGGTTTTTCTTCATGTCACATTTCCTTCCGGCTACCCGTATTTCTTATATTTAGTATTACCGGTTGAGCTGACAAATATATTGGACGGCCTTTTCAGATGTTTTTTAATATGCTTCCCGCATTTTCAGATACTCCGTCAGTTCAATCCTTCAGCTGTAACAACTCTCATTTTGTATTCGGTATCAGTTTCAAATCATACCTGATAAACGAAGCTCTTGCGCAGTGACATTAAACTATTAAAGAGAGGCTTTTCCGGGTAAAGCCTCTCTAAAATATAAAAATAATCAGATTTTCATTTTTCCGCTGTATTCAAGCAGCTTTATAAAATGCCCTCCGACGACTGAACGGTTCCGGAAACTCTTTTCAATCGGTACCGCAAGGTTTTCACCGGGAGTATACCTCTTGCTATTATAAGACTTATGCAGTCCGGTAAGCGTATAATACCAGTCGGTCATAGGCACGCGGGAAGGAGTGAAATTATACATGGCCCAGAGCGGAGCTATCATTTCTTCAAATGTATCGCGGTCTGGCGCAAGCGTCGCTGTCCAGATCAGCCAGTCCGATTTAGAATACGGCTGCCGGTTGTCAAGCGGAAGCCCGAACGGATGAGTGACACGGCGGTAGGACATTATTTCCGTGTTAAACATTTCAGGCGGCATGATTTTTGTGCCGAACAGCTTGTCCCATACAATATTATATTTCATCGAAAAAGTTCCGGGACAGTCGAACGCAAGACGATATGAGCCGTCGCCGTTTGCAGCGCGCTCCATCCAGCTTTTAGCCATGCTGCGCGCAAGTTCTGTGTAGCGTTCCGCGTCTTTTTCCCTGCCTGTCATTCGGCAAAGTATTGACATTGACTCTATAACCATTATTGCCTTAAGCGAAAGATTGCAGTTGTGGGCAAGGTGTCCGGCAAAATCGTCGGTACAGAGCTGGTTTGCCGGATCAAGACCATTTTTAATTAAATAAACAACCCATTTTTCAAGTAAATTCATATGAGAGGCTGCAAAACTGGCATCGTGCGAAGCGACAGCAGTTGCGGCTTCCATAATAAGCATATTTCCGCATTCCTCGACCGGCATCTGCTTTTCGAGCTTGTTATCCCCGTAAACCTGACCGTTTACCTTAGGGTAACGACCTGCATCGTGAGGTGCAAAATCATAAGGCCATGCCGGCGAGGAAGCGTAATGATAGATCGGCCGCATCATGCCGCGCACCAGTGCCGGGTTATAAAGCAGAAATACCGGTATTGACGGATAGCTGACATCGACAGTCGCCGCGCAACCGTTCGAATGGCATTCCTTTGAAATGAAGATCAGCTCCCAGCTTCCATCGGGGCACTCGCAGGCCGCCACTTTGTGAGCGGATATCGCCTGCCGATATGAAAGGTGAAGCAGCTCAGCATATTTTTCACCGCCCGCGCGGGTTGCATCGATGAACATACGGTCAGAAAAAGCAGAGCAGCGTGCAGATACCAAATTATAATCCGCGTGTGCCGCGGCTATCGCTTCGGTGATAGTCATTCCGTTGCGGTTCCACCACGAGGGCAGCTGTTTCCCGAAATATTCAATGCTGCGGATATCGTCGTAAGCGAAAGTGAACAGTACAGGCTTGACAAGAGATTTTTCAGAATATATGTAAGTCATTCCGCCCTGCGTCATACTTCCGGCATCCGCTCTTTCGGCCGTAAGGTAAACATATCCCCAGTCAATCCTTATGTCATCGCCATCGCGAGAGAGCACGTTCTGAACAGAGTTGCCCATTTTCATCGATACAAGGTTTCCGATGCAGATTTTCTCGGTTGTTACCGGTGACTGGCCGGCAACATCAAGGCAAAGCTGTTCTGAAACAGCTATTCTCGCGGTGACCGAATGTTTTGCCCCGTCCGCCGAGGCAGCCGTCAGTTCAAGATAAGTTACCGGGCGGCTGAGAAGATCAAGATCGTCCGGAAGCAGCGGAGATGTGAAAACCGCTTTCAATATAATTCCGGCACCTTCAAAAGTGTACGCTGTGGAAAGCGCGTCGATTTCAATCGAGGTCTGGGAAAGCGCCGGGCAGCCGCAGGAAGCCTCGCTGCCCATAAAACGGTATCGGATTCCGTCTATGTTTACAGTTCCGAGGATGGTGTTCGGTTGACAGGTCCAGTGCACGGTGTCCTGGTCAGTTAATTTATCGCTGATCGACCATACAGAAAAGTACGGGTCAATATTGATAAGAGGTACGGCTGGTGGTCTTAGCTTCATTATGAGCCTCCATATATAAACATTATTTCCGGCTTCAGTACGCCGGCTACGCCTTGTATGCCTGATACATCATACAATATTCCATTATATTAAAAAAGTATATCATATAACAAACCGCATATAAATCCCTTTATGTTTCAAATTAAATGATTGAATGCGGTAAATTTGTTTCAATAATACCGGAGCTTTACTTATTTTTACATTTTATAATGGAATAATACCCGCTGTTTCGGCTTAATATCACAACATGCTATACTTTTGAATAAAATTGTATTCAAATAATATTTTTATCATGTCAGGACACTATAATTATCAGCAGCCTCAATAAAAAGGCCGCCGAGAACCGAAATGATTCCCGGCGGCCTTTATAACGGCGCCGACAACACAGCGGAAAAATGTCCGATTGAAAAATTATGCGGCTATTCTGCCCTCAAACAAAATCCTAAGCTGCGCGAGTATAATGTCCCATCCTTTGACCGGGGCGTTCAATTTTTTCGATATCTCACGAATTGACAGGTATATCGATTTTTTCATTGCGTCCTCTGTGGGAAATATTGTTTTGGACTTAGTCAATTTTCTGACCATGCGATAATAATCTTCGGCAGCGTTTGAAGAATAAATTATATTGCGGATTTCGTAAGGAAATTTGAATGAATTTGTTAGCTCATTCCAGCTGGCCGCACATAAATCAGCTATCAATGGGTATTTATTATCCCATTTTCGCCTAAAATCCTCAAGCCTCCGCCTAGCTTCGTCAATTGTTCCGGCGTTGAAAATTTGCTTTAGATTTGCTGCAACCGCATCGAGATCTTCCTCTGCGACGTCTTTTGTCGATTCATGGATAAGATGGGGTATGCATAACTGCTGCTCGGTTTTCGGAAAAACTGTTTTTATTGCTTCCGAAAATCCAGTTATATTATCACGGCAGGCAATCAATATGTCCTGGACTCCGCGTCGGCGCAGTTCCCCGCAAACATCCATCCAGAAATTAAAACCCCCGTTTTCCGTCATCCATATTCCGAGGACATCCTTGCGGCCGGTTTTACTGATGCCGAGCGCAGAAAAAACGTATCTGCCTACCACTTTTCCGTTGCTGCGCAATTTGAAAGCCAATCCGTCAAATACTACGATCGGATAAACACCGTCGAGCGGTCTGTTTTGCCATTTGATCATGTCGGGCATAATTTTATCCGTTATCTTGCTTACAAGGCTTGCAGATACCCCGATGCCGTACATATCGCGCAGATGGGTTTCTATTTCCCGGTTTGACATGCCCTTCGCGTACATATCTATTATCAGATTTTCAAGATGCTCGGTTTTTGTTTGGTATTTACCTATCACCTGCGGAACAAATTTGCCGTTCCTGTCACGGGGTATACGGATTTCAATTTTGCCGAACTGGCTCTGCAGCATCTTTTTATTGTAGCCGTTGCGGCTGTTGTTTCTAATGTTATCTTCTTTTTTCAGATAGCAGTCCATTTCGGAGTTGAGAATTTTCTCAATTGTACCTTTGAACAGCTCCCTGAGCAAGTTCTGAACATCATCCATGGTTTTGCATTCTGCGGCAAGCAGCGTAACAAGCTCGTTAATTTTCTCGTTCATAAGGCATTTTTTATTCCTTAAGCATTTATAAAAAATGATTCCGGTGAAAGATATTAAAATTTATGAGTATGTTTCTTGGTCAATTATTTGGATCTCATCAGGGTCTCCGCCCGATCCGTATATTGTAAAGTCGGATACAATTCTGTATGTTCCCGTTGATGTCAACTGCACGCTGTGTTCGCTGCTGTAAGAACTGCGCAGCATTGTTTCATACCATCCATCGACATATGTCCAGAAAAAGAACAGATATCTTTTCTGCAAAGTTGTGTCTATTGTACCTCTGGTGGTAACACCGTCAATACCCGTGTAGCTCAAATTCACAGTCGCCAATCCGCTGCTGTCAATGTACAGTGTCGCGGTCACGCTGTAAACATTATAGTAATCGGGCTGGACTATTAAAGCAGACACAGAAACCTGAAAAACTCCCAGTAAAAAAACGACAAACATAAGCCAAGACAACGCTCTTTTCAATTTTATCACCGCCTTTTTCAAAAATCGCATTTTACTGCGTATATTTATATAAACAATATTTTCAGCCTAAAGTATGCAAAAATTTGTATTAATATAAAAAATACCCGGCATCACCCGATGCCGAGTATTCGATATTTATTCAAGAGCTGCTATGATATATAACAATTCTTCAACAGATTCAGAACCGCTGCTGTAAAATGTGAATACATAATCGTCTACCCATACAAAGTAATATACGTTGTGCGTCAGCGTACAATACACCGTTTTCCCGTCGATTTCATATGTTGTATTGACAGTATTGTCATTATCAATACTGATTTCCGTGCTGCCGATCGCATGTTGTGTCAGAACCATTTTCTTGCCGTCGGAATTCTCCCATATTGTTTCCGCGACATAATTCGATACCGTCTGCTTTGCCTTTGTATAACCTTCCGGAAGATACGACGGTATGTATATATGTTCTATGGTTTCCGGCGAGTTCCCGCAGCCTTCCCCGGATATTTTGTAATTTTTGCCTATATCGAAAACATTAACAATAAATTCAGCGACAGGATATCTGAAGGATGAAACGCTTATTGATAAAATCAGTATCATAGCAACTATTGCAACGGTAAGAAAAGCTTTTTTCCGTCTCGATTTTACAATATCCCAGCTCGTCTGCCCTCTTGACCTGATAAGCCGACGCATCTTTTTTTCAAACATAGGTGAAAATCCGGCTGAAAAATCGTTGGAATATTCCGAATATTCTTTTTCCGCCGCTTCAAGAAATGCTTTTTTCAGCACTTCTTTCCCATCATTTATATTTCCATTATAAATATTGTTCATTGAGCTTCTCCTCCTTCAACAATTGAATTAGCTTTTTCTGGCCGCGGGAGAGCTGGCTTTTGACAGTTGATATTTTTCTTTCCAAAGTGATTGAGATTTCACTTGGCTTCATTTCGTAAATATAATAAAGCGAAAGCACATCTTTATATACAGGCTCCAGTTTTTCTATGCATTTAAGTATGTTTTTGTA
>CAZMZJ010000023.1:0-21741 GCA_964570825.1 uncultured Lachnospiraceae bacterium | reverse complement strand
TGGAAGATCTGGTTAAAGATAAGTCAGAGCTAGAGTTGGTTTTAAGTTATAAAGAATTCAAAAAGCAACTGAAAAAATAATATAAAGATTTCAACGCTCTCCGGATTGAGAGAATCTAAGTTTAAAACAACTGAAAAAAACGATATAAAACTATCAGCGTTTTCCCATGTTGAGAGAATCTAAGTTTAAAAAGCAACTGAAAAAAATAATTTAAACGTTAAGGTTTTATAAAGGGGTTTTTTATGCTTAGTTAATTCTAGTGTTTTTAATATACTACAAATAGAGAATCGCGTTTGAGGTTATATTTTCTTTTCTAGTATATATGTTTACATATACTTTTTATGTCTGTATAATTAAGCCATAGATTTTTTTGATAAGGGTATAATGAATTCATCTGAAAAAATAAAAATTAATTGGAATCCTAGCGATGAAGAAATTAAAGAACTGAGAGAGGAATATGACTCGCTAGAGCTCGTATACTACACGCCGCTAGAGGAATTGCTTAATGCAATAACCCACGGGGCTGGGATTATTTTGGGCATAATAGCATTGGTTTTAACCCTATATAAGGCAACTACTGCAAGTGGAGTTGTCTTAGGGATACTAATTTTTTTGGGTTTTATTGTTCTTTATGCAACCTCCGCTACTTATCATGCGATTACCAACACAGATTTAAAGAGAAAAATAAGAAGATTTGATCATGCTAGTGTTATTCTAGTAGTAATTTCCTGTGGGGCTGCAGTTGTATTAGCTACCCCACCAAGCATAGTTAATTATATAATTTTAGGATTATGTTATGGCTTGGCAGCAATGAACTATATTGGGTGTATTGTAAATTTTAAAACTTTTAAACTTATAGCTTTAATAAACGACTTTGTCGCAGGAGGGTTCTTAGTAATAGCTTATATGATAAGCAAAGATTTTATTCCCTTTGACGCGAAAATGTGGTACTTAGCTGGGGTTATATTTTGTCTTGTAGGGGCTTTGTTTTATAGAATAGGGAAAAAGTACACGCATACTATTTTTCATGTTCTTACCTTTATTGGTCCCGCATGTTGTATCGCTGCAACATATGTAATGTTATAATTTACACTACTTTTTAAAAAACCAGTTTTGCGTCTATTAGTATATTATCGTATATAAAATTTGTATTTTATCTTAGTTTTTTATACAATTGACACCCCCACCCCCCTAATATATAATTACTAATATGCGCGCGACTTGCGTAAACAAAAACGAAAAAGGCGGAATATGAAAACATTAGCAAGGAAATTATCTATTGGAGTAGTGATTATAGCAATATTGCTCCTTTCTTTTATTATATTTATGCAGGCAGTGAATCAACCTGCATATGCAGCGGCGATTGAAGTTAGCGGAACGATAAGATACTCGGCTAGTTCCACGGTCAGATATACCTCTCTCCCCCAGCCTTTGACTTCAGGATATACTGCCACATATGTAGTAGGCTCATCTAGCTATAACCTTATTGAAGGTAGCAATTTTGTTTATGCTGACGAAAGCATATGGGAATTTAAGGAAGCGGATGGAACGGAGTATTCCGAATTAGATACAGAAATCAATGATTTTGTTCTTGCAGGAACTTACAAAAGACAGGTAAGAATCTATGACAGAACTGATTATACGCCCAAGGAAGGGGAGGATACATTTTTTGAATATACCATTTCTAAAAATGATCCAGCTTCAGCCGTTGCCTCTACATATAGAGCAACTATTGGTATGGCCTTAGAAGAGGTGATTCTTCCCTTAGGATGGGCAATACATACTCTTCCTTCGGGATATACTTCTGATGCAATATTAGAAACTGCTGCAACCGTTACTGGAATTGGTTTGAAATTTACAGCACCAGCAGGGACAGAAGCAAACTTTACTGAACTCACCCCTGTTGATAAAACTATTAGCGTTGAAGTTTTAACTAAACCTGAGATAATTTTTAAAGGGGCAGGGACATCCCAAGTTACTATGCAAAGCAGTTTAATTACTTATACGGCAGAAACCAATAAATATTCTGGATCAGTTGTAGTAAATACTTTTACCAATACCGGATATAATTTTAGAAGCTTTAAAATTGATGGGGACAATAGTGGAACTGAGTACTCAAACGAGACCAGTGCGCCTGAAGAATATAACAGAACTTTTAACCTTGATCCGGTTGCAAAAGTTATCTTTATTGCCCAGTGGGACCCGAGGGATGATACAAAGTATAAAATAGAACATTATAGACAGGGATTAAGCGATCCAAATTCATATCAAAAGAGGGACATTGATACTCAAACCCATGAAGGAACCACAGATTCGACTGTAACCATCGATATAGACGACCCATTAGAACCTAGATTATGGAAAATGGATGGATTTACATTTGATAAAGAAAAGACAGAAACAGAAGATAATTATTCGGGGACGATTAAAGCGAATGGTAGTTTAATTTTGAAATTATACTATAGCCGCGATAACTATTCTGTGCTCTACAGCAAGGGAGATGACCCTCTTATTCAAGGAGAATCCCCGGTTGACAGCAATCAGTATAAGTTCGAGGAAAGATTCTCCCTCCAGACAGGTGAAGGTTTAAGTAAGCCAGGTTACTCCTTTACGGGATGGACGGATGGTAAAACAAAAATTGGGAGCGACTTAAAGGTGTTCTCAACTGCATATAAATACACAATGATTGCCCCAACAGATGAGGGGGGTGCAAAATTGGACACTTTGACATTTACGGCAAAATTTTCTCCCAATAATAATACTAAATACAAGGTTAGACATATCCTTGCCTTAGATGACTCCTTGTTGTTAGAGCAAACTCTTGAGGGAACTACAGACTCGACAGTATATGCACTTGCAGTTGTTCCAGGATATAGAAAATTAGCAGGATATGCCGTTCAGAATTCAAAAGAGTATCTTGAGAGTGGAGTTGTTACTTCAGATGAGAGTCTAGTTCTTGGAGTATATTATGAAATAGTAGATTACACGGTTAGCTTTTCTTTAGGCGGAACAAATCTTCTTGACCCTGGAACTTACAATATTAACGACCAACTATTACTTCCGGAAGCTCCCACAAAAGATGGATATAACTTCGATGGCTGGAAAATTAACGGGGTTACTTATCAACCTGGAGATTCTATAACGATTTTGGGCTCAGTAAAGGCAGAGGCAATATATACCTCTTCTACAAGTGTTCCTGGAGATACGGAGAATACTAACAATAATATTTACAACGTAATTCGTGAAAGTGAAGGTCTTTCCGGAGGGGCAATAGCAGGCATTTCTGTCGCCGGAGCAGTTGTGTTAGGGGCTGGAGTATTTTCAATTATTTGGTTTGGAGTAAAGAAAAAGACTTTTAAAGATATGAGAATACAAAGAAAAAAGACAAAAAAGAAAGCTTTAGATGCTCCCTTAAGAAAGAATTAGAAACATTGTAATTATTGTCCATAACCTAATAATAATCAGGTATGTAAAATGTTATAAAATATCCCTCAAAAAAGGGATATTTTTTATTATTTTAATGCTCATTAAAAACTATTGTTGTATACAAGCGAAGGGGTATTTGCTTTTATTTTTGCCTAAATTCCTATGTCTTGTATACAACGACAATATAAATATTATATTGTGCTATTGACTTGTAAGTGCCAAAAAGGATACAATATTTAAAGTAGTCTATTGGAGGAAACAGTTGGCCGAAAGCATTAAAGATTTAATATATTCAGAGCTTTTATCAGATATTGTGAAACTGAAAATTAAACCAGGCGAATTTATCAAAGAAAATGATTTAAGCCTAAGGTTTAAGTTATCTCGCACACCCTTAAGAGATATATTAAAGAGACTTGAAGGGGAAGGATACTTGACGGTACTCCCTAGGCACGGAACTAAGGTTACTTTGATTGATCCTAATTCGGTAAGGCAGATGTTAGAGATGAGGATTCAACTGGAGTCCAAGGTCCAAAAGGATCTTATTTTTAATTTAACTAATAAAGATATAGAGACACTAAATGAATGCTTATTAAACCAAGAGAAGGCTCTAGAGGATAAGAATATTGAGTTGTTTTGGGAGCTGGATAACAAGTTTCACGAAATGCTTTTTTCTCTAGCGGGGAAATCATTATGGTGGGATATTATAAGAAAATATGAGGCTCATTACATGAGATATAGAAGGCTGGCGATGGCAGATGATAAAAATTTTGAACTATTGTATATACATCATAAAAATATTTTGAAGAGTATAGCTGATAGGAAAATAGAAGAAATTGAACCGCAGCTTATTTCACATGTTGGCTTTTGTACCGAGAAAATGCCCATACTGTTATATAAATACCCTGAATGTTTTAAACAATAATATAAGGTTGAGGATGATATGAATAACACTGATTTTTTGAAAAAGATAAAAGAGGAAAAGCTAGTTGTAGTAGTTAGGGGAAAGAGTCCCGATGAAGCTATCAAATGCGCGGAGGCTTGTATTGAGGGTGGAGTTAAATTTATTGAAATTACTTTTACTGTTCCAGGAGCAGCTAAAATCATAAATATTCTCACGGAAAAATACAAGGAAAAGGATGTATACATTGGAGCAGGTACAGTTCTTGAAACGGATGTAGCGAAAGACGCTTGTCAAAATGGGGCAGAATATATAGTGAGTCCTGACTTTAACCCTTATCTATCAGAATATTGTAAAAAAGCGAATATATCATATACTCCTGGTGTGTTTTCTCCTACAGAAGTTGCTTCTGCCTTGAGAGGAGGCTGCCAAATACTTAAGTTGTTTCCAGGAGATATTGCAAAACCCCAAGGTCTTAAAGCATTAAAAGGGCCCTTTCCGAGTGCCTCTTTTATGGTAACAGGGGGAGTTTCTTACGAAAATATGAAGGAATGGTTTGATTCAGGGGCAACAGCAATTGGAGCGGGGTCTAACCTTACTATTAAAGCAAAAAGCGGAGATTTTGAAGGAGTCAGACAAGATGCCGAAATGTGGGTAAAAAGAATTAAAGAGATTACTAAGTAGAACAGAGGCAAGAAAGATTAAAATTTTTTTGGGATGAACCTAGTAGGATACAGTCAGAGAATATTCTAAAAATAAGGAAAAACAGAATTGAAGAAATAACCCATAGGGAATGCAGTCAGAGAATATTCTAAAAGTGTTGCAAAACCCAGTAGCTACAGTCAGAGAATATTCTAAAAGTGTTGCAAAACCCAGTAGATACAGTCAGAGAGTATTTAGAAATATTGTAAAACAAGGAATTATAAAGTATAGAGGCAGCAGGTTTTTAAAGAGATCGTATAAAAAAGGTATTTAAACCCTGATTTTTGGAGGGAGATATGAGTAAAGTATTAACAGTAGGCGAAATTATGATGAGATTGCAGCCCGAAGGATATAAACGATTGGTCCAGGCGGATAAGTTTGATGTCTGTTTTGGAGGAGCGGAAGCAAATGTAGCTGTTTCTTTAGCTTCTCTTGGTTTGGAAACCTCCTTTTTATCCAAGCTTCCCGACAATCTTCTCGGGGACGCGGCTATAAAAAGTTTAAGATCCTTTGGCGTGGACACATCCAACGTCTCAAGAGGAGGGGAAAGGCTAGGTATATATTTTTGTGAGAAAGGGGCTTCTCAAAGGGGAAGCGTGGTAGTTTATGATAGGAAATATGCATCTTTTTCAGATATAGAAGTTAAAGAGGTCGATATAGAAAAAGCTCTTAATGATGTATATTGGTTACACTTTACGGGTATTACTCCCGCGTTATCCGAAAAGACTGAAAAGTTTATTACCATCCTATTAAAACATGCAAAGGAGATGGGGGTAAAAGTTTCTTGCGACTTGAATTACAGAAAGAAGTTGTGGACAAGAGAAAAGGCGGGTAAGGTTATGACTTCCCTTATGCAATATGTGGATGTATTAATTTCCAATGAAGAGGACTGTAAGGACGTATTTGGAATAGAAGCGAAGGGATCGAGTATAGAAAAGGGAGAATTATCCAAACAAGGATACTCAGAAATAGCCCTGGAAATAATAAAGAGATTTGGGGTTAAGGCTGTAGCCTTTTCGCTAAGGGAGAGCATATCTGCTTCAATAAACGGTTGGAGCGGAATACTCTGTACCGAAGAAGGTTCTTTTTCTGCTAAAAAATATAACATAAATATAGTGGATAGAATCGGAGGTGGGGACAGTTTTGCCGCTGGTATAATTTACGGGCTAATAAAGGACTTTCCATATGAAAGGATTATAGAATTTGCCGTTGCCGCCTCCGCGCTAAAGCAAACCATAGAGGGAGATTTCAATTTAGTATCCTTGAAGGAAATTGATGATTTGGCCTCGGGAACTGGTTCGGGAAGGGTAAATAGATAATATCGATCAAGTAAAATTAAAACAATTAACAGGAAGAACAAGGAGAAGAATATGAAGATTACGTTTAGATGGTATGGGAAAGGAGACAGAATAACCCTAGATCAGATTAGACAGATCCCCTTTGTTAGAGGGGTAGTGAGCGCAATATATGACACTCCTCCAGGAAGTATTTGGAAAGAAGAGAGTATTAAGGAACTGGTAGAGAGTGCACAAGAGAAAGGCTTGGAATGTGAAGTAATTGAAAGTGTCCCAGTTCATGAAGATATAAAATTAGGACTGCCTTCAGCAAAACGGTATATTGAGAACTATAAAGAAAACATTAGAAGGTTAGGGAAATACGGGGTCAAGTGTATTTGTTATAACTTCATGCCAGTTTTTGATTGGTTGAGGAGTGATCTGGAAAAGGAACAAAAAGATGGAGCCAATGCTCTTTCATATTCTCACGATAAAGTGCTTTCCATGGACCCATTAAAATCAGAACTTAGTTTACCAGGTTGGGATAGCAGTTACTCAAAAGAGGATCTAAAGGCACTCCTAAACAAATATAAAAATGTGGGACCTGAAGAACTTTGGGCAAATCTAACAGTCTTTCTAAAAGAAATTATACCAGTTGCTGAAGAGTGTGGAATAAAGATGGCTATTCACCCTGATGATCCTCCATGGCCTATCTTCGGCTTACCTAGAATTATTACCGACTACGAAAATATTAAAAGGTTTTTGCATGTTGTAGACAGCCCATCAAATGGGATTACCCTTTGCACAGGATCTCTTGGGGTAGCTGGAGAAAACGACCTAATAAAGATAATAAAGATGGCAAAAGGCAGGGTGCATTTTGTCCATATAAGGAATGTAAAAAGATCGGGCGAGAGAGATTTCGAAGAGACTGCTCATCCATCCGAATATGGTAGCATAGACATATTTGAGATAGTAAAAGCCTTACATGAGACTGGGTTTGACGGATATGTAAGACCTGACCATGGAAGAATGATTTGGGGAGAAAAGGGAAGATATGGCTATGGATTGTATGATAGAGCCTTGGGTGCAACTTACATAGGGGGTCTTTTCGAGGCAGTAGAAAAGTGTAAAAAAATACAATAAATAAAAATATATGAACCTAGTAAAATAATAAAAAGGGAAATTAATATATAAAACAGATATCTTTTGATTTATCTAAATAATTAAACAAAGGGCTTCTAAAAAATTTAATTCTGGAGCCTAAACAGGAGGATAATATGAATAGAGTTGTAGTAATTACGGGAGCTGGAGGAGTTCTTTGTGGAGTTATTGCTGAACACTTTGCAAAGCTAAAGGATAAGGTTGCCCTGCTAGATATTAACCTAAATGCAGTTGAAGGACTTGCAAAAAAGCTTAATGATCAGGGATATATTGCTAAGGCATATAAAGCTAATGTATTAGAAAAACAGAGTCTTATTGAAGCTAACGAAAGGATAACTACAGATTTTGGTGTT
Organism: uncultured Lachnospiraceae bacterium; assembly: GCA_964570825.1. Taxonomy (GTDB): domain Bacteria; phylum Bacillota; class Clostridia; order Oscillospirales; family CAG-272; genus UMGS1002. The sequence goes on along the minus strand of CAZMZJ010000023.1, from coordinate 13,927 downwards.
TGCGATATATTGATTAACGGAGCTGGTGGAAATAATGCTAAAGCAACTACTGATATAGAATTTCACGGAGAAAAAGGAGTAAAAGATTTTTTCGCCTTGGAACAATCGGGGGTTGATTTTGTTTTTAATCTTAATTTTATGGGTGCGTTTTTAACAACCCAGGTTTTTGCAGAAGAAATGGCAAAGAAAAAGGCAAGTTGTATAATAAATATTTCTTCTATGAATGCTTTTACTCCTCTTACAAAGATACCTGCTTACTCTGCGGCAAAGTCGGCAGTTTCTAATTTTACTCAATGGCTTGCCGTTTATTTCGCAAAAGTAGGTATGAGAGTAAACGCGATTGCTCCTGGATTTTTCTCTACAAACCAAAATAAGACGTTGTTATACAAAGAAGATGGGTCGCTTACTGATAGATCAAAGAAGATATTGGGAAATACACCCCTGGGAAGATTTGGTGAGCCAGAAGAATTATTAGGAACAATTGAGTGGTTAACAAACAATGAAGCAAGTGGCTTTGTGACAGGAATTGTAGTCCCAATAGACGGTGGATTCAGCGCATACTCCGGTGTCTAAACATAATAATTTTAGTTAAACGAATGCTTTTGTAAGAGTTAAATTGATCCTTAAAAATCATAGTATATGTTTACATATATAAGTTATGGTAAAATATTAAGTACAAGATAAATAGATAGTCGTATCGTAAATCTATAGTCTTATCGTAAATCTATAGTCGCAAAGTTAAGTTATAAGAACAACAAAAAGGTATAGTAACAATGAAAAGGTATAAGAACAACATAAAGGTGTAGGAGCAACATGAAAGTAAAGGTGGCAGTGATTGGAGTAGGAAGGATGGGAAGCATCCATGCCAGAAACTTGAAGTTGGGGCTGATAAAAGGTGCCACTCTTGCTTGCATTTGCGACATCAAAGATGAAGCTCTTTCCTCTTTTATAAAAAAACATGGTAGGACAAAGACATACGAAGACTATAAACTAATGCTAGAGAAGGAAAATATCGATGCAGTTATTGTTTCTACACAACATTATTTTCACGGGGATATAGTAAAATACTGTATTGAGAAGGGAAAACATGTTCTTTGCGAAAAGCCTATGACAGTAACCGCAGAGGAAGCTAGATCTGTCCTGAAAGAGGCAAATAAACGCCCCGAGCTGGTTCTTGCAGTGATGTGGAACCAAAGAACAAATCCAATTCATCAAAAAGCCTATAAACTAGTCCAGTCAGGAAAAATAGGGAAATTAATTAGAATGAACTATATCGTAACTGACTGGTATAGATCTCAAGCGTACTACAACCAAGGTGGCTGGAGGGCTTGTCTTTGGGGTGAAGGGGGTGGAACTCTAATTAACCAGTGTGTTCACCAATTAGATTTACTACAGTGGATTGCGGGTTTTCCTATAGGAGTAGAAGCGAAAATGTTTACTAAAGGAAGAAATATCACTGTGGAAAATGATGTAATCGCACTGTTTGAGTATCCCGAGGATGTATTTTGTTCCTTTTCTGCAAGCACCCACGAACTCAGAGGAACAAATAGACTGGAGATTTCAGGTGAAAAGGGAAGAATAGTAATTGAGAATCGCAAAATGAAGGTTTACACCTTTAAAAAATGCGAGAGTGAAGTGAATGCTGAAACCAAGTCAGGGTATGGGTTTGTATCAAGAAAAGTGAAGAGATATGGGTATAACCTTCAATTTGCTTTAAGACTTATAAGGGATTTTGGAGAACAGGCATCTCTAATTAGAAATTTTGTTAATAGTATTAATGGCAAAGGAGAATTATTATCCCCATTAAAGGATGGATTGCAGGCGGTTGAGATGGTTAACGCCATTTATATTTCTGCTTGGGAAAAGAGAAAAATACAGATTCCAGTTGATGGAATATATTATGAGAAGATACTAAAAGAGAGGATCGCACAGGAAAAAAATTACCTGGGCATAGAATGAGGAGGTTAAAATGGTAAAGATTAGTGGATTTACAGATGAGTACGCTTCAGATTTATCTTTGCAAATAGAGATATGCAAAGAACTAGGAATGAAGTATATGTGCCCTAGAAGTTTAAACGGAAAAAGCATTGCCGATTATTCTTACGAGGAGTTTATGGAAAAGATTAAACCTGTATTAGATAGTGAAGGGATAAAGTTTTCCAGCATCGGTTCGCCAATTGGAAAAATAGGGCTATATAACGAGGATGCATACAATACTCAACTGAAAAAACTAGAAAACTTAGTGAAGATTGCACAAGCAATGGAATGCAAATATATAAGGATTTTCTCCTTTTTTGTAGACCCAAGAGATAATTATGCAGGATATTCGGCTGATGTAATTAGAAAAATAAAAGGTTTTGTTGAAAAGGTAGAGGGAACAGATGTAATTCTTATCCATGAAAATGAAAAGAAAATTTATGGGGATGTTCCTGAAAGAGCAATAGAGATATACGAAGGGGTTAATCACCCAAACTTAAAGCTTTGTTATGATGCCTCTAATTACATTCAATGTAACGTGGATCCATATGATGCCTATCTTAAAACTAGGGACTATACAGTATATTATCATATGAAGGATTGTTTGGATGGCGTAGAAGTCCCCTTGGGGCTAGGCCAAGGCAGGATCGAAGATATTCTAAAAGACTTAAAAGAAAGGGAGTATAATGGCTTTTTGACAATGGAACCTCACACTTGGAAATATGCCCTATTAAAGAAAGCCTTCTATCTCTGCCCACCACTTAGTCTCATTATCAAGAATAGTTACAGGGTTTTCAAACTTGTAGATAAAGCAATGAACATTAAAAGCATGCAAAAAGTATCCAGAAAGGAAGTTTTTATCTGGCAGTATAGTCAGCTGGAAGCTTTAATGGATAAAGTAGGCATGGAAAAGGGATAATTTAGAAAAAACAAAAAAGGGTGCATTAAACTTACCCTAATTTTAAACGGAGGATTAGTATGGCAAAATTAAGATACGGTATCATAGGTATAGGTAAAATGGGGCATTCCCATGCAAAAAAGATTAACAATGGGATGGACAAGAACGCAGTTCTTACGGCTGTAGCTGACACTTCCGAAGAGAGAAGAAGTTGGGCAGAGAAAAACTTGAAAAATGTAAAAATATTCTCAAATGCAGAAGATTTAATATCTTGTTCCGAGGTGGATGCTGTAATAATTGCAACTCCCCATTATTTTCACCCTGAATACGCAATCAAGGCTTTAAATGCGGGTAAACATGTTTTAAGTGAAAAACCTGCAGGAGTATATACTAAAGCAGTTAAGGAGCTAAATGAGGTTGCAAAAGAAAAGAAGGATCTTGTTTTCGGAATTATGTACAACCAAAGAACTGATCCTATGTATCGGGAAGCAAAGAGGATTATTGAAAGCGGAGAACTTGGAAAGATAAAAAGAATAAATTGGGTAATTACCAACTGGTATCGTCCACAGGCGTATTATGATCAAGGTGGATGGAGAGGTACCTGGGAAGGAGAAGGAGGAGGAGTATTGATTAATCAATGCCCCCATCAACTGGATCTTTTTCAGTGGCTAGGGGGAATGCCTAGTAAGGTATATGGTTTTGCCAAGGTGGGAGTAGAAAGAAACATTAATGTTGAAAATGATGTTACTTTTTATACCGAATATGAAGGGGGCGGAAGTGGAGTATTTGTAACTAGTACCCATGATTTCCCCGGAACAAACAGACTGGAAATATCAGGAGATGGGGGGCAGATAATTGTGGAGTGGAAGGGACTTCTTTCCGAGAAGTTTACCTTTATTAAATTAAAAACGAAGGAAAGCGAGTTTAATGCGACAAATAAAAGATTTATGCCTTTAATACCGAATACAAAGAGGACAAAAAGGATATCAACTCTTTCAAACGCTATTAAGATGGGAGTTATTGGGCAACATATCAATATTATTCGAAATTTTTCAAAGGCTGTATTGTTTGGAGAAAGTCTAATTGCGCCTGGTTTAGAAGGAATTAATGGGCTAACCCTTTCAAATGCAGTTTATCTTTCAAGTTGGAAAGGAAAGGAAATAGTTCTTCCAATAAATGAGGATGAATTTATTAAAGAGCTTGAAAAGAGAAAGGAAGAAGAGAAGGTATTTAATAAAAAAGTTTAAAAAAGGATATACTGACTAAATATCGTAAAGTTTTTCGCTACTTATAGAAAAATAACCAATAATAAAGGGTTAAAAATTACGACTTCTTTCGTTATTAGTAAAAGAAAAAGCCAATAATAACAGAGGTAACTATATGGGAAAAATTAAACTAGGAGTACAGTTATTTTCATTAAGAGATTACTTGAAAAAACCAGAAGACGTCCCACGAGTTTTTGAAAGGGTCAAAGCTATGGGCGCTGAGGTGGTTCAAATTTCTCATATGTGTGATATCGACAGTAAGGAACTAGGAAAAATATCTATTGATAACGATCTTCCTATTTGTATTACTCATTCATCAGTTGAAAGAATGAAAAACGATCTTCCTAAACTTGCGGAGGAGCATTTAAACTTTAACTGCAAAAATATGGGAATTGGCATGATGCCCAAGCAATATCGCCAAAATAATGATGGGATAAAAGAGTTTATTGATTTACTAAACAATCTCTCAAATGATTTGAAGGATTTTGGAATGACTATAGCATATCATAATCATAATTTTGAGTTTCAAAAATTTGATGATAGGACAATATACGACCTAATGATTGAGGAAACAGAAAAAGAAGTTCAGTTTATTCCAGATACCTTTTGGATAAAAGTCGGAGGATATAACCCAAACGACTACATAAAGAAGTTATCTGGACGGATTAACACCCTTCATTTAAAAGATTATATGAAAATTTTAGGGGTCCCGGTATTTCGGGCTATAGGGTATGGGAATATGGATTTCAAAGAAATAATGGAATCTGCTGAGCTAGCCATGGTTGAAAATGCAGTCATTGAGTTAGATTTGTCACCTAATCCGTTTAAGAGCATTGAAAAGAGCTTGAAATATATGAAAACCATATACTAGGCTATTTAAACGATTAAGCGTTCACATGCGTTATTTTTTAAAACTAGGAATAGAATTACTAGTAAAGGATACAAGAGGTATTAATGCTATCAAAAGATGAAATATATGAGGTGCTAAGACACACTGATCACACTTGTTTGAGGGTGGATACTACTGAAAAAGATATTGATTTGCTTATAGAAGAGGCAAAGAGGTTTAGCACTGCAAGCATTTGCATACCACCGAGATTCGTGAAATATGCTGCCATCAAATGTCCTTCTATTAACATCTGTACGGTTATTGGTTTTCCCTTAGGCTACTCAACTACAGTTTCGAAATTATGTGAGGCAAATAATGCCATAACTGAGGGTGCAAAAGAAGTTGATATGGTAATTAATATAGGGGATCTGAAACAAAAGAAATATGAAGAAATACTAAAAGAAGTACAAATGATAAAAAAGGGAATAGGAAACAATATCCTAAAGGTAATAGTTGAAACCTGTCTTTTAACTCCCGAAGAAATAGCTCAAGTTACTAAAATTGTTTCTGATGCAAGTGCAGATTATATAAAAACATCAACAGGTTTTTCTAAAGAAGGGGCAAAGGACAGCGACATACTTATTTTTAAGCAGAATAGAATACCCAGCTTAAAGATTAAGGCTGCAGGGGGAATTCGTTCGCTAGAAAGAGCCAAGGAGTTAATTGATATGGGGTGTGATAGAATCGGTGCTAGCAGTTTAGTAAAAGAAGCCATTTCAATGGGTTTATAACCTATACTCAAGGAGGATTATTATGATACCAACTCCACATATTACAGCAAAAATGGGGGAATTTGCGGATACTGTTTTGATGCCGGGGGATCCATTAAGATCCAAGTTCATAGCCGATAATTATTTAGACAGGGCAGTACTTGTAAACAATGTAAGAGGAATCCAAGGATATACGGGATACTTTGAAGGAAAGAGAATTTCTGTAATGGCCTCAGGTATGGGAATGCCCTCAATGGGAATATACGCTTACGAGCTATTTAACTTTTACAATGTAAAAAATATCATTAGAGTTGGTTCTTGCGGGGCAACTCACCAGTCAGTTAAGGTTAGAGATCTTGTTATTGGAGAAAAAGCATTCACCACTTCAAGCTTTGCAGAAAACTTCGGACTGCCCAAGGACTTTTTAGGGGAGGCAAGTCCGTATCTACTTGAAAGAGCAAAAAAAACATGTGAAAGCTTAAATATAATTCCCAAAATTGGAAATATATTTTCCTCGGATGTTTTTTACGCTGAGGCAGCAAAAATCCCTTACTTTAAGAAATATAATATTATAGCAGTTGAGATGGAAGGAGCAGCGCTGTATATGAATGCATATAAAGCGAAGAAGAACGCACTGCTCATTTGTACTGCATCTGATAGTTTAGTGGAAAAGAATGCCGCTAATCTTACAGCACTAGAAAGAGAACAATCTTTTGCTTCCATGTTTGAGGTCGCAGTAAGGACCGCAGACTAATAATAGTAAGGAGATTTAAATGGTAAAAGTATTTGAAGAGGGGACAAAGAGCCAGGCAAAAGTCCATTTAATTATACTTGACGGATTAGGCGTTGGAGCGATGCCAGATGCATATATGTACAACGATCTAAATACCAATACCCTTAAATCTATATCCAAAAGTGTCAACTTTAGTATACCTAATCTAACAAAAATGGGTATTCTCAAGATACCATTTATTTCAATTCCTTCAGAGAATAATAAGGCTAATGGAGCATATGGAAAGGCTGCTGAAAGATCAAAAGGGAAGGACACAACCACCGGTCACTGGGAAATTGCTGGTGTTATTTCCGATACCCCTTTCCCCACTTATCCTTCTGGATTTCCAAAGGAAATTATAGATTTATTTGAAAAACTAACAGGAAGAAAGGTGCTATGTAATCTTCCTTTCTCTGGAACGGCAGTAATTGAAGAGTACGGTCTTTTGCACATGCAAACGGGCGACTTAATAGTGTATACTTCTGCGGATAGTGTTTTTCAGATTGCTGCACATGAAGATGTAATACCCATTGAGCAGTTGTATAAGTATTGTGAGATTGCAAGAAAGATACTTGTGGGTACGCATGCTGTCGCAAGGGTAATTGCACGACCCTTTATAGGCATTCCTGGGAATTTTTCTCGCACAGCAAAAAGAAAGGATTTTTCCCTTAAGCCACCCTCTCAAACACTTTTAGATTTACTTAAAGAATCAGGGTATGAAGTGATAGGAATTGGTAAAATAGAAGATATTTTTGCGGGCCAAGGATTGACTCAGGCAGTACATACAATTTCTAATAAAGATGGTATGCAAAAGGCTATTGAATATTTAGATAAGGACTTCTCAGGCTTAGTTTTTACTAATTTAGTTGATTTTGATATGCTTTACGGACATAGAAATGACGTTGAAGGGTATGCAAAAGCTCTTTCGGAGTTTGATAAGTGGTTGGAATCTTTCCTTCTAAGGATGGGAAAGGAAGATATACTAATAATTACCGCTGATCATGGGTGTGATCCAGCTAGTCCTTCAACCGACCATTCGAGGGAATATGTTCCTATTTTAATATACGGGGATAAGATAAAAAGGGATTTCTCCCTTGGAGTGTTGCCCTCGTTCTCATATATTGGAGCCACGATCGCAGATATTTTTAAAATAAAATATACTTTGGCAGGCGAAAGTCTTCTTCCTGAGATAAAAAGGATTTAGCTTTTAATCTTTCCCTCATATTAGTATATCAGCCATATTAATTGTTTTAGTTATAATCAAATAATTAAAAAAATCTAGAACTAGATTGATATCATTTTTTTATATTTATTCATTACCCTTACAGAAGCCAAAGCTAAATCTAATTTTGCTCTATGCTTTATTTCTTTGAAGGGCTTACCCGTAAGATCAGTGCTTTCAGCAAGAACCACCCCATGCTTTTTAAGGATTTCTCCAGTAACTTCAGAAGTAACTGAACCAGCAATAATAATAAGAGGAATATGATGATTTATCGCTTTCTGAGACATACCATCGATCACTTTTCCCATAAAGCTCTGTCTGTCTAGCCTACCTTCTCCTGTAATTAGCAGGTCGGCATCACGAGTTTTTTTGTCAAATTCGGCAATTTCCATCATAAGGGATATTCCACTAACCAGTTTTCCTTTAAGAAAGGATATTACTGCAAAACCTAACCCTCCAGCTGCACCTCCTCCTTCAATAGCAAAATAATCCTTACCATCAATTTTTGACTTAAGCTGTGTTAAATGGCATAATCCTTTTTCTAATAGGGCTACATCCTCAGAAGAAGCCCCCTTTTGAGGGGAATAAACAGCACTTGCGCCAAACTCTCCGCATACTGTATTTTTTACATCACACATACCAATAAACTCTGTGGAAAAGACTCTACTATCTATATTAGATATATCAATGGAGAATATATCGCTTAGCGTTTCTCCTACGGGTATAAAGGATTCCCCCAATTTATTTAAAAACTTTACCCCGAGTGCTGCCGCCATACCTGCTCCACCATCATTTGTCGAACTCCCTCCAAGGGTTAGAACGATTTTATTCACCCCTTTATTAAGCGCTTGAATTATCAGTTCGCCTACTCCATAAGTGGTTGTTAATCTTGGGTTCTTTTCCTCTTCTGTTAGTAGGGGAAGTCCGCAGGCCTGGGCAGATTCAATAATTGCCAAATTATCCTTATACAAGTAGTGAGCAGAAACTATTCTTCCAAGAGGGTCTTTTACAAAAGCATCAATTAAATCTCCTCCGATAGCTGAGTGAAAGCATTCTGCACTTCCTTCTCCCCCGTCTGAGAAGGGAATTTTTGAAATATCTGCATCGGGGAATACTTCAAGTACTCCTTTCTCTATTATATCAGCGACTTCAGAGGCTTTTATTGTGCCTTTATAGCTATCTGGGGCAATAACAATTTTCATAAAAATCTCCCTTACATTAATATATTGATTATATAACAAAAATAGTAATCGTAAAACTAAACTTTTATTTAAACCTTAAGAATCTAGGGAACAAGAAAAATGTATGGATGTTATTAACCCAGAAATATCTAATTATCATTTGGAGAAAAAAGGGCCTTTTGGGCCCTAGGATTATTAATTATTGTTACTATCATCTGGCTTATTATCTGTATTGCTTTCATCCTTTTTCTTTAAGTAATCTTCGATAACCCTCTTTTTGTAATCCTCATCATCTTCGGGGGGAATCTTGGGAGCAGGTTTTGCTTTTAGCGTAACTACCAGCCTATATACTAAAGATCCAATGATGAACAAAAAGGGAACTATAAAAAGTATAATGAGTAGAGTATTTCCACCTATAAACAAACCATATAATTTTGACATAAAGGTGGATTTATTAACCATCACTGCTTGTACATTCTCAATGGGAGTGGGGGGGTCTGCAATAACATTATTAACTCCCTTTGTTACTATATATGTTTTACCCCCATCTTCATAAGGGGCGGTAATAACTTTATGAGTATTAGGAAAGCCTTCTCTAGGTTGACCCTCAGGGATTATATATGTGATAACATCTCCAACTTCTATCTCGGGAGAATTCTTTTGATCGTTATATAATTTACTTAATATAACATCTCCTGGTTCAAGTTCAGGGGACATACTAGAGGTCAAAACAAAATAAAATCTATAACCGAAAATATTGGGTGGGACTCCCATAATGCTTTGAATAAGAACAGAGAGAACAGCAAGAAATATGATGCAAAAGATAGTCCAAGTAGCAATATTTACTGCTAATTTAAGTCCCTTTTTTGAGGTTTTATCTTTTGAAGTTGAGATTTTAGATATTTTTTTTATCATTAGTTGGAGTCTCCCAAAAGAACATGAAAGAATAAGAGATTAATCATTCTCTATTTTATTCTTTTCCTTCTTTGAAAACAACCCAGAAATCCTCTTAAGTCCATTTCCACGCCCTTTATTTTCTTTCTTTTTTCTTTTCTTTTCCTCTGATTTTTCAGAGGCCTTAATTTCGGCGCGAATTTCCTTTAGTTGCTCTTCGGTATAGTGCTCTTTTGCGGATTCTAAAATATTCTCTATTTCTTGATAGTGTTCAACAATCATTGCGTTTCTAAGGGTATTACGAAGCATTTCCAACTTATTCAGCTTATTTTTTTCATCCTTTTTTACTTTAGAGAAATAGAAGGTCTCTTTTTCAAGGATCTTGCTCTTATCATCTTCTACTTGCAACCGAATTTGTAGCTCTTTTTGCTTTTTCCAATAGTTCTCCTGTCTTTCTATTAGCTCTTGCTCTATTCTCTTTTCCTCAGCAGCCAGACGTGTCTTATACTCTTCCATTTCCTGCTGTATACGAGCTGCCATCTTTTGTTCTTCTATAATTTTCTGTTTATGGGCTTCTTCTGCAGCTTGTTTTTCAATTTCAATTCTCTTTTCTTCTTCCTGCCGCTTTCTTTCTTCTTCTAGACGAAATCTCTCTTCTTCCAACAGAATTCTTTCTTCTTCAGCTCTTCTTTCAGCTTCTAATCTTTCCTGTTCGGCACGTTCAAGCGCAGCTCTTCTTTCGGCTTCTAATTTTCTTTGTTCAAGCCGTCTTCTTGCAGCCTCTTGTTTTTTCGCTCTTTCTATATCCCTTGCTTCTCTTAAGGCGAGTCTCTTGGCTTGAGCTTCTTCCTCTAATTGTTTTGCAATTAATTTTTTCTTGGTAATACTGTCATCTCTGGCCTTGTTAATCCTGTATTGTCTATATACTCTGTCCAGTGCCGCGTTAATTTTCGCTATTTCAGTTAGACTTAGGGTTTTTTGTCCAGGGACACGGTAGTATATTCGTCTAACCTCATTGAGATCCATTTTAAGCTGAGGAAAGTCATCTGGCACAAAATCATCAATATTCTTTGTTACATAATCATCCGCTAATACCTGATCCTGTTTGAGTGCTTTTTCAAGGGATTCGTTTTCCTGCCGGGTTTCAGCTATTGATTGGAGTAGCACTGTATTTAAGAAGACGATACCACGATATTTTTCAGTAAGTGTGGCATTTAGGTCAGTAGACTCGGTAACCGTATCAATTCGGTAGTCCATTTTTTCTGCGCTTTCTACAAATTGCCAAAGAGTTAATGCCTTTTTAAAGTTTGGATCCTTCAAAATGACGTTAGTACGGGTAATAGGGGGGCGAACAAGTGCGCAGTTTTTAACTTCCTTTGCAAAAGGAGATGATAAGAATCCCTGATAAATCTTAGTTATATGCGCTATTCTTTCTAAATCAGAGTGCTCATCTCCTTGTTTTTTAAAGGCAGCTTCAAAGGGGAAGTTAGCAGAGTTATTCATAGAAAAATCTACGCTAAAATCACTAATTTTAAAATTAGATTTAATCTCAACTCCAAGGGCTCCTGCTTGCATTAAAGCTTTTTTAACTATTGAAGTTCTTCTTTCAATAAAGTCATTTACCTTTAAAAGTAAGGTGTAAATAAAACGGTTTTCATATATTTCGAAACTTTCTTCTTTACTGGTATTAAGAATCTTAGAAGGGATAATTGAGCCATCTTTTTTAACGGCTGCAATTAAGTTTGTGTGCTGAGCTAAATGTTTAACTGATTCAATCGAAATGGATCTGGCTAAAGAAACATCGACAATATCTTCTTCGATAACGATGAACTTTCTAGGATTTCTAACAATTGTATCAAGGGGGACGATACATTCTTCTAAGGTAGTTATCCAACTGTCATCATAGTTCTTTTTTGTGTAAACCTGGCTTATTTTATAGTCGTTTTTGCCTTCGGAAATAGAACCCATATACAATGGATAAATTTTCTCTTGCTTAAGGAGGTTATTAATTTGAAAAATAATCTCATCGTACTCTGAACGAGCCATAAATACCTACGTTTACTCCTTAAAATACACTTATTTATACATCAGCTGAATATCAATTCAGTAGGACTAGAACAACTTCTTCAAGCGGCGGAGATACTCTTTGCATTCGCCCATATTCTCTTCGCCGAATTGATTATCCAAGTAAAGGATGTAGTCATCGACTTCATCACGGATGTATGCCAAGTTTAAGGATTCAAACTTGCGTAGGATTTTATTACAAAGGACGTAATCAAGTCCATCAATTTCTGTTCCGCCACAAGCAACATAAACGGGAACGAATTCTCTTAGCTGCTTAACAATACGGTTACCAAAGGCTAATCTAAAATGTTCGATAACGTAATTGTCCATTTCCTCAAACTTTTGTAGGTTTTCATCCGAAACTTTATTTTTTTCTTGGGCAAGCTTATATAAATTTTCGAGATACTTGTAATTTACCGGAAGACCACTAGTTAGGGGTGCTTCAAAAGCTGCAGCCTTGCTATTGATGTTTATTGGCATACCTCTATCATAAACCTTATCGGATATAGCGAACGTTGAGTCGTCGTTGTTTGCTGTTCCACAGTACCAAACGTTTTCTGGAAGTCTAAAACGACCCTTTAAAACGTGTTTAGGATCGGAAGGCCAACCACTTGGAACCAAGTCAACTATCCACTGATCTCTCGAAGGCATTTCCAATATGGATAACATTTCAGCGAAATAGTATTCGACACGGGCTATATTCATTTCGTCCAAGACAACTAAATGAACGTCCTCATTATATGTGGATTCATACAATGCTCTTAAAACCTCGGTTTCGTTAAATCTTTTTGTAAACTCGTTAAAATATCCAAATAACTCTGTTCTGTCACGCCAGGAAGGCTGAACAGAAGCGATAGTTGTATCGTTCTTGAAAAAGTGTCCCATACATTCAGGGAGGGATGTCTTACCTGTTCCGGATATACCTTGAAGAATGACTAGACGAGTTGTCGCAAGGGAGGCAAAGAATAATCGGATAATTTTGGGCTCATAATATAGATGACGCCAAGGTCTGTCTGGATTGTTCGCAGCATAATTTCTAAATCTGTCGCATAATTCTTCTAAATTCCAAGTAATGTCATATTCTCTTGCTACATATTCGGGGTCAGAATAAAAGGAATCAACCTCGGTTAGCTTATAGAATCTGCTTTCGCCTTCTTTCTTCGCTCCCGAAGTACTTTCACCTTCTTCTCCCTCTGTTACATCATATCCTTGATATGCAATCTTTAAGCCTAAAATCCTGTCTTTTTCTCTTGTAACTTTAATCAATTCTCTCTTTAAATTATCAATTTCATCCATTAAGTCTTGATTTAAAACTTTATCACCAACAATCTTTTTCCAAAGCCTTTTTCCAAAGAATAGAACTACCCAGACAATAGCAACTAAAGCAGCAAGAACTAGTAGAACGCATAATGCTGCAGCAACCCAAAGGCCAGCCGACAACTTATCCCCATAATTCTTGAATATCTCTATATACGCGGGGAAATTAAACATCTGGAATAGGGCTCCAAAAATTCCCCCATAATTATCAGATGCTTTGCTAGACCAAAATATTCCTAATATTCCGCCAAAGAATATACCTAAAAAGTCTTTTAAGAAATTTCCAAACATGAAATAATTTTTCCCTTACAATTAGCTTTTAGTATTTTGTCAAAAGCCAAAAAGCCTTTTAACATAAAACGCCCTGCGTACAGGGCGTTATTATCTTTTTGTACGCCCGGACCTAATTGTTATTCCTCGTCCCCGGGCTCTTCTGCCTCAGTCTCTTCTACTTCTACTTTATTTTCTTCCTGCTTTTGTTGTGAGGCAAGATATTCATCGATTATTCTTTGTTTTCTTGTGGCTTCATCTTCTTGGTTTCCGCCAAGTGCACCAACTTTTGCCAACTTTTGTTCCATTAGCATTTTCACGAACAAAACGATGTTATATATGAACAACAAAGCTAAGGGGAGTAATATAACCAACAAGAAATACAAAGGTGTTTGTAAGAAACTTATAGTTTTTCCAACCCCTTTCAAGCTTCCAGTACAAATTCCAAGTACTTTGTTTGCAGGAACA
>CAZMZJ010000022.1:0-22178 GCA_964570825.1 uncultured Lachnospiraceae bacterium | reverse complement strand
ATCGCGGATACATACGCCTGCCGCAAGGTCTGGGAAAGGTTGTTCCCAAATTATTATAAGGAGTGAGGTGCCGATTATGGGCTTTTTCGGGCTTGATAAAGCAAGCAAGCATCCCGAGGGGCTTGAACTGCTGACGACGGTTTATGACAATGTGGAGTTTGCCATAGTCCGCGGAATACTTGAAGGCGCGGGAATTCCGTACCTTGTCAAGGAAAGGGGTTCGGGCAGCTCGGTCAAGATTATCGCAGGATACTCGATGTTCGGAACCGATATTTTCGTCCGAAAGGATGACCTTGATACGGCGGCGGAGCTGATCGCGCCAGAAGGCGAGGGCGCTGAGATTTCAGAGGATGGCGGCGAGAATGAAAATGAAAGTTCCTCAGGTACAGAGGATTCCAATATAGGCGGCAGCAAAAAATAAGGAGAGGGGAAAAGCTTTTTATAAGTTTTTCCCCATAAATGTGGTATGAAAGAAATTATACTCTGCAAATATGGCGAGATAGTCCTTAAGGGAGCCAATCGGAGCTATTTTGAGGATATGCTTATCCAGACGACACGGCGGCGCGCGGCTGCATACGGCAATTTTGACGTTTATCGAGCACAGAGCACGATTTACATCGAGCCAAAGGACGACAACGCGGACATCGAAGGCGTGTATCTGGCGGCACAGAAAATTTTCGGTATTATTGCCGTCGGACGCGCGGCGGTCTGCCCGAAGGATATGGACAGCATACGGGCAACGGCGAAAAGCTATATTCCGCAGTACCTTGAAGGCAAAAAGAGCTTCAAGGTTGAGGCAAAGCGCTCTGACAAGCATTTTTTGCTTGACTCCATGGAAATAGCGAGGGAAATCGGAGGAGAGATTCTGTCTGTCTGCCCTGAAATTAAGGTGGACGTCCATACTCCGGACATCGTGGTGAAGGTTGAAGTCCGCGAATACGGCGCATATGTCCACGCCGGTCAGGTGCCGGGTGCCGGAGGAATGCCGGTGTGGAGCAACGGAGCCGGACTGCTTCTTCTGTCAGGCGGCATTGACTCGCCTGTCGCGGGCTGGATGATGGCTAAACGCGGCGTTAAGATCGAGGCGCTGCATTTCGAGTCCTTTCCGTACACAAGCGAACGCGCGAAGGAAAAGGTGCTTGAGTTGGCAAAGATTGTCGCCCGCTGGGCCGGGGACATCAATGTTCACATCGTTTCGCTGACACATATTCAAGAAGAGCTGAAACGCGCCTGCAACGAGGAATATTTCACGCTGCTTTTGCGCCGCTATATGATGACAATAGCCGACCGTCTGGCGCGCGAGCGCGGCTGCGGAGCGCTTATTACCGGCGAGAGCCTCGGTCAGGTCGCGAGCCAGACCATGCAGGCGATAGCGGTGACAGACGCCGCCGCGACAATGCCTGTTTTCCGGCCCTGCATAGGACTTGACAAGGAGGAGATTGTCCGCATCTCGCGCCGGATAGGTACTTTTGACACCTCGATTCAGCCTTACGAGGACTGCTGCACGGTGTTCACGCCGCGGCACCCGAAAACACGGCCGGAGCTAAACAAGGTGCTTGAAGAGGAGAAAAAGCTCGACTTCGAGGCTCTTGCTGCCGAGGCGGCGGCAACGCTCAATACCGTCAGGATAAAGGCCGAATTTTGAATATTATTTGACTTTTTTGCTTTTTTGAGTATAATAGTAATGTGCGATTCCGGGATAGACAGCCGGGTCACGACGGAGGTTTTACATATTTATGAAAAGCTATAAAATTAGAATTGCGGGGCTTGAAAGGTCGTTGCCTATCTGTCCCCTTAACGATACGCTGTCAATCGGTGCGTTTGTCATTTTCGGCGACCCGGAGCTGACGACAGCGTGCGCAAAGGAGCTGCTCGCTCGCGCTCCTGAATATGATTATCTGATAACCGCCGAGGCCAAGGGAATCCCGCTCGTTCATGAGATGGCGCGGCTCGCGGGCAACCAGAAGTATTTCCTCGCAAGAAAATCGCCAAAGCTTTATATGACAGGAGTAATGAAGGTCACAGTTCGCTCGATAACGACGGAGAAGGAGCAGACGCTTTTCCTCGACACCGCCGACGCTGAAATTATGAAAGGGAAAAGAATACTGATCGTCGACGACGTAATATCGACGGGAGAGTCGCTGAGGGCGATTGAGGAGCTGGTCAAGGAGGCAGGCGGCATTATAGTAGGCAGGATGGCGATTCTTGCCGAGGGAGACGCGCAGGAGCGCAAGGATCTCATATATCTTGAAAAGCTGCCGCTTTTCACCCGCGACGGAGAACCTATAAAATAATTATTATTAAAATCAAAATACTGACGCACGCTTATGGTGCGTCAGTATTTTTTATTGGAAAAACAGGAGAAGAGCAAGAATAAGGAGTATGTCGTTGTCGCTGTCGTTCTGAGCGAGAAGCAGGATAAGACCTATAATGAGAAGTTCTTCAAAGCCAAAATCCTTGCCGTCTCCCCGGTCTCCCCTGCAGCCTATCCCCGGCGGCATTATAGATGCGAAAAGACTTTTGAGCGGGTTTTTAGGCTGCTCCTTAACACATCCGGCCGCGGGCGGAACGCCTTCGCCGTGTTCCGGAGTGTCAGGCGCTTTTTTTTCTTCCTCTCCCGCGCTTTGTTGCGGACGGCTGTCGGCGCGCGAATAAGGGCAGGATTCGCACGGCGGCTCGACGCCTGATTCCGGCGGCAAGACGGATTTCTTTATGGCTGCGCCGCTCTGATTGTTGTCATCTCGGTCTTTTTGCAGGATATCTGCTTCATCGGCGCGAGGCGCGGGTTCCCGAATGAAATCGGGACGGAGAATATGCCCGGGTATCGGGTCTTTTGCGGCGTCGATCCGTCCGTCATCATTCAGCATGCCCGGTGGCAGCGGGATGTTGACTGGCGGATTCGTATTGCCGCTGCTGCGGAATACGGTTCCGCCGTAATTGTCCGGCGGTTTTGGGCGTGCGTATTGGTTCCTTGAGTTCTGATCTCTTATATACATTTATCTGACCAGCCCCTTTCAAAAGATATCTGAAAATTTGATTTCAGATCGGAAATGCTGCCTTTTGCCAAGGCGCTTTTGTTTGTTCCGTACTTGAAACCGACTGCGGCGCGGATTTTTGAGTTCACCATTGCATTATCCGAGAGTACGGAATATGTCGCCGAGCTTATCAACCCGCAGTATGTAGTCGATCGCTTCGCGGCGGCGTCTGTTAAGGTATGGCTTGAGGGCAATCATCAGGGCGTTTCGCTTTTTTGTGTCGTATTTGCGGTGATGACCGCCCGGAATCAGCGCACCCGCGGGGACTGCTTCATCATGAGCTTCGTCTGTATGAGCTGCGCCTTGTGAAGACGGGGGCTTTAGAGCTGAAATTATATCAGGGAGCATCGACATCAGCTCCTTGTTTGAAAGAAGAGACGCAAGCCGCCCGGAGATATCTGATGAACCGGTGCCGCCGTTTTTAGAAGTATCTGCGAAGGCTTCGGCTCCGTTTTCCTGAGGCTCGTTTCCCGATGATTCAGCACCGGCAGTCATGTTTTCTTTGGGAACCGACGAACCCGGAATGTCATTCTTTGCTGCATTGCTTCCACCAGCACCCGAGAGGTTGAGCCCTGACAGAAGGTTTGATATTTTTGATATAAGCTCGGGGTTTTTTAGCAGAGCGCTGAAAATGTCTCCGCCACTCCCCGCAAGACCGGCTGTATTTCTATTTTCCTCCATATCAGGTGTCTCTCCTTGGCTTTTTGGCGGAAAGCTGCTCGGCTGCTTTGGCTATGTCGGCGTCGGTGGCGTTGCTGAGCGCCTTGCGTATTGATGAAATGTCGTTTTCGCTGATGTTGAAAGCCGAGAGGTCAAGTCCGGCTTCTTTCGCCAGCTTTGAAATTATAAATTTAAGCTGCGAATCGCTCATGTCGAGAAGACGGTTGAGCGCGTTTCTGTCAAGCTGCATATTTTCCTCCATTTTCAAATTTGCACTGATAACAGGCCGGCAAAATATTACTATGATATTCCGGCGAATACATTGTCTGTCACAGACAGTATATGAAAGATGGGGCATATGTGACAAAAAAACAGAAATAAACAGGCACAAAGGCGCGCGGAATGAGCGCCTTTGTGCCTGCCGGGAGCAAAAAAAGCAGTGCCTTATAGACAAAACAATAATTATATGATAAAATATGTTATAACTATATCACCGCAAGATCTTCGCTAAAAACTAAAACATTATTTTTTCCGTTAAAGCGGCATGAGGTTGAAATGAAGCACTATTTTCTGATAAATCCCGCCGCCGGCAAAGGCAAACTCTGCGGAAGCCTTGAAACAGATATAAGAGCCTTATGCGGCAGCCGGCGGATCGACTATGAGATTTATTATACAAAATGCGTCGGCGATGCCGAAGATTATATCAGGATGAGGTGCAAGCAAGAAAACGGTGAGTGCCGCTTCTATGCCTGCGGAGGAGATGGAACGATAAACGAAGCGGTGAATGGCGCCGCTGGTTTTCGGAACGCTTCGGTAGGCGTTGTCCCGATAGGAACCGGAAATGATTTTGTACGCAATTTTTCGAACAGCGAAAAATTTTTTGACATAGGGGCGCAGATAGACGGGGAGACTGTCAATGTTGATCTTCTTAGATATAACGGGCGGCTTGCCGCCAATACGCTTAACATCGGCTTTGATGCGGAAGTCGTGAAAACAGTATTGAAAATCAAGCGGAATCCTGCTGTGCCGACAAAACTTGCATATATTCTCGGCGCGCTCTATCAGCTGATAAAGAAACCGGGCGTGAAGATGAGGGTGTCTGTTGACGGCAGGGCGGACGAGGAAAAAGATCTTCTCCTCGCCTGCATCGGGAATGGAGCCTTTTGCGGCGGCGGATTTCATTCGGGGCCGTATGCCGGGCTTTCGGATGGTATAATTGATGTATGCTTTGCAAAAAATGTTACAAGGTCTCGTTTTATGGGACTGCTCGCATCATACAGAAACGGAACATATCTTGCAAAAAAGGGAATCGATAAAATCATCGAATATGTAAAGTGCAGAAAGATGGATATTAAGCTTCTAAAACCACAGACGGTCAGCATCGACGGTGAGCTGCGGGAGCTTGACAGGCTTACGATTGAATCGGTGCCCGACGCGCTTCGGTTCTGTCTTCCGCAAGGCTGTGAAATAATCAAGCCGCCGGACGATGTATGTTGCGCAGCGGTGAAGAAATATGTCGGGGAGAGTTACTGACCGGGAAATGAAAATACTTGTTTTATCGGATTCTCATGGGCGCCCCGATAGGATAAGGGAAGCTCTTGAGCGGCAGACGCCTCCGCCGGATATGCTGATTTTTCTCGGCGACGGCATTTTGGACCTGTGTCGCTGCGAAACGGGAGATGTGCCGGTTCTCGAGGTGAGGGGCAACTGCGACGTTATGTCTATATTCGACAGTCAGGATATACCGGAAGAGAGGATTGTCAACCTCGGAGGTGTGTGCATCATGATTATGCATGGGCACACATATTCGGTGAAATACGGAACAGAGACTGCCTCGGCTCATGCGGCACAATGCGGGGCTGATATTTTGCTTTACGGACATACGCACAGAAGACATGAGAAATATATTCTCGCCGGTGATAGGGTTGGCGATCTGACGTTAAAAAAGCCTCTTAGGCTGTTCAATCCGGGAGCTGCCGGCGGGTATGGAGCGTCTTCATTCGGCTTGATTGAAATAATAGATGGCAATATACTTTTCGGATGGGGAGAGCTTTAAGCTGAAAATTTCTTCAGTAAAAAGCGCTGTAAAAACACCTTGCTGAAAGATGGCTGCATAAATTTAGCAGCCGCTCCGGATGTAAAATCCGATAAGCGGCTGCGGCGCTTTCAATATAAATTGAATTTTCTTAAAATTACTGAGGCAGGGGAACGGAACTCGTTTTTCGCGAGTTCGATATAAAACAGTTACCACGCGTTCCCCCGCCTTGAACAATTATGTCAGACTGCGGACGGCGTGTCGGGAATGACGCTGTTTTCCGCAGCAGCGGCGGTTGAAGCTGAAGCGGCAACTTTAAGCTCGTTCTGGTACGCCTCGATTACCGCGGACTCGAGAATCGCACGGAACTGGGCGTTTATCGGATGTACTATGTCGCGGTATGTGTCGTCGGGATTTTTGCGGCTGGGCATTACTATAAAGAATTTATCACGAGCGTTGATAACCTTTATATCATGGACAGCAAGCTGACCATCGAACGTAACCGAAACGATTGCCTTCATCGGACCTTCTTCAAAGAGTTTTCTTACCTTAACATCTGTAATCTGCATTGTATGCCTCCTGCCGTATATTCGGCTTTGTGATTTTGACTTCAGTGTGATGATTCCGCCAAATAAGGGGACCGCATCCGTGGCGGATATTTTCCGAATGCAGCCAGACTTTGTATAAGTAACCAATCTACGATAAATAGTATAGAATACCATTGTGACGGTTATTCAAACAAAAGTGAATTTTTGTGTGAAATTTTCTTCATTCAAATAAATGTAACAATAATAACAGCATCTGCGGCCGCCGGGCGGTTTCCCGTTTATCCGGCTGTCGCCATCGAAAGGATATGATACAGAATATGCTGACCGAAAATACGCATTTTGGACCCGAACGCATCGGGGAATGGATGAAAGAGGCAAAAGCAGTATTTTTCATCGGAATCGGCGGGATAAATATGTCGTCGCTCGCACACCTGACTCATATTGAGGGATATCGCACAGGCGGTTCGGACAAAACCGAGAGCGCGCTTACACGCCGTCTTCAGAGCGAAGGAATTGACATCAAGTACAGTCACGACGCAGGAAATATTGAGGGATATGATATTGTCGTCTATACTGTAGCAATACCGCGCGATAATCCGGAATACGCGGCGGCTAACGCTGCGGGAATTCCGCTCATATCAAGGGCGGACTATATGGGATATCTGATGAGCGGCTATGTAAACCGTGTTGGCATATCGGGAATGCACGGCAAGAGCACCACTACTTCAATGTGCGCTCAGATTTTCATAGATGCCGGAGTCGACCCCACAGTGCTGTCCGGAGCGGAGCTTAACTATATGGGAGGCGCCTACCGCATAGGAGCGAACAAGAATAATTTCATTTTCGAAGCCTGCGAATACAGGGATTCGTTCCTTGATTTCAGGCCCAGCATAGCCGTGGTGCTTAATATCGAGCCGGAACACCTCGATTATTTTTCAGGAATCGGGCATATAAAGGACTCGTTTGTTTCTTTTGTTCACATTGCGTCGCCTGACGGATATATGGTGGCTAACGCCGACGACGATAACGTCATGGAGGTGGCGCGGCGCTCGCTGATGGGCGACCATGTCATCACCTTCGGAATACACAATCATACCGCTATGTTCAGGGCCATCAACATTGTCAACAACGAAGGATGCTATAGCTTCGACATTGTGAGAAAAGACGGGTATCTGTGCCATGTAAGCCTTGCGATACCCGGCATGCATAATGTGTATAATGCGCTGGCGGCCGCGTCGGCGTCCTATCTCTGCGGTATTCCCGCTAAAAAAATCGGGGACGGCCTCGGTGCTTTTACTGGCGCTCGCAGAAGAATAGAGCTTATTGGAACTCTGAACGGTGCGAATGTCTACAGCGACTATGCACACCACCCGACTGAAATACGCGCGACGCTTGAGGCAATCGCGGGCATGGGCCCGGGGGATGTGGTCTGCGTTTTTCAGCCGCATACGTTCAGCCGAATGGCAACGCTTTTCGGGAAGTTTACTGAAGCTTTCGATCTTGCCGTCCGCGTGGTTATCGCGGACGTCTATTCGGCGCGCGGCACTGAAAATTACGGCGTCAGCTCAAAGAAGCTTGCCATTGCGATAGGTGAAAAAGCTGAATATATAAGCAGCATGGAAAAAATTGCTGAATTTCTCAAGAACAACATCTATCCTGGCGATAAACTTGTTCTCATGGGAGCGGGAGATATAGAAAAGCTGATACCCATGCTGGGGTTAAAGAAACCGGATTGATTGTCAATGTGAACAAAAATATGATACAAAATTTTATAATTATGTAAATTATGAAAATATCACTTTACTTCAGCGAAAAAAAGTATTAAAATAGTATTGTCTGAAAATATCGGTATTTGCAACAGGAAAGGCATTGCAATGAAAAATAAAATACGAGATGAAAAACTTGATTATTTGTTCCGCGGAATACTGACTCTTGAAACTATCGAGGATTGCTATAATTTTTTTGAGGATCTCTGCACAGTTTCAGAGCTGCAGGAGATGTCACGCCGGATGCACGCTGCAAAAATGCTGAACGAAAATTATATTTACTCTGAGATAGCCGAACAGACCGGGCTCAGCACGGCTACCATCAGCCGAGTCAACCGCTGCCTCAAATACGGAAGCGACGGATATCTCAGCGTGCTTGAAAAGCTTGAAAAGCGCAGATGAAAACCGGGAATGGAAAGAGCGGGGCGGGATACGGGCCTTTAGCGGGGATTTACGACAGGCTGAACAGGGATATAGACTACATACACTGGGCGGACTTTATCGAGGCCTGCTTCTCGAGGTTTTCATACCGCCGCCCGGAAATAGTGCTTGATCTCGGCTGCGGGACAGGCAGAATGACATACGAACTGGCCTCCCGAGGATACGATATGATAGGCGTTGACAACAGCGCGGAAATGCTTACTGTTGCCGCTGGACGCCGGGAAAAGCCAGACAACCCGCTTTTCGTTATGCAGGATATGCGGGATTTTGAGCTTTACGGCAGCGTCGGAGCGGTTGTTTCGTGTCTTGACAGCATAAATTATCTGACAGACAGCGAAGATCTCGGGCGCTGCTTTTCAAATGTCGCAAATTATCTTGACCCGGGCGGAATTTTCGTATTTGACGTAAACACTCCCTATAAATTTGAAAATGTGTTCGGCAACAACGCTTATATACTTGAGGACGAAGGAAATGCGGATATCGGCGGCGTTTATTGCGGATGGCAGAATTACTATGATAAGGAGAGCCGTCTGTGCGATTTTTATCTGACAATCTTCGAGGAGAACAAGGATGGAAGATATACCCGTTCAGACGAGCAGCAGACTGAGCGCTGCTATACACTTGAGGAACTGCGGGGCGCTTTGGAAGCGGCGGGACTTGAATACTGCGGTGTGTGGGGAGATTTTAACTTTGGCGCGCCGGCTTGTGACTGCGAGAGATGGTATATCGCGGCAAGGGCTGGAAAAAAATTATAATCGGCGCGGTCATAAAGAGCTATGAAAAATTATAACAATGACGATAAATACGAGGCGGCGGAGAATGGCGGGGATCGTGACTTTAATCGGGAGAGCCGCCCCGATTTTTTGGGTAGTCCTCTGGGACGGTATATTGACGATCATGAAAGAGTGCTGTGGAGCGGACAGCCGGGCTTGAGGCTGGCCGGCGGAATCAGAGAGGTTTTTTCAAAAAATTTTTTGTTGGGATTGCTTTTCATTGTCTTTTCGGCGTTGCCGGCGTTTGACACTATTTCAATAACTGTATTCAATGTTATAGTCAAAGGCCTTCTTCTTTTAGTGGGGCTTTTCCTTATGCTCGGCAAAATGACAATCATAGGTACAAATCTAAAAAACATTTACTATGCCGTTACAGACAGAAGAGTGTTGATAATGATTAACGTCCGAAACGTCAGATTCCGTGAAATTAAATTTGAACGCATACGCAATATGAAGCTGAACCTGAGGCGCAACGGAGGCGGGCGCGGGACAATTGTTTTTTACGTTCCGAATTACATTCCGGAATATCCGTATGGAAAACATAGCGACAGAATTATGAATACAAATCAGCTGCTTGACTCATTTGTCGATATAGAAGACGCAAAGCGGGTTTATAATCTTATAAATGACGCGAAATCGGCTTATGAAGACGAACAGGTATAAAAAACATAACTTCGCAACCTAAAGTTGCGGAGACTGTAAGCCTGAATGTATTGCGCAACCTGATTGAGGGATTATATAATCCAACTGCAGAAAAAATTATGGAGGCAGCGATGAACATCAGAATAGCAAACAGACTTCTTGAGTATCGCCGAACGAGCGGATATTCGCAGGAGGAGCTTGCCGCAAAAATTGGCGTCAGCCGTCAGGCGGTATCAAAATGGGAGCGCGCGGAGGCTTCGCCTGACACAGATAATCTGATATCGTTGGCGGAATTATACGGCGTCACGATAGACGAGCTCATAAACGGAAACGGAAGCCCGGCGGCGAAAGGGAAAGAAGAAAAACATACTTTGGCCGACAAAGAAAATAACATAGGGATTATTGACACTGAAAAAAATGATGGGAATTTTAATTCCCGCGGGGACACAAAGCCTGAAGATGATAAATATTCCGATGACGGCGTTAATGACAGCTCCGACGATGACAATGATGATGACAATGACAATGACAACGGCGGTTCTTGTGGATGCTGCGGAAAAGATAAAGAAGCGGATAAGGTTAGCATAGGTTTTGACGGAATACATGTCATCGATAAAAACGGAGACAAGGTTCATATAAAATTCAATGGAATTCACATTGAGAAAAATAACGGCGATAATGTGTACACGGATCCGGAAAACATACAAATTCACAATGAGAAAGGAGAAACTGAAATTGAAATCGGGGACAAAAAAATAAATGGCGTGGAAAGGCATCACGCGCCACACTGGTTTAACGCGATGCTGCCTGTTCTTACTGTAATAGCGTATCTTATTATGGGGTTTTCTATCCCTGATAACGCGGGGTGGACACGCGGCTGGCTGGTGTTCTTTCTGATACCTGTTGTTCCTTCGTTCTTTGCAGCGGTAAGGAAGAGAAAGCCGGGTCACTTTGCGTACCCTATTTTTGCGGCGGGGCTTTATCTTTTTTCGGGAATGGTGTATGATCTCTGGCATCCTGAATGGATTATTTTTCTTACCATACCTATATATTATATAATCTGCGGAGCAATCGAACACAATGTTAAAAAGGCGCGGGAATTAGAAAATTAGGTATGATGCGCGGAATTGGCAGTTAAAAATTATTGGAAAATAGAGTGCAGCCGGGTGCAAACCGGGCTGCACTGATTTTTAGGAACGGTATAAATCACATTTATCGGCAAGTAGAAAACAGCAAAAAATTATATAAAAAGGTGTTGACAAAGAAAGACGGCTATGATATAATGATACCCGTCGCCGGCAAGCGGCAAGGCAATTCGGCAAGGGAGCATAGCTCAGCTGGGAGAGCACCTGCCTTACAAGCAGGGGGTCGTAGGTTCGAGCCCTGCTGTTCCCACCAAGTTCCAAACCACGATATGATTGCAAGCTCCGGCGGTGTTCATATCAGGTATAGTCAGGTATGGCCCGGTAGCTCAGCTGGTTAGAGCGCTAGCCTGTCACGCTAGAGGTCGTGGGTTCGAACCCCATCCGGGTCGCCATTAAGCAGCAGCCCTTGCTGTACGCCTCTGTAGCTCAGTTGGTAGAGCAGGGGACTGAAAATCCCCGTGTCGTTGGTTCGATTCCGACCGGAGGCACCATATCCTCGCGGATTTAGCTCATTTGGTAGAGCGCGACCTTGCCAAGGTCGAGGTGGCGGGTTCGAGCCCCGTAATCCGCTCCATCAGAAGACGGGTACGAAAGCAAAAAGTCGTACCCGTTTCCACTCTCAACACGCGGCAATATGGCGCCATAGCCAAGCGGTAAGGCAGAGGTCTGCAAAACCTTTATCCCCGGTCCGATTCCGGGTGGCGCCTCCATAAAGAAAACGCACCCACAAGAGGTGCGTTTTTTTTGGACACGAAGTGCGGAATCGGACTTTCGATAGGCGCGAAGCGCCGTCCGGGTGGCGCCTCCAATACAAAAGCCGGAACTTTTGTATTGGACACGGGCCTCCATAATTGTGGGTGCAAATAGATATCACCCCGAAAAGCACGGAAACCGAGGCGGTTTCCGTGCTTTTTTCGTCCTCCAAAAGCAGTGCGGTTTCTATAGATATCAAACCATGTTTTTAACCATTGATCCGGAATTGAAGCGAAGAAAGCAATTTATTAAGGCAGATTTCGCGATTAACCTATCGTAGAACCTGCCTTTTTCATTTTTAATGTGTTTATTTTCTCGTCTTAACAGATAATAACCATGTGGTCAAATAACAGACGGCGCCGGATACAATAATTGCACAGATATCGACGGGTGCAAGAACAAGCCACCCTAATCCGTCAAAGAAGAATCCGCTGCCGAAACGGTACAGATGACCGGACAGCAATACCATTTCGCCGATATACATAACTATTGTCACAGCCGACGCGATAACAGCCGGAAGCAGACAGGAAATCAGTTTTCTCTTTCCAAGCAGAAATGATCCGGCATAAACACCCGACGTTAATCCCATAACGGCAAAGAACAATATCATAAGGAATGCCGAAAGCGGTGAAACCGTAATTTCTCCGGTTCTGAAAAAAGCCGTGAAGCACGCGAGTATACAAAGCCCGAGAAATGTAAGCGACGCAACAGACTGTATTATCAATGCTTTTTTACGCGTTTTATCACCTGATTTTATCATTTTGGCAAACCCGTAAATACAGTTCATTATGGATAATATCAGTATGACGGAAATTAAATAAAAGTGTATTTTGAATGCCGGACTGTATTCGCCCATCAGAACATCAACTTCAGTCCAGGTCCGCGTTGCGTATCCCTCCGGCGGGATATAACACATATACATCTGCCAACTTTCAAGTGTTGTAGCAACCGTGGTAGTAACAATGGCCTTGCTTTCAAGCAGAAGCTCGGAGGCAAAGAACACTGCAAGCGACACAGCGGAGCTTAAAAGCAAAGCGAACCTTTTCGCCAAACCGAACATCAAAGGTAAAAGTGCAGTTCCGATAATTATAGCAAGCGCAATCGGTGTGTACGGAATAATATATTTCGGATAATTCTCCGCGTAAACCGTACCAAACCGAAACATATCCGTAATTACCCGGATTCCCATGTATAACGGATATGCTGATACCGCGACGACTGTCGCAAGGGAAAGCAGATAAAACTTAGTAAATGCTTTCATCATTATTTCCTTTCTCTTTCTATACCGCATTTGTAATCAATACATATATCACAGTAACGGCAAGCACCGCAAACGCACATAGTGAAAACACCGATAGCTTTTTATAAGACAAAATACGTGATATCCGCACGCGGATTTCTGCTCCTCCGAACGCCAACGCAAAAATTTCTCGGTTTTCGGCTGCGTTTACAAGGGAGAGTGCGTATCTTTTCCGTTCATTTTCATCATATCCGGACAGTACCGCTTCATCGCAGGCAAGCTCGGTCTCTGTCAGATATTCACGAAGGAATATCCACGCAAACGGGTTGAACCAATGTATGGAAGTAATAACAAAAGCGATGACGCGACGAAGGTTATCCGCTCTTCTGATATGCTTTCTTTCGTGCATGAGTATATACGACAGATCGTTTTTATTGTATGACACCGGGAGAATAATACGATGGCGGAATACACCGTAAACGGCGGGCGAAGTGACCTTTTCTGATATATAGATATTTTCACGGAGCAAGGTTGCGCTCTTAAGTTCCGAATTTGTTATAAAATATATGAAACCGAACGCAATTATTAGTGCCGTTGCGACGATAAGCCAGACGATCGCGGCAATATTGAACACCTCTGCAAGAATATTCACTTTATATATGATAGGAAAATAATCGTCTGCAGCCATGATATAATTTGTCATCGACAGACCGACAAACTCTTCTGGAACACGCTGAATCATAATTGTTCTTGTTGTGAACTTTGAGATCAGAGTCATAAGACTGAAACGGCTGCTAATACCGAAAGGTACAGTCATCCGGATAAACGGAATGACCCATAAGAAGCATGTGATCCGGCGCGGTAAACGTTTTATCTTACATAGCAGAAGTACGAAGATTCCGACAACAGCGGTGGATATGCTCATGTTAAGCACCCAATAAAACAATTCGCCGGGCATACATATCACCTCTTTTCAATCATATTGCGCAACTCCCTAATTTCTTCTTCCGATAAGGATTCATCCTCAAGTAACGCTGAAAACAATGCCTTTTTCGATCCGCCAAAAAGCCTGACGAGTAGTCCGTTCGTTTCCTCCTTTTGCACATCACTCTTTGATATTAGTGAAGTACAGACAAACCCGGGATCACTTCGTTTGATGTATCCCTTTTCCTCTAATTTTGTAATTACGGTATATGTGGTGTTTTTATTCCACCCGATATTCTTTTCTGCCAGAACACTGATTTCCTTTGCACTGACAGGCTCGTTTGCCCATATTAGCTCCAATACTTTCAATTCACTTTCAAATATTTTTCCAATCATTGTATCGCCTCCGCACTATTACCATAGTCTATACTATCACAATAGTCTGACTTTGTCAATACTTTCCAACAATATTTGTTTCGGATTTACATTTGTTCATATAAATTATACCGTTTTTTTAATATAAGTAACTTGACAGCAATGTTTATATCGTATATTTACCGAAATCGCTGAATACATCAATTTTAAAAAACGAGGAATGGTATATCAGGCTGCTTCATTAATGGAAAGTACGCGATATCTTAATTATAGTCTCAAGTCAACAAAAAAGCACCCATTATTGGGTGCTTTTTTATTGGGCAAAAAGTGCAAAATCGGACGGGACGATGATCCGATTTGCCGGAAAAAATATGCATTCGGGTAGCGCTAAAGCATCTTTGTACAGCCGATACTGCAAAATTCATGTATTTTGCGGCATTTGAGCCGGCGAAAAGCGGTTATATGTGTTCAATGAGGAGAACTCATGCGGTAATGGAGGACATATATCGCGAAAGGTTCAATTAAACCTTCGCAAATCTTAGATGTGAGCTTTTCTTGACTGATTAAAATGTGCTTTTTTAAAAATATTATAAGAAATATTAACGAAATATTAACAAAATGTAAAATTATTATAATTATTGCATCTATTTTGAAAACTTAAATGTTATATTTAATGAAAAAACAAAATGAACTGCCGTCCGCTGCTTAAAAATTAGTCAGAAGCAGTGAATTCAGGCGACAGCTGCGTGAGGTATATGCAGGAAATAATAGTCCGAGGCTTATTAAATCAGGTCAAAATCCGCAGCGAGGATTTACTGATTGAACAATAACACGCAGGGCGCGTGTCGTCTGGTGTTTCGCCGGGAAAATATCAATAAGGAGAAAATACTTATGCGGCATAAAAGATATACTGTGATAATTATAATATTTTTTGTTATATCCATGCTGTTCCTACCATCATGCGACAAATCAAGGCCGGCTGATAGTTCCGGGCAAGAAGAAACCACTTATGTCAGCACGGATTCCGGGGACCGACCTGTTGAATTCAATGCCACCAATGGGGGTAATTTTATTCAATATTATAATAATTATGTGTATTTTAATAAGCTTAATTCGCCTCTTATGAGATACAATCCTGCAACAGATATTGTTACATATGTTTGCGGAGACCCTCTCTGCAGACATAACTCACCCGATTGTCCTCTGTACGGCCTTAAAACTCCATTTTATATTTTTGATAATAAAATATTTTTTAAGAAAATTTATAGCTATGGACACTATAAAGCCGGAGGAGGCGTGGAATATATTGAAAAATTTTTGGGTTTTTGCTCCTATGACTTGCTGAATTCAAAAATTACGGTATATGAGCAAACAGATAATCCAACTAATGCCGATTTTAGCATTATCGGGAAAGTATACGAATTATATACAGGCAGGTATCGCTTTTATTATGATTATATGTATAATAGCAAGCTTGAGAAATATGTGTATGCAATCTGCCGCATGGATCTTAACACAAAAGAAAATATCGTGTTTGAATCAGAATCAAACACATCCTCGAATTTGAGCGTTTCTTTTTTATTCAGCATCGGCGAAAGGATATATTTCAGCGACCTGAAATCTATTTATTCAACCGATTATGACTTAAAAGATAAAAAAATAGTCGCTGAAGGAAAATTCCCAAATCGCATGTTTACTGACGGCAGCCTTATTTTCTGGAAAGAAGTTAACGGAGACAATAGAAACACTCTGTACAGCATGAGTGTTGACGGCGGCGAGATAAATGATCTTCAGATAGAGGCGAGATCATGGGAGCTTACATCTGATTACATATATTATGTAACGAACGATTCAATTACTGTCGGGAAGCTGAGTTCTTCATCAATAGCTTCAGACAAGCTGATTCTGAACGGCAGCGAGCTTCACAGGTGCAGACATGACGGAAGCGGAGATGAACTGGTCTGGAAAGCTGAAGGAGATAATAAATATACAAGGTTCAATGAATGGCTTGTTGTGGGGAATAATATTTATGCCACATATACAAAATGGACAGATACTGACGGTGACGGCATTTTCACTGATTCAGACTGCTATCAAAGCAACAATAATTTCAATATAATGCGCGTCAGCATTCCAAGCGGGGATGTCAAATATTTATATCCCCCGAATTAAAATCGGAAGTTTTAGAGGTGTTTTTTTGAAATATATAAGCTACGAAATCAAAAAGATACTTGGTATCAAATATCTTTGGATATTTCTTGCAGTTCTCCTCGCAGTAAATAGCGGCATAGCCTTCTACACCGCCCGTTGTGCGCAGCCGCAGGGAATAACCTCGCGGGAAATAGCCGAATTCTACGAACTGTATTTCTCAAACACAGCTGAAATGGAGGAATACTACGCCGGGATGCGGTCGTGGCAGGAGGAGCAGCAGAAGCTCTTTCTTGAAGCCATGCAAAGCGGGAACCGCGACTATGAGGGCGAGCAATGGGTAAACAGATATGCACCTGACGGATATTCCGATCAGGCGCTGTTTGCCCGGGTTTATGCAAGCATCGGCACCGCAAAGAGCTATTCCTCAGATATGCAGAAGGTCATCAACCGGGCGAAAGCCAACCTCACTGAATTCCGCTCAATGGGCATATCCGAGAACAGCTATACATACAAGTACCAGCAGCGCGTCATCGGCATATATGAGCACCTGCGCGACAATGTGAAAATCGGCGTCGAATACACGCACGGCTGGGGTAACTATTTTGATTACGATATTGTAAACATATTCATTTTCGTGATCCTTATAATGTTCGGTTCGGTGATCTTTGCGCAGGAGAAGGTCAGCGGATTTTTGCCTATTGTCAGGACGGCGAGATGCGGCCGTGCGCGCACAGCCTTCGCAAAAATTGCCGTAATGGGATTTTTTACGGTCGGAATTGTATTGCTGTTCACTTTAACAACATGGGGCATATTCGGTATTGAACTCGGATACTCCTCGCCGTCGAACGCGATTCAGGCGTTCGGCGAGTTCACTTACTGCCAGTATATAATTACGGTCGGTCAGTATTTTGCAATTACAATCGCTGTCAGGATCCTGACTTTCCTTGTTTTCTCGGCTATACTACTTGCGCTGTCGGTCTTCGTTTACAATTATGCTGTCATATATGCGGCAGGGCTGGGCTTTTTCGGGCTGAACTTCCTGCTCTACACCCTGTCGTACCTCAACGCCGACAATCCTTTCAAGAATCTCAATTTTGTCTCTGCGGCGGCGGTCAATCCGCTGTTCGTCAGATTCAGGTCGATCAATTTTTTCGGGGGCGTTTGGGGATATATCTCATTCATGATGACCGTGTTCGGCATACTGACAGTTGCCGGGATTATAGTGACCGCTTTTGTTTTCATAAAGCGCTACGCGAACGGTGTCAGCTTTGCGCGGGCGAGATGGCTCGGCGCGCGGATTATAAGACGGCGATCCGCAATCAAAGCTCGTGCGATATGCCAATCAGCACGAGTCAGAGCCGGGCAAAAGGCGCATATATACACCCGGAAGCTTGTGCTGTACGAAATGTATAAAACCCTGATTTCCTCGCGCTTTCTCCTGATCGTCCTCGCTCTCTTATGTGTGAAAATATACTTTTTCTCCGACATATATAAAGCGAAAAATTCTTTCTCCGACTCGGTATACAAGGAATATATGACGATGCTTGAGGGCGAGCTGACAGAAGAAAAATCGCAGTATATTGCCGGCGAGCGCGCGTTCATAAATGATACAAAGGCAAAATACGAAACAATGCGGGCGGCGTACATAAACGGAAGTATAACCTTTGAGGAATACCGTGATTATATGGAAGATTATAACTACGCCTGCTCGCGTGACGAATACTTTAAAATTATTGAAGCGCACGAAGCATACCTCAATAAAACCAAGGAAAAAACCGGCACTCGCGCGTGGTTTCTCTACGACACCGGCTGGAAAAAACTGATTAACACCGGTGCAGACCTATATCTTTTTGCGTCGATACTTCTGCTTTTCGCCGGGAGTTTTGCCGACGAATACAGTTCGCGTTCATCGTCAGGCTCTTTCGTTCAGATTCTGCGGACAACGAAAAAGGGGAGGGTCGGGACCTTCCGGGCAAAAATGGCTTCGACGGTTATTATTACGCTTATTATATCAATCATTTTTAACTCGGCAGAGTTTATAATAATCCTAAAAAACTATGATACCCCGTCAATGTCAGCGCCGATTCTCTCAATTGAGCAGTTCGGAGATATAAACGCCGGTACCGCAGCAGGGATGACGATTGTGCAATACATTATTTTGATGTATTCGCTCCGTGTTCTGGCGGCTCTTCTGCTCGCCCTTGCGGTGACAGGCCTGTCCGAAATACTGCGCAAGCACCTTCCGGTCATGAGCGCGACGGCTGTCCTCACTCTGGTTCCCGCGTTGTTAAGCTATTTCGGACTATCAGCCGCGGATAAGGTCAATTTTCTGAATTTTTTCGGGGGGACACAGCTTTTCCTCAATTCAGCCGCCGGTGATTTTATCGGCAACGATTTCGGAACTCTTATCATTTTTGCGGCGGCGTGCATCCTTATCACACAAGCGGCATTCATCCGGGCATATGCGACATATACAGGAGAGTAATATGAAACTTACGATAAACAGCATATCAAAATCATACGGTACAACCAAAGCCCTTCAGAATTTCACCGCCGATTTTGAGCCGGGCATATACGCCCTTCTTGGGCCTAACGGTTCGGGGAAATCCACGCTTATGAACATAATTACCGATAACCTCAAGGCTGATTCGGGTGAAATTACCTTTACGAACAATGGCGGACAACCCGAAAACGTCTTGAAAATGGGGGTACGCTTTCGGGAGAAGCTTGGGTTTATGCCTCAGTACCCCGGAATGTACCCGAATTTTTCGGTCGAACGATTTATGTGGTACATGGCGGCGCTCAAAGATGTAGGACACGGTCTGAAGCGCAAGGAAAAGAAGAGGTATATCAAAGAGCAGATTTCCTCAATTCTCGCGGCGGTCGAGCTTGACGACGTCCCGCGCCGGCGAATCGGCGCGCTGTCCGGAGGTATGAAGCAGCGTCTGTGTCTGGCTCAGGCTGTGCTTGGAGATCCGGAAATTCTCATTCTCGACGAACCCACCGCAGGACTTGACCCTAAGCAGAGGATAGCGATACGCAATTACATATCGCGGATAGCGTTCAATAAAATTGTTGTTATAGCTACGCATGTCGTGTCGGATATTGAGTACATCGCCCGCGATGTAATTATGCTGAAAAAAGGTGTGATAGTTGATAATGCACCTCCACACGAATTGGTCGCAAAAATCGAAGGTAAGGTATGGAATCTTCCGTGTTCAGAAGCCGAGGTCGCGGATTTGCAGCTGAAGTTCCGGGTTACAAATATTGCCCGTGCTGAAGATTCAACAGCTTCAGGCAGTTCAGGAGCGGTTAATCTCCGAGTCCTTTCGGATATTAAGCCTGCGGACGCGGCATATAATGTCAGCCCAACGCTCGAGGACTACTATCTATATGTTTTTGGGGACGAAACAGCGGTGACATCATGATAAAGTTACAAGTGTTTGATGAAAGCACATTATTATTTATTTTGGGACTCAGATAAATAATGCCATTCAACAGACTAATATGCAGGCATGGCAAAAAGATTTGAAAATACATATAAGCCGCGCGTCCTGATTTCAGGACGCGCGGCTTTATATTGTTCAGTCAAATAATATGAGTTTGCCATTGCAACTGCATCGGAGCGCCTTATGTTGATGGGGTTAGTTAAGTTTATAACACATATTTCCGTTTGCGGCAAGACAGATTTCTTTTGCGTTTTGCATAAGCTCGCGGTTTGCGTAAGTCGAGGGGGAGGTTGAATATTTTCCTGTCATCATCGCATCATAAGCCGGCTTTGACGCGGGGACAAAAACGACATCAGGAGCGACAATATGGTAAAATGTGCTGCTCCCGCCGTTAAGCCCGTGATGCGCCGCCTGGCAGAAATCACATTTGAGCAGGTTTCTGTCATACCTCTCTGCTACCATATGAAGCGGCCGACTGTATGAATCGCCGGTTATCATCACGGATTTTTTTTCAGTGCTTATCTTGAAAATCAATGACAGTTCGTTCGCGTCGTCAAAAATCTGGTCTTCCGGGGTAAAGAAAAACTGCAGCTCGACATCATCTATTATGATTTTCTCGCCTGAACGCGGACGTATATACCCGCATCTCATGCGGGATGGAATTTCACGGATTTTTTTTATGTTGCCGTCAAGACAGTTACCGTTTGCACCGGTATATGTATTTGGAATGTTGAAAGCAACGGCATCGAGCTTGATATGTCTTTTCAAGAACTGTTCGTCCGCAATTTCTGCAAGCGCGCCGTAATGGTCTCCATGCGGGTGAGTCAGAATCCAAACAGCAATATCCGGGCGTTCTGTAAATGATTCCCGGCTAATCAGATCAATCAGCTCTCCGGCATCCTTTTCGGTTCCGCCGTCGATTACAATAAATTTACCGGTTCCAGTACGGATAACATATCCCATGCCGTCAGCCTGCCAGTTGAACGTTTCGGTACTCCTTGATACTATCGTACTGTACTGCCAGATGAATACACCGGGCTCAAGACCGCTTTTGTTTTTATATGACTCGGTTAGTCCAAACCGGTAATTCGCCGGAGGAACACCTGTTAATTTTTTAAATGTTGTTGAAAAATGCTTTTTATCGGAAAAATGCAGCAGTGAGGCAATGTCCTCGATTTTTATGGAGTAGTCCGGAAGAATGCTTTTCGCCAGTTGGATTTTTTGGTCCAATATATATTTTTTCGGCGAATTGCCGTATTTTTCAATAAAAAGCCGGAACAGCGTGCTGCGGCTTATATAGAAATTTTTTGCTATGTCATCAACGCTTATCGAGAAGCACAAATTACTGTCTATATATTTGCATATACGCTCGTATAGGTCATCGTTTTTTGCAGTCATGTTGAGGTAGTTGTCAATATCCCTGAATAAATCGATAAAACAGTGCATTATGTCGGGATATGCCGATTCTATAGACTTCCCGCGTGCTCCGATCATAATATCGTGCAGCTTGCGTATATATTTTTCTGCGTCCATGCGGCATACAAGGACCGGCATATTGAGATGGTAGGCTTCCACCATAAGATTGATGAAGCTGCCGCTGATATTTATCCAGATTTTTTCGAAAGGATCGTTTTTATCGGCATGATAGTATACTTCGATTCTCCGATTAAGGAAATAAAAATCGCCCGCACTAACCTCATATGTTTTACCGTCGCATTCTATATATCCTTTTCCGGAGAGCACATATTCAAATACATAAAGATATTTGTAGCACGGCAGTATTTTTGTTCTTTTCATATAATAATCCGGGTCCGGCCGCGTGATGCCCGCCTGCTCGATATATACAAGATCATCCTGATGCCTCGGATTTTTATTGGTGAAAATAAATTCATCGCTCCTTATGTTGTAACCCATTTTACTGCGCCCTTTCCGAATCATAGATTGCTTTGGGTTTAGTATAATATATATTTGACTGATATTCAAGACCTTTTTTAAATTAAACCACGTATTACAAGGGTTCATGAAACAAATTTACAACTTGTGTATGATGTATATGCAACATAATTGGGTTTGAATAGCGTCTGCGGTATGTTATACTTTTATGGGTGGATTGATCGGGTTATTTTTAGCTGTTTTCCTGCCTGGTCGCCAGCTATTACGGTTGCTCAATATTGAATTTTACGAAAGAGACTAACTATTAAATGTCAAGCCCCAAAATGAAATTATTGCAAAAAATACGCC
>CAZMZJ010000021.1:0-26463 GCA_964570825.1 uncultured Lachnospiraceae bacterium | reverse complement strand
GCAGCCCGCATCCGGGCCGCTCGGCATTTTCAGCCGTTATTAAATTATCAACCTCCCGTATTATATAATACAGGAGGCTAATTATCAAGTGTTTTTGAATATTTTGTTATAAAATGTTCATATAAGCAAAACAGGCTCCCGCCGATAACCGGACTTCAATAAAATTTTAGTTCTTCCCCGCCGCGTATATGCCGTCAAGATCTTCGGGCCTGATTCTGAACAATGAATAAATCACATGCGCTGCCACTGCAAATGCCAGAACAGCGGTTATTATAACGGTGGGGGTGTCCCACAAGGCGCCCTCTCCGAGCGTCGGAATCAAAAAACCGCAAAAATCATATACCGCATGAAGCATCACGCAAAGCCAGATGTTTTTTGTTTTCAGCAGCACAACGGCGCACATACCGCCTATGAGAAACGAGTACCCGATCTGCATCAGCACCGGCCCGATTCCTGATCCTGCGAAAAGGTTGAAAATATGCACCCCGCCGAACACAGCGGAGGAGATAACTGTCGAGAAAAATATGTTTTTCCTTGTGTCCCGACGTGTTTCAAGAATCAGGAGAAAGAAACTTCCGCGGAACGCCATTTCCTCAAAAAATCCGATGAACAGACATTCAAGGGCAAAAAGCAGAACGGTCGGCGCCGGATATTTAAGCCGAGCGTCGCCGGCCGCAAGCGCAATGATCGGCAGATTGTTTACAACAACCAGAAAACACGGCAGGGCAAAAAGCAGAGATTTCAAAAACGGTTTTTTTACCGGATTGAACACCCGGTAGCCGAGATAAAGCGCGAGCGCCGTGAACATCAGCGAGCCGAGTCCGCGCGTTATCACCATCCTTATTATTTCGGAAACCGTTTTATCCTCCGAAAAGCTGATGCCGGCATATTCAAAAAACGCCATTGCAGGCGTGCAGACAGCAACAAGAGCAGTCACAAATGCGCGTTTGCGATTCAGCTTCATTTTTTCACATCAGCCCTTTGGTTATGTTTTTTTTCAAAATACCAAAAAACAATTCCGCCCGCAATTAAAACAAGCGCGGTCAGCTGCGATGGCGAAAGAAAATCGACAAGCGTGGCGCCCCTGTCGTCGCCCCGCAGGTACTCTATGAAATAGCGCCATATTCCGTATGATGTCATGTAAAGCGGAAAGTTATATCTCTTTCCTTTAAGAATTCTAACAATGAACCACACAGTAAGCGCCGCAAGAAAAAGCGATTCATAAAGCTGAACGGGCAGGACCTTTTTGCCGACGGAAACCATGTAAACGCCGAAGGTGTCGGATGCGATTCCGTGGCAGCACCCTGCCATAAGGCAGCCTATTCTGCCGAGCGAATGAGCCGCTGTAATGCTCGGCGCGGCTATCCCCGCCACATGATAGAACTCCCTTTGAACTATGCCGCCCCGAAACGCGAGGCTCCCTATCGCAAAATAAGAAATAAGGAAAATTCCCGCTCCTCCGATAAGCCCGCCATAGAAGGTCGCGCCGGTGTTCTTTGTTATTTCGAACACCCCGGTTTCCCGGTAATTATAAAACGCCTGAAACAGCACCGAGGAACCGTATCCGCCGATAATCGCCGCCACACCAGAACCGAGGCAGAAGTTGAAAAGCCCAGCGTCAAGCTTTGTTTTGTCTGAGAGCACGCGGAAAACAATCATTGAGGCAAGCACACCCGCCGTAAGAAAAATTTCATATAAGGTCAGCCCCCAGATAATTTCATATGGATACATGAGATCCCTCCGTATTTTTTCTGATAACATTATTGCCAACGGCGCAGACCGCTGGCAATAATCATTTATTCTTTGTTGTAATATTTCCCGTCAGACTGAGCAGCGGCTCAGTCCTTCTTCTTTTTAATAGCAATTGCTACAACCGGGATGACAAATGCAAGCGCGCCAATTCCGACGGTTGATTTGCAGCTGCCTCCTGACGCTTTTGTGGTTTCCGCAGCCGTGGTTTCTGCCGGAGCGGCTGTCGTCACGGGTGCCGACGCCGTCGTTACCTTGGAAGTAGTCTCCTGAGCTTTTGTCGTGTCCGGAGCTTTGGTCGTATCAGGGGCCTTCGTCGTTTCAGGAGCCGCCGGCGTTGTTATTTCAGGATATGTATACGCAAGCCATTCGGCCTCCGTCACAGCCTTCTCATAATAGAACCCCATGAAGTTAAGGCGTGATCCGTTTCCAGTCAAGGTCGTGGTGCCGCTGTACACAAGATGATAAAATTCAAACGTATGCTTTCCGGCTGTAAGATCTGCAAATATATTGTAATAATAGCAGGGCTGGAAATAATCCGAATTTATTCCGTACGCGGTGGCTTTCTCTCCCGCCAGCAGATCGGCAACAGAATACTCGTACGAATAATTTCTGAATATTCCTTTTGTATCCGAGATATTAACCTGATACATCTGTCCGCCGTCAATGCTGTAGCAGAAGCCGCGGTCCTTATCGTCAAGACCGACGTTGGCTTCTGTGATCTGGGCACATCCGAGCACAACAAATTCATATGTACCGGCGGAATCAACCTCGATATGGTATGTCAGCTTGGCTCTGTCGTCAGGGTCGGCAACATTGGCCCATTTTGTGGAATCATAAAAGAATACGCCGTCGCCAAGGTTGAACGGATCGTCAAAAAAGTACGGGAAATTCCATTCCTTGAAAGTGATCGTTCTGGTGCCTCCGCTCGGAGCCTTTCCGGCGAGAGCGGTATCGTAATCAGCCGCGCTGACAAAGGTAGCGTCAAGCCGTACTACCGGGAGCTTCTGCGAATAAACTTCGTATACCGTCGAACACTTCATCTGGCTGGTAATGTCGATCGGAAGCGAAGACGCGCCTGACGCCGACGCCGCAATAACGACCGCGGAGATAAGAATTGCGGAGATAAGGATGGCCGATATGGCTTTCTTCATGGTCAATGCCTCCTAAAAATAATTTACATCAATTATTCTATTGTTCTTTATATTTTTTGTCAAGCGCAAAATAATTACATTTTTTAATTTTGTTAAAATTGACGGCTTTTAAGCTCAGACCGAATATCCCGATAAATTAAATCAGCGCTATTCTTTCAATCTGCTCCTTCATTGCGCTCTTAGACGCGCACTGCCCGATTCCGGCGCCGAGCAGAGCATATGACGACACAAGCGTACCGCCTTTTGCAATAACTATATCGCCGATATACTTATGAACCTCCCTGCTTCCTTTGAACTCGGGGTCGGCCTGGACAGTTATGACGCATACCGCCTTGCCTGCAAACCCGGCGTTTTTTATGAATGTGTTCATAGCCGGAACGCCATTGCCAGCCCAGATGGGCAGCATCAGATAGACCTTGTTCGCGCCGGCAATATCAAGCCACGGCTCGCCTTTCAGCTTCGAGCCTTTTTTCATAATCGCCCTCAGCACTCCGCCTTTTCTTTTTTCCTCAAGCTCGATTATCCCGGCGAATGCCCCTTCCCTCCCGCACCTCTCGCCGAGAAGCTTCGATGCAAGTCTTGTGCTGCCGTTTTTTGAAAAGAATACGATCGCCGTCTTCTTTGAACCGTCCATACCTTGCTCCCTTCCTATAAAAGTATTATTTTTGGCCGCCGCAGGCGTGTAAACGCATTTATTTTTTATCCCTCATGATCATTCTGCCCGCCTCGGAAACATCGTACCCCGTCGGCCCCTGATAAATCCGCAGGTCAAACTCGGGTATCACAGCCAGAATATGGTCAAAAATATCCGATTGTATGCCTTCGTACTGGATCCACTCGGTCGTGTTTGTGAAAGCATAAATCTCAATGGGCAGCCCGCGGTCGGTTGGATCGAGCTGCCTGACCATATGGGTCATGCCACTGTGCACCTTTGGGTGATTCGAGAGATATGCTTCAATATATGCGCGGAATGTTCCGATATTGGTCAGATGACGCCCGTCGACAAGATTCGAGCCATCGATTCCGAGAGCTTTGTTGTAAGCTTCGATTTCATCGAGCTTTTTTGCTATATAATCCTTTATGAATCTGATTTTTCCGAACCGCTCGAGCATTTCGGCGTCGCAGAATTTTATGCTTGTCATATCGATATATACGGCGCGTTTTATCCGTCTGCCGCCGGTCTCGGAAACAGTCCGCCAGTTCTTGAACGACTCGGACACAAGAGAATAGGTCGGTATGGTGGTTACAGTTTTATCCCAGTTCTGGACCTTTACCGTATGCAGGGTCACATCGATAACGTCGCCGTCCGCGCCGCGGCTCGGCATCTCAATCCAGTCCCCCACGCGGATCATGTCATTATCGGTCAGCTGGATGCTTGCGACAAAGCCGAGAATGGTGTTCTGGAATATAAGAAGCAACACAGCCGTCGCCGCGCCCACGCCTCCCAGCAGGATCAGCGGAGAACGGTCGATAAGCACGCTGACTATAAGAACCAAACCTATAATATATACGAATATCTTGACAAGCTGTATATACCCCTTTATTGGCTTTGAATTAGATACAGAATAGCTGCTGTATATGTCGTTGACCGCTTCAAGCAGCCTGTCGAGCGCAAGGATGACGCCCAGAATTATCATTGAAAAGGCAATTCTGCGGATCCAGTCCGCCCCGTTCGGGAATGCCGGGGCAAAAGCATTTATAATTATTGCAGGAACAATCAGCGAGAGGCGTTCGAAAACCTTACGCCGGATGATTGCGTCGTCCCATTTTGTCCTGCTCTTTACGGCAATAGCGCGTATAATCCTTAAAACCAGAATTTTAACAAAATAATATGCGAAAACACAAATCAGCGCGACGATTAAAGCCATGACGACAACCGTCAGATACCCCGACGCGTCCTCGCTGATGCCGTGTCCGCTCAAATATTCCTTTATAAAGTCAAACATCGGATATTCCTTCATTTTATGTTCCTATCAACATTCCCCTTCGAATTTTCAAGCCTTTGGCGCCTTTAGCCGATACAGATATATTGTCTTCTCTTTGCGTCTTTGCGCTCGGAGCGCAGCAATTTTTTCGGAAAAAGCTTTTGATTATAATGCAGATTATTTAAGTATTTTATGCGTTCTTCCCGCAGACGTCAGTATATCACATCTTGGAGCCGGTGTCAACCGAGCCGTATCCCGTTTGCGGAAAACATGAGCAGCAAACAAATTCAGGCCGCCCTGCGGTAACGAACCGCCGGGCGGCCTGAGAAATGATTACAATGCTTGAAATGTCAGCGGATAATCAGGTTGACTATCAGCAGTTCTATAAGTCCTATGGCCCACGCAATAGTTGAAGTGAACGACCAGACGCGTATCTGTTCCTTTGTGTCAGTGATGCCCATAAGACGGGTTGTCACCCAGAAGTAGCTGTCGTTGAAGTACGAGAAGAACAGCGAACCTATGCAGGCCGCAAGCGCGCCGACTAACATATTGCCTCCCGCAGCCGCTACAATCGGCGCTGTGATGCCGGCAGAGGTAATCATGGCAACCGTGCCAGACCCCTGCACGAAACGGACTAAAGTCGCGATAATGAAGGGGAGAAGAATGACAGGTATAGCTGTCGCCGCAATTTTATCGGCAATAAAGTTGCCGACACCGCTGGTCTGAAGCACTTTGCCGAGAGCTCCTCCGCCGCCGGTGACAAGAATGATGATGC
Source organism: uncultured Lachnospiraceae bacterium (assembly GCA_964570825.1). GTDB lineage: Bacteria > Bacillota > Clostridia > Oscillospirales > CAG-272 > UMGS1002. The sequence goes on along the minus strand of CAZMZJ010000021.1, from coordinate 20,860 downwards.
CGGCGCTCCTGATTCCCTCTTCCATTTTACTGATAACAACCTTGCGCTCGGTTTTGAACGCCAGCGTATAGATAGCAAGGACAAGTCCTATTCCGACAGCAACGATGGGAGCACCAAGCAGAGCTATGACCTGATACACAGGACCGCTGAGCTTGACGGCATCCGAAATGGTTTTTACCAGAATCAGAATAATCGGCGCCACTATCGGAAGGAACGAGAAGAAGGCGTTGGGGAGCTTGCGGGTGCTTTCGTCAGCCTTAAGGTCGTACACCGGTTCCTGATACGGAGGTCTCACCCAGCCGTCCCCGTCTTCCGACGGAATCTGGTAAATCTTCTTGCCCAGGTTTTTGCCGTAAATAAGGGTGCCTATCATCATCGGTAACGAAATCACAATGCTTAGCAGAATATAGTTGCCGACATCGACTCCGAACGTGCCGGCTACTCCGAGCGGCCCCGGCGTCGGAGGCACAAGCGAGTGAGTGATGACAAGTCCCGCCGCAAGCGGAACGCCAAGAGCGACAATCGACTTCTTTGTGTTCTTTGACAAAGCCTTTGCCAGCGGGGAAAGAATTACAAATCCCGAATCGCAGAAAATAGGTATGGAAACAAGGAATCCCGTGAGAGCCAGCGCGGCGCTTTCATGCTTCTTCCCGAAAATTTTCAGGAATGTCCTCGCCATCTTTTCTGCGGCTCCCGACATCTCAAAAATCTGTCCCATCATGACACCGAAGCCTATGATGATTCCGATGCTGCCGAGTGTTCCGCCGAAGCCGGCCGTGATTGCGTTGATGGTATTAGTCGGTCCCATACCGCCGATAAGACCGATGATCAGCGCCGCGGTGATAAGAGCAACGAATGCGTGGATTTTTGTCTTCAGTATCAGAAGAATCAAAACCACAAGACCGATGCCGAGTCCTATCAGCATCTGTGTTCCGGATACTACATTGTCCAAATTATGCACTTCCTTTCATTTATTATTATTTGTTTCGTTTTATGCGCCGCAGTCATGCTTTTTTGGCGTTGAACGCCGGAGAGTATTTTGCCGCAAGAAGTATCGCCTCTATCATGCTCACAGCGCTTGCGATTCCCTTCCCCGCTATGTCAAGCGCCGTTCCATGGTCGACCGATGTCCTTAAAATCGGCATGCCCAGCGTTATTGATATGGTTTTTTCAAAATCAAGGGTTTTTGTGGCTATATGACCCTGATCGTGGTAAAGCGAGAGAACACTGTTGAATCTCCCCTGCAGCGCCAGATGAAACACCGAGTCGGCGCCGATCGGACCGGCGACCGGATACCCGTCCTTCTGCAGCTGCTCCACCGCCGGAATAACCTCCCTCACCTCTTCGTCGCCGAAAAGCCCGTGTTCGCCGCTGTGAGGATTAAGTCCAGCAATCGCCATTTTCCCGTCTTCCACCCCAAGAGTCTTCAGCGCCAGAAGGCAGCGGTGAACATAATCGACAATGCGCTCTTTCGTAACCATATCGCAGGCTTTCCTGAGCGATATGTGGCGCGTGAGGAAAAACACGCGCATTCCGCGAACCTCAAACATTGTCAAAGGGTCCGGAGTTCCTGTGAGTTCGCCGAAAATTTCAGTGTGCCCGATAAAATTGACGCCTCCGGCCCTGAGCGACTCTTTATTTATCGGGGGAGTCGCCACGGCGTGAACCTTGCGGCCGTTCGCCAGCTCAATGCTTTTCCTGATATAGTCAAACGCGGCTTTTCCGCACATCCCGCTGACCTCTCCGATTTTAAGGCTGCTCATGTCTATATTGTTAATCGGAATCAGGTTCAATATACCGTCCTCGTATATTCCCTCCTCCGGATCGCTTATGATGTTTGTATTAAGCCTTATGCCGGTTATGATATACGCGTTCTCCACCACCGCCCTGTCTCCTATCACCACGCAATCGGCGCTCTTCTTTACCGACTCATCCGCAAGCGCGCGTACTACGATTTCCGGCCCTATGCCGGCCGGGTCTCCGATGGGTATCGCTATCCTTGGCTTATTCATAAATCCGCCTCCCCTCTCCGCAAATAGCAAATGCTATGTCAAATAAGCAGTTTTTCTTTAAGATAATGCACGCAGGTGATAAGCGCGTTTTCGTCGCCCACCATGCCGCCCTTTGTCACTATTTTAAGCCCCTCGTGGCTGCCGCCCATAAGTTCTCCGTAAGCCGCCAGAGGCACGACTTCGCTCAGCAGACGCAGTCCGATAGTCTTAAAGCGTCTGCAAACCGAAACCGTTATGTCGCCGCCCGAGGTATAAAGACCGGCGAATCTGCCGTCGCGCTGAAGAATTGTTTCGCAGATAACCGCGATCCCGTCGTTTATGCGTCTTGACAGCTCGTCCGCTGAACAGCTCCAGCGCTCCATATACGGTTCAAACGGAACCCTTCGCTCCGGAATGATTCCGACGCCTATGATGCTGCATACGTCATATCCCTCGCCGTTCTTCAAAATATCCTCGGCCACTCTTTTTATTTCCGCATCCCGCTGTTCCTCGCCTTCGAGCAGCCTGCTAACCTCGATATATACATTATAAACCGGCTGTGAAAGCAGAAACTGCTTGACCTGAGTTCTTGTGACCGCGTTGACGCTGCCTATCGCCACCAGTATCCGCTTGCCTTTTTCATCGCTTACGGGGTCTATGAGTTTTCTCGCGGCAGTTGCCGTAAAGACGCCGGGATCCACAGCCACGAACGGGACCTTGCTCTCGATAATCGCATCCGCGCAAAGCTCGATATCCTCCTGCGTGATGGCGTCAAAAACGATTATTCGGGCGCCTTCTTCCCTGTAGGCGTTTATTTTTTCTATCATGTGCTCCTTGCCGCGCGTCAGGTCCCCGATAGACATTGCCCTGACCGGATATTTCGACTGCTGCCTGAAAAGAGTGACTGCCTCAGAGGTGCTGATGGGATTTTTGGGATCCGACGCCGCCGCTGTTTTATGCAGAGGAAGCCCGTTGACAAGAAGGTAGCCGCCCACCAGCACCCGTCCCGACGACGGGAAGCAAGGCACCGCCATCGCGATCCTTCCGTCCCCCAGCGCGTCGAGAATAGCGTCGGTTTCAGCGCCCAGATTTCCCCGGAGAGTGCTGTCAATTCTTTTTGAATAAAGCTTTACACCGTCGTTTTTCAGAATGTTCGTGACGTTGAAAACCCTGTTGTACGCAATCTCTGGCTCCACGCTGCGGCTGTCGGTCGGGTAAACAATGCAGTCGCAGGCCGACAGGTTGCTTAGAAAAATTCTTTCCTCATTCATGACCGTATATGTCTTCAGATTCACCTTCGTCAGCAAAACGCCGGTGGCGTTCGCCCCAGTCAGGTCATCCGCGATAACGACGCACTTCATATTTCATTTATCCTCCTTCGGAACAGGAATAATATTTATCTTCCGGGAATTTATTATCCTCATCTGATTTGCCGTAAACACATGGTCGGTGACCACCGCGGTGTAGTCGGCAAGACTGTTGATGCATATCATCGAACGGCGCCCGAACTTCGAGGAATCGACCGCAAGATAGCTTTTCGCGGACATCTGAGCGGCAAGCCGCTTTAGAAACGCCTTCTCTATCGTCGGCGTCATATTGTCAAGATTGTCGTCGATAGCCGCCGAGCCGATGAAAGCGACGTCAAAGCGCATTTCCGATATCATGCGCTGCGCAAAACCGCCGATAAGACTGCCGGTGCTTTTTTGAACCTCTCCGCCAATTACGATTATACGATTATTGTTATCCATACAGCGTTGAAATAACATGGATGCGATTAAAATATCGTTGGTAACAAATGTTAAATTTTTTATCGTGCTTATTGATTCCGCAATCTGGTAGGTCGTGGTGCCGGCATCGAGAAACACGGTGTTCCCCTCGTGAACCAGCGATGAGCAGACCGCAGCAATTCTGCGCTTTTCGTCAATGTTGATAACGCTTTTCGTATTATAAAGCTGCTCCGGCTCGTTTTCCGTGCAAAGCTCCGCGCCTCCGTGAACCCTGCGGATTATTCCGCTCTTGCGTATTTTTTCAAGATCGCGCCGGACGGTCATTTCGCTAACGCCGAACTTTTCAGCGATTTCATCCACTTTGACAAAGTTCTGCTCGTTGATTAAATCCACGATATATTTCAAGCGTTCCTGTGCAAGCATAATTTTATGCGCTCCGTGTTTGTATTTGTTCTAATTTGTTTGATTTTGTTCTTTTGATTATATTATATATCTTCGCCATCTTTTGTCAATATGTTTTTATTTATAAAATCATTTTTTACGATATTAACAATATTTCGGTGTAAATGTTGTAGATATTGCCAATAATTAAACTATGTTGTTTAACACATCCGAACATATATGGACATTTCGGTCAAATAAAAAACGCACCCGCCTCATGCGGGTGCGTTTTTTGCTTTCAATAATTTTTGCCGCACTCGGCGTCCGCTCTATTGCAAAAGCGCCGCAGCCCGGTATTTTGAGCATTGTTTTTGAACATAATTCTGCGTTTTCCTATTGCTTTCTTTCAAAAATATCACTGTGCGATATCAGGCTTTCAACCGTGCCGAGCCCCAGCCGGCTCAGCAGCTTAAGCACGTACGGATTGTCAATCGGCGTCCTGTACGCCGCCTCTTGTCCGTACTTTATGACACTCTCTCTTCCCCGTTCGACCGGAACCAGAGCCCGCGGACCGCCGACACATCCGCCGACGCATCCCATCCCCTCGTAAAAATTTGCGCCGCCTTTGCCGTCAAGGATGCTGTTCAGCATTTTCCGGCACTACAATACTCCGTCCGCATGACGGGTTTTGATGGCTATATCCCTTCCGGGATGAATACGCTCAAGCGTGGAGCTGACCGCCTGACTTACTCCGCCGCTGCCGGCGTAAATCCGTCCCGCCTCGGAGGAATGGTCGCGCTCGTCCTCCTCAAGTTCGGCGGGATTTATTCCCGCAAAATCGAAAACTTCCTGAATTTCCCTGAAAGTAAGAACAAAATCAGTCGAATCCTTCACGTCGTCCTCCCTCGCCTCCGCTTTCTTTGCAAGGCACGGGCCGATGAAAACCGTAACCGCTCCGGGATGCAATTTTTTGATTGTCCTTCCGCAGGCTACCATCGGCGACACCGACGGCGGAACATGGGAGACCAGTTGCGAATAGACTTTCTTTATCATAGCTATCCACATCGGGCAGCAACAGCTCGTAAGCTGGAAATCCTCTTCGGATTTTATGTTTTTTTCAAACTCAAGAGCCTCTTTGAGCGTGAGTATATCCGCAAATAAAGCCACTTCCACCATGCCGGTAAAGCCGATTTGTTTGAACGCCGAGCGCAGTTTTCCGGGCGTTACATCCTCCGAATACTGGTTGACAAAAGCAGGAGCTATCATTGCAAAAACCGGAGTTTTCGCGTTCCTTACAGCCATAAGCACCGGGAGAATGTCCCGGCTCTCTGTCAGTTTCCCGGCTTTGCAGCTCTTTACGCATTCGCCGCACCCCGTGCAGCTCCGGCCGTCAATATCGATATCCCCTTCATTATTTACAAAAAGCGCGTCGAAAAGGCACCTGCTTCTGCATTCTTCCTTATTACCGTCCGGGCACTCGCATTTGCCGGTGCGCAGTACAAGCTTGTGCTTTTGGGGATTCAGCAGACAGTCCAGCTGATACGGGTCATAGCCCTCGTCTTTGATCAGATTAAGTTCCTGCGCATCTTTACCGTTGACCGCCGCTCTCAGCAAACGGTTGTACAATTCCTCAAACGTCATATCGAATGTTGAGAATGAGATTAAAAATCAAATCCCAACCCTCCTTCCCGTTTTTCTTTTCAACGCAGCCGGCGCATGCCACAAAGCGCAGCATCTTTGAGTCCCGCGGCAGTTGCTAACATTATTATATAATAAGCTGCAGAAAAATACAACGTTTTGTCTTTTTCATTTTATTTTTTGCATAATAAAAGGGCGCCCTGCGGTGTGAATCCGCAAAGCGCCTTGTCTGAACAGAACAATATTTTGCCGCTCTGATTATTTAGCGGTCATTTTCAGGTATGCGTTGATAAATCCGTCTATTTCGCCGTCCATTACGGCGGTAATATTGCCGTCCTCGTATCCCGTGCGGGTATCCTTGACGAGGGTGTACGGCATGAATACATATGAACGTATCTGGTTGCCCCACTCGATGGTGGTTTTTACTCCGCGTACGTCCTCGATCGTGTCGAGTCTTTCGCGGATTTTTATCTCCATAAGCTTCGACTTGAGCATGCGCATGGCCGTTTCCTTATTCTGAAGCTGCGAACGCTCGGTCTGGCAGGTGACGACAATACCGGTCGGGATGTGCGTTATGCGCACCGCAGAGCTGACCTTGTTGACGTTCTGCCCGCCGGCGCCGCTCGAGTGGAAAGGCACGAATTCTATGTCTTCATCCCGTATTACTATTTCGTCGAGCTTTTCGAACTCAGGCATAACCTCGATGGATGCAAAAGAGGTGTGGCGGCGGCCCGAAGCGTCAAACGGAGAAACCCGCACAAGACGATGCACTCCGTGTTCGCTCTTGAGGTATCCGTATGCGTTTGTGCCCTCAACCATTATCGTCGCGCTCTTGATTCCGGCTTCCTCGCCGTCAAGCCAGTCGGTCAGCCTTACCTTGAATTTATGACGCTCCGCCCAGCGTGTGATCATGCGGTAGAGCATCTGCGCCCAGTCCTGCGCCTCTGTGCCTCCCGCTCCCGGGTGAAACGAAATAATGGCGTTGTTTCGGTCATATTCTCCCGACAGAAGGACTTCAATGCGCTTTTCTTCCTTTTCCTCGGCGATTTCGCGAAGCTCGTTCTGCACATCTGCAACAGAGCTATCGTCGTTCATCTCAATAGCCATTTCAGCCAGCGCGATGGCGTCCTCAAGGCGCGCGGAAAGTTTTTCAAAATCCTCTATCGTATCCTTTTTCTGCTTTATCGCCTGGAGAATCTTTGATGAATTCTCCTGATTCGACCAGAAATTCTGATCGAGCGTCTGCTTTTCAAGCTCCGCAACAGTTGCCTTAAGCTCGTTTATCCGGAGCGCCGAGCCAAGGTCCTCGATATCCTTACGCAGTGCGATAAGTTTATATTTTGCGTCTTCAAGTGCGATGATCAAATGCGACCTCCCCGGACGTTATATGCCGTCCTGTCGTTATATATGTTATAGTGTTATATAATAACCAAACCCGCGTAGCAGGTTAACTATGATATTATATCATACATCGACTTTGCTTTGCAATAGCCTGCATATATTTTTTTATCTGCAACCCGGAGTATATGTAGTATAATTTGAGGGGAGCTGCACAGGCTTTTTTATTGACAACGGCACATGAAGACTTTATAATATGATTAAATATATTTTTCGGAGGAAAATGAAAATGAAGGTAACAAAAGATACTCTAATAGGCGATGTTCTCGAGTATGACGTCAATACAGCCAGATTCTTTTTCGAGATAGGCATGCACTGCCTCGGCTGTCCCTCTTCCCGCGGTGAAAGCATCGCTGACGCCTGCGAGGTTCACGGAACAGACGCGGACGAGCTGGTGCGGAAAATCAACGATTTTCTGGCGGCTTCCGGCAAATAATAAAAATGCAGTCAAAACTGACTCCGCCCGAAATCGACGAGCGGCTCATGAGCGCCGCCCTGTTTGTTCGGGGCGGCGTTATGTCGGATGTCGGAACGGATCACGCGTACCTCCCTGCCCGTCTCATCCTCGACGGAAAAATCAAATCGGCCGTGGCGTCGGACATATGCGATGGACCGCTTAACCGCGCCGCACGGACGGTGGAGAAATACCGGCTTGAAGACAAAATCACCCTTGTCCGCACAGACGGACTTACGGGAATTGATAAATACCGCCCGCAGGATATTGCGATTTTCGGTATGGGCGGGGAGATGATCGCGTCAATAATAGATGCGGCTGGATGGGTGAGAAACCCGGGGATACGGCTGATCCTTCAGCCGATGACAAAAAGGTCGGAGCTTCGGAAGTACCTGCTGTCGCACGGCTTTGATATACTTGACGAAGCCATGTCGCAGGCGGACGGTCGGATTTATCAGACCATTTGCGCTGAATTCCGCGGCGTTGACACGGCGCCGGAATACAGTGTCGCCGACCTGCTTATCGGGAAGCACAATATCGCGCGCGGCGGGGACCTGACCAAGCGCTATGCCGCGCAGCTTATTGATATCTACAAAGCCCGCAGGGACGGAAAAGCCGGCGCGGGAGCAAATGTTGATGATGAAAATATAGTTTTAACGGCGCTTGAGAAGCTCATTATGCCGGATGCCGGAGGTCTATCATGAATGTACGCGAGCTTTATGATTATCTGAATAAAATAATTCCGCCGTCACTTTCCTGCGGCTGGGACAACGACGGTCTTATGTGCTGCCCCGATCCCGACCGCGAGGTTAAGCGCGCGCTTATTGCTCTTGACGTCACCGGCGCGGTCGCCGACGAGGCGGTAGATGGCGGATTCGACCTGATTGTATCGCATCATCCGCTTATTTTCACACCGCTCAAATCCCTTACTCCCGACAACGGGGTGGCGGGAAAGCTGATAAACCTTATCCGCGCTGGGATTTCGGTGATGTCTTTCCACACGCGTCTTGACGCGGTCGGCGGCGGAGTTAACGATATACTTGCAGATATGCTCGGAATCGGGAATGCCATACCGTTCGGCAAAGACGGCGAGGCGCTCGGCCGTATAGGAAAAATTGAGCGTCCGACGACGCTTGACGACTTCTCCCGCCGCGTCAAGGCTGCGCTGGGGGCGCCGGGAGTGCTGGTATCCGGCTGCGGCCGGCTTGTTTCAAATGTAGCCGTGCTTGGCGGCGGTGGCAAGGACGATATTATTTATGCCAAGTTGGCGGGCGCCGATACATACGTCAGCGGGCGTATCGGATATCACGAGATGATGGCGGCTGAGGAAATCGGAATGAATCTGATAGAAGCGGGACATTTTTTCACGGAAGATCCGGTCTGTGACCGGCTTGCCGAGCTAATCGAGGAAGCCGATGAAACCATCGAAACGGTTTATATGAAAAGCTGCGGGATTAAGCTTGTTTGAACGGTCTCACAAAACTTAACAAGAGAGGACTTATATATGACTTACGTCACCGCAAACCTTCACGGATGCTATACGCAATTCACAGAGCTGCTCCGGCAGATAAAATTATCGAAAAATGATGTGCTGTATGTGCTCGGGGATATCGTCGACTACGGAGACGAGCCGATGGAGCTTATATGCGACCTGAGCATGAGGTACAACGTCTATGCCGTTGCCGGCGACCATGACTTTCTTGCCGCCCGCATGCTGTCGGGGTTTGAAAAAATGCTTAAAAAGGGCAAATCTCCAGACCAGCAGTATATCGCTCAAATGAACGCGTGGGTGAATGACGGCGGCAAGCCGACGCTGGACGGTTACCGCAAGCTTGATTCCGAGATGAAGGAAGGCATAATAGATTATCTCTCCGATATGTCGCTTTATGAAGATATAAACGTAAAAGGAAAAAGCTATATACTCGTCCACGCCGGGCTTGGAAGCCTGGCGTTCGGAAATCCCGACCCAAAGCCTGCCGAAATGTTTTTTTCGCAGGTTGAGTGGAACAAGAAATATTTTGATGGGATGACCGTTATCGCCGGACATGTCCCAACGGATAAAATTCCCGGTGCAGTCTCCGGAAAGATATTCCGCACCGAAAACTGCATAGCCGTCGACTGCGGCGCGGGACGGGGCGGGCGGATCGGGTGCATAAGGCTTGATGACGGTGCGGAATTTTATGCCTGAGTTAAAAAAGAACGATATTATAACACTTGATATCACCGACATGAACAACCTCGGCTCCGGGGTCGGACGTCATGGCGGTGTTGTCGTTTTTGTTCGAGGCGCGGTGGCTGGAGACATCATAGAATGCCGGATTATAAAGGTCAATAAAAGCTACTGTATTGGAAAATGCGAAAGAATTATTACCCCGTCGCCTTTTCGCGTCAGAGAAAAATACTGCGGAGCTCCCGAGAGCTGCGGCGGCTGTGTTTACCGGAATATAACATACGCGCGCGAACTTGAACTCAAGCGCGACTATGTCGTCGGCGTTTTCCGCCATGCGGGGCTGCCGGAGGTAAATGTCGGCGAGGTTTTGTCGACCGGAGCGTCTTCATTCTACCGCAACAAGGCGCAGTATCCTGTCGGCGAAAAAGCGGACGGAAGCCTTTATGCCGGATTCTATGCCGCAGGCACGCACCGGATTGCAGGGGGCACCGACTGCCCGCTGCAGCCCCCGGTATTCTCCGCCATCGCACGGGAAATATGCGATTTTGGGACAAGAAACAAAGTCAGCGCCTATGACGAAACAACAGGCAAAGGTCTTTTGCGGCATATATATCTGCGAATTGCAGAAGCAACCGGCGAGATACTCGTATGTCTTGTGATCAACGGCGATGCCTTCCCGGGGTGCGGCGAGTTGGCTGAGACACTTATGCATAAGTTTCCCGGCATCATGGGAGTTCTGTTAAACATAAATAAAAAAAGCACGAATGTCGTGCTGGGTGAGCGGTTTGTAACTGTTGCCGGGAGGGATTATATAGAAGATATTTTGTGCGGCCTGCGCTTTCGGGTTGCGCCAGATTCATTTTATCAGGTAAACCGCTCAGGGGCGGAATTGCTCTACGGGGTAGCAAAAGCAAAAGCCACCGGGAGCGGTCGAAGAGGGGGGACGCTGCTTGACCTTTACTGCGGCGCCGGAACCATCGGGCTTTCACTGGCAAACGCGTTTGATGAAGTTATCGGTATTGAAATAGTTCCTTCAGCAGTGGAATGCGCGAATATCAATGCTAAAATAAATGGGATCTTAAACGCATCGTTTTATTGCGGCGACGCCTCGGATGCTGAGGGGCTGTTGGGGAACGCCGAGAAAGAACGGGGCCGAAAAATTGAAGCTGACACTGTAATACTTGACCCGCCGCGCAAGGGGAGTACGCCTGAACTTATAAAATATATTGCGGCGCGGGGAATCGGGCGTGTGATTTATGTTTCCTGCGGTCCTGACACGCTCGCGAGAGACTGTGCGCTGTTTAAGTCGCTCGGGTACAGTATAGGCGAGGTGACACCAGTGGATATGTTTCCGCGGACAGGACATGTTGAGACGGTGGTATTGATGTCACGCACAAAAAATTGATTGGGCTGAAATCCCTTATATATCAATGCTTATAGCACACATGGGTACAAAACCCATCGAGCGAAAAACATGATTTTTTTCGGTTCGGGGAAACAAGTCAATAAAGACGGTTTTTAATAGTCAAGTGGTCAGGTTAGATGTCAGTGTTCCGCGAGTGGTCGGGTTAGATGTCAGCGTTCGCGAGTGGTCAGGTTAGATGTTTTTTCGGAAGTTTTTGAGGTTGTGTGGTCAGGTTGGATATTTTCGGCGGATAAACATATTGAATGAGATTATTTGGTTTTATTTCTACAATCTACCTGTAGAAATCACGGGGGTTTTTATGGCATTTTATAACTATCTTTTAATTGCTTTGTTGTTTATTTTAATTGGTTTTCTGATTATACCTGTAAAACGAAAACTAATAAAAAAGGGCCGGTTAAAAAGAACTATAAATGTGTTTGCTACTATTATCATTGTTTTTATAACATGCACAGTTGTCTTGTTTCCCAATTTAAAAAGCATTCAAACCACAGGGGAATACTCTTATACTTTTAGTATACTGGAATTGACTGATAAATCACGCATTGATGAGTATAAAACCGATGGCAGTCATCGGAAAATGTCTGTGCTTGTTTATTATCCACGTGATGACGAAATTGTAAGCAATTCCTGTCCTTTGATTGTATTTTCCCACGGAGGTATTTCAACTAAAACAAGCAATCTTTCACTTTATAAAGAACTTGCAAGCCATGGCTATGTGGTTGCCAGCATCGACCATACCTATCATGCGTTCAATACGGAAATAGATCGGGAGAAAATACATATCGATTTTGAATATATTAAAGAACTTAATGAGGAAGATTCCCATTTGGACATAGAAAATTCTTATGCGTGTTTTCAAAGGTGGATGAAGCTTCGTACCGATGATATTAATTTTGTGATTGATACATTCATTGAAAAAGCCATGAATGAAAGTAATTCGTTCTATCAACTAATTGATGCAAATAGAATCGGTGTTGCTGGGCATTCCCTCGGCGGATCTGCTGCACTCGGGGTTGCGAGACAACGTAGCGAAATTAATGCGGTGATTGCGTTAGAGTCTCCCTATATGTGCGATATTACGGGTGTTGATGGAAATGAATTTACATGGAATACAGAACCCTACCGGTGTGCAGTTATGAACATCTATAGTGACAGCGGTTATCCTTTGATTACAACTGACAACAAATATGTACAGAACAAAAATCATTTGTTCAATCAAGGAAACATTGGGTATTATTACATAGAAGGCAGTAACCATTATACATTGACAGATTTAGTCAGGACATCGCCAATTTTATGTGCGTTGCTTGGCGGGGGGTATAAAAAATCAGGATACGATACTCTGAAGTTAATAAACCAAAAGAGCCTTGCCTTCTTTGATGAATATCTAAGATGATATATGAACATTTAAAATGATATACGTTCACGAAGATTGCAGCCGTTTTGTTAACACGATAAATAACAGAGCATTATGAGCGGGAGGTGCTAAAAACTATATGAAAATACTAATCGCAGACGACGAGGCTGACATTCGAAACCTGATTAAAATAAACCTTGAAGAAAACGGATACACCGTTCTATCAGCACAGAACGGCAAAGAAGCGCTCGATTTGCTATTGTCTGAGGACATACATCTGGCTATTCTCGACGTAATGATGCCGATTATGGATGGCTTCAATCTTCTGCGCAAAATACGGGAATACAACACTATTCCTGTCATCATGTTGACTGCGAGGACTGACGATATGGACAAGGTGCTTGGGTTGGGACTCGGCGCAGATGATTATCTCTCAAAGCCCTTCTCGGTCTCCGAGCTGATTGCGCGTGTAGGCGCGCAGCTGCGCCGCAGCAACGAATATCTGACGCCGAGAGAAAAATCCGTTACTACCGTTACATATGGGAATTTGTCGATGGATAGAGAAAAATGCTGCGCCTTTAAAGACGGAAAACCCATCGAGCTTGGTGCGAAGGAATATAAACTCCTTTTGTATTTCGTGGAAAATCCGGAGCGGGTTTTTACTAAGCGACAGCTATACCATGCCGTATGGGAGGAAGATTTCTATTACGATGACAATACCATCATGGTGCATATCAGTCGTATCCGCAGCCGCATTGAGGATGATCCGCAGAAGCCAAAATACCTGAAAACCATTCGCGGTATCGGATATAAACTGCATTATCTCGGTGAGAAGCCATGAAAAGTAAATTATCAAGTCAAATCTTAAGAAATTTCTGGGTAATCTTTTTACTGACAATCCTTGCTACAGTCCTTGCGTTTGTATTGTTATCCGTTGTGAGCATATTTATTTCCGGTTCTCTTGTGAAAAGTCAGTTTTCCGCGAGTGAAATCATCAAAGAAGATTATAGGCAAATCGATGCATCCGCTGTCGTGGAGAACGGCGGTGGCGTTCAAATTGTTGACAAGGAATACCGTGTTGTTTATTCGCACGGGGTCGACACCATCGGAAAAGATCAACTGACCATCCAGGATTTTACCACGTTTTTAACAGAAAGTAAGAGCAAGCCTTACCATTATGATATTATTTATCAACCAAAAGGTGAGTTTTGGTTGATTGTTACCTTCCCGACCTCAATACGCCTTGATTTTAAGCTGGTACATAATAAAGATGCTTCCACCGGCGATTTCAAACAGGCAGCCGGAGCAATTGCCTTTGTGGTGCTGAGCTATTTGCTCATTCTTGCACTTTTCACTTTTATCTATTCAAGGATTACTGCTGCAAGGATTACGGTGCCCCTGAAGAAACTCTGCGACGGCACCAGGCTTTTACGGGAGGGCGATTATTCCGCACGGGTAGATTTGCGCCTGAAAAACGAATTTGCCGAATTGCAGAATACTTTTAACGAAATGGCTGCACGTATTGAATATGAGATCGCCCTGCGCCAAAAGTCGGAGGAGGATAGGAGAAGGTTGATTCTCGACATTTCTCACGACCTTAAGAATCCCCTTTCAAGTATACAAGGTTATGCCGAGATGCTTTGTCAAAAATCAGAATCACCGGAACTGACAGTAATTCATCAAAACAGTCAGCGTGCAAACCGACTGCTCAACGAACTGTTTGAGCTATCCAAAATGGATAGCCCTGATTTTGCATTAAAGCCGGTTAAAACAGACATCTGTGAAACTCTGCGACAGATATGCGCTGAGATTGTGCCTCAGTTGGAAAGCACTAATTTTAAATATGAATTCAATATTCCTGAGGACAGTATTTACGTTATGCTGGACACCGGCCACTTTGGGCGCATCATTCAAAATCTTACGGACAACGCTGTGCGGTATAATCCAAAGGGTACAACCATTTCCGTCAGCCTGACGGTTCAAAACAAGACGGTTGTAATTTACTTCAACGATGACGGAGTCGGCATTCCCTCACATCTCGTACATGATATTTTCAAGCCCTTTGTGCGTGTGGATGATTCACGCAATTCCCAAACTGGCGGCAGCGGGCTTGGACTTTCCATTGCCAAAAAAATTTCACAGGCGCATGGAGGGAATCTGATTTTGTGTGAAGACGGCAACAAAGGCTGTAATTTCAAGATAACAATCCCAATAATTTAAGATTAATTTAAGGTTCGTTTCAGCTGTATGACAGGTTCAATTGCTATGATAGTAATGGATCTGAAATACAGCTAATTTTTTTATGAAACTTATTACAAGTACGAAATTTGAACCTAAAAATTGTTGAGGTGATATGTATGAAGCACGAACCATCTCGTTTTGAGATGTTTCTGACAAGGCTCGCATTTCTCTTTTATGGTAAGTCTGTCTACAAGATATTTGCAGACCGTCTGCCACTTAACGGAAATGAGCGGGTGCTTGATTTTGGGTGCGGCATGGGAACGGTTGCACACTATACCGCAAGAAGGCTTACTCACGGACATATAACCTGCCTTGATATTTCCGAGCGGTGGTTAAAAATCTGCCGAAAAACCCTGCGAGGGTTTTCAAACGCAGACTTTGTTCACGCAGAAACACTGATACTTCCGGCGGATAGTTTTGATTTGGTCTACTGCCACTTCGTTTTGCACGATGTTGCAGAAGACGCATTGGGGAAGGTTGTCCCTGTGCTGGCAAAGTCACTCAAATCAGGAGGCGCGCTTGTATTCCGAGAACCGTTGAATGAAGCAGAAAAGCTTGATTTTATAAAGCGGCTGATGCTTCAAAATGAATTATCCCTCAGGGACAGCCGAATCATTGATGTTCCGCTGATGGGCAACGCTCTTGAGAGCGTCTATATAAAATAGTAATTGGAGGCTAGGTTATGTTTTATATCATATTGTTTTTTATTTTGATCGTTGTAACGGTCATTACACTCGCATTTGGGTTATTTCAGTTGCTCTTTCGCATCATAGCACAGATTCGAAATAAAGCAAATCCCAAGCAGCTTACCCGACTGAAAAGGACAGCATTATTCTTTGCCGTAGTGATGGCGATAAACTTCGGGCTGATCGCAATTTCGCAGTTCACCGCATCAACACCCCGTATTATAGATGAAAGCGGAAATACACCTGCAAATAGCATCGCGGAACTGACAGAGCTTGAGCTAAATGGCAGAAAGCAATGGATAAGCATGAGAGGATGGGATAAAAATGCGCCGGTCCTGCTTTTTTTGGCAGGTGGCCCCGGCGGCACGCAGATGGCAGCAGTTCGTCATGAACTGGCAGAGCTTGAAAAGCATTTTGTGGTGGTAAACTGGGATCAGCCGGGCTCCGGCAAGTCTTACTACGCTGAAAAGATACAAAACATCACCATTGACACATACATTCAAGACGGTTACGCCCTGACAGAGTATTTAAAAGGGCGCTTTTCACAGGAAAAAATCTATTTGATCGGTGAATCTTGGGGCAGTGCGTTAGGGATTTTCTTGGTGGATAAATATCCGCAGTCTTACCATTCCTTAATTGGCACGGGACAGATGATCGATTTTGCAGAAACCGAGCGGATGGATTATACCAAGGCTATGGAAATTGCTGAAAATAATGGAGATACTGCTCTCGTAAAAAAGCTCAAGGCAAACGGTGAGCCGCCCTACTACGGTAAACATGTTACATGGAAGAGCGCGGTATATCTTAATTACCTCAGTTCGTATATGGCGAGGAATCCTGATATCCAAAACCCCGGTTACAATACCTTAAGGGATATCGGATCTTCTGAATATGGATTGCTTGATAAAATCAATTTTTTCCGCGGAGTAATAAACACTTTTAATGATGTGTATCAGCAGCTTTACGATATTGACCTAAGAGCTGATTACACAAAGCTGGATGTGCCTGTCTACTTCTTCTTGGGACGGCATGATGTTAATGCTCCTGTGGGACTCGTTGAGGAATATGAGCGGGTGCTTAACGCGCCAGATAAAGGGATTATATGGTTTGAGCATTCCGGGCACAGCCCATGGATTAATGAGCGAGATAAATTTATCGAGGAGGTCATGTCATGCTTTTTAGGAAATTAATTAATAGAAGGAGTGCGGGCAAGATGAGTATAGCCATCTTTTCAGGAGTTCTAACCTTACTGTTTATTTTTACCTTTTCGGCTTGTATCGGCGCAAAAGGCAGTATTGTGATTCTTGAGAATGGGCGAGGAACGGGCTTCACAATGGATTTAAAGGAATATAATTCTAAAAGCAAGTGTGAATTATCTCTTGTTAAGGGTGATGTGGTACAAGTGGAGATAGAATGTAAGGAGGGCGAAATTGCTCTTATGGTAAGCGGCAAAAACGGTAGCGAACCGTATACGGGAAACAACCTTAAATCAGGTATTTTCACTGTAACAGTACCAGAAACGGATGAATATATAATGCGAATAACTGGTAAAAATGCAACTGGACAGGTTATGATTAAAAACGTGGGAAGCGCAGTCGAATAGACGATTGTTATTTATCGCAAATTTAAATGCCAGCTACTGCCCTTGAATAAGAGATTACGGGAGAAAAATATAGTTAGTCTGTTGACAGATAATCCTGTAATAAATAAATCTTCCTTATATTAAGACGAGCAAGGCAACCTACGTTGTAATTTCGTAGAGTGCCTCGTTCTTTATCGGGCTTGTTCATTAACATCAACCGTCACGCCCGATTTAAATTCCACAGTAAATTTGTCCTCATATACTGTGACCTTTTCGATCAACCGCCGAATGAGCTGTTCTTCGTATTCAGCAAGGGCGGTGGACTGCTTCTTTAGGAATGTACTCATATCAGTAATGCGTTTTTTAAGTTCATCACGGTTGGCATTTTCAACCTGCAGCTTTTGCTTTTGGTCACGCAGGCGGTGAATCTCATCGCCAACCTTATCATAATCCGCGTTGGAAGTGGCCAGCTTTAATAGCTCCGTTTGAAGTTCCTCCAGACGCTTATCGATATCCGCCAAGGCTCTGTTGCTTTTGCGATTTATGACGGTGGCGATATTGTCCCGTAGAGTTGTGAGGAAAGAGTCTTTGTCGCAAAGCGTCTGATTAATGGCGGTGACCAGCACTTGCTCGATGGTGCTTTCCGGCACCGTGCGGGCATCGCAGAACAGGCCAGTGTTTTCTAAGCGACTGACGCAGCGCCAGACGACGGACTTTTTGCCACGATTGTTCCAGTGAACCCTGCGGAAAACCTCGCCGCATTTGCCGCAAATGATTATCTGAGCAAAGACGTGGTTGCTGCTGAAAGTTCTGGTCTTTCCGTTCGGGCTGGTGTGGACGACACGGCGGCGGACAAGCTCCTCCTGCACCTGCATGAAAACTTCACGCGGGATGATGGCTTCATGGCTGTTCTCTACATAGTACTGCGGAACGATACCGTTGTTCTTAACCCGCTTTTTTGTAAGAAAATCAACCGTGTAGGTTTTCTGCAAGAGCGCATCTCCGATGTATTTTTCGTTTCGTAGAATATTATTAATGTTACTGGTGTGCCAGCGCTCATTGCCCGCACCGTTAAGGATACCGTCTGCTTCCAAACCGCGAGCGATTTTCAGCATACTGGCACCCTCAAGGTATTCTCGGTAAATGCGCTTGATGATTTCAGCTTCCTCGGGCACAACCACAAGACGCTTATTCTCATCCTTGGTGTAACCGAGGAACCGTGCGCAGTTGACTTGTATTTCACCTTGTTGGTAACGATACTGCAAACCCAGCTTCACATTCTGACTCAAGGATTGGCTTTCCTGCTGCGCAAGGGATGCCATAATTGTGAGCATGACCTCGCCCTTGGAATCCATGGTGTTTATGTTTTCTTTCTCGAAATAGACCGGTATGTTCTTGTCCTTAAGTTGGCGGATATACTTCAAACAGTCCAGCGTGTTTCGCGCAAAGCGGCTGATGGACTTTGTAATGATCATATCGATATTACCGGCCATACACTCGTCAATCATGCGGTTGAATTCTTCACGCTTCTTAGTATTGGTACCGGAAATACCGTCGTCCGCAAAAATTTCCGCCAGCATCCAGTCGGGGTGCCCTTGTATGTAGGCGGTGTAATGCTCAATCTGTGTGTCATAGCTGGTAGCCTGCTCCTCGCTGTCTGTGGAAACACGGCAGTAAGCAGCAACGCGGAGTTTCGGTTTTTCCTCGTCCTTGCTCTTGCGAGTATGCTTTCTTGCCGGAATCACGGTGACATTTTTACTGACTGCCATTCTTGTTCACCTCCGTTTCGATTAAACTGTAGGCGTATTCCGCCTGTGCGAAGGGGTCGTCGAATTCTTCTCTTCCTTCTATTACGTGAAAGGCAGTGGGATAGACGGCCTCTTTTTCTTGCTTTGGCTTTCGATTACGACCGAGCCTTTCCGACCGCATAATTCGTTCTGCTTCGGCAGTATTGAATGTGTCTTTGTCAATAATAGCCGGATAAAACTCATCACCGAGGTATCGTTTGTTGCGGAGAATCCTACCGATGCCCGAATGGAAGCCTTTAATACCAGCTTTCTTGGCGGCTGTTGCCAATGAATCGCCGCTCAGATAGGATTGAAATAATACTTTTATCTGCTCTGCAGCCTCTTTGTCAATTACGGCTTTTCCATTCTCAATCCGGTAGCCGAATGGTGTGTGACTCATTTACCTCACCAGCCTTTCTTTTAGTGTAACTCCGCATTTTAACTCGAAGCCAAGTTCAGTCCGAGAATATACATGAATCCGATCTACAAAGCGGTTAAACAGTTCACCGTCAAAGCTTGTCAGCATCGATGCCTTGGAAGCATACTGCAGCAGAGCGCTGACCTCGCTTAGGTTCTGAAAGTCATTATTCAGGAATCGCGTTATGGATTCCTTTTGACGGCGTAGCCGTTCTGCCTCCTGTAGCAGCTCATTGTTGCTCTTATTGTAAACAGCAGGCTCAAGATAACCTTTGGTCATCAGACCCACAAGCACATTCCGCTGTTTTTCGTTTTCTTCAAGCTTCTTGTCAATCGTGCGAATGTTTTCCAGAGTTTCATCGGAATCCATTCCGCGCAGGCTGATGAGCAAAGGCTTCAGGACAATCTCATGCCCGAATATGAGCTTGTTCATCATGGTGACAAACGCATATTCAAAATCGCACTCCGGCACATATTTCATAGAGCATTTCTTGATATCTGCTATATGAGTGGAGCAGCACCATGCGTATGGATGCTTGCCACTTGTATGAGTCCTTCTTTTAAAGGTTCCGCCGCACTGACCGCAGATTATTTTGCCTGAAAAGGGATAACGGTTTTGATATTTCTTACTTTGCTTTTCCAGCCGTTTTTCCTTGCCGCGCTGTTCGATAATATCCTGTGCGGCTTCAAACTCCTCATGGCTGATAATCGGCTCGTGATGATTCTGAATCAGATATTGATCTTTTTCACCATGGTTGTTATGGCGGTTAAAGTGCTCGTCAGTATAAGTCTTTTGGAAAATGACATCGCCAGTATATTTTTCGTTACCGACCATCCCGCGTATCGTTGTAGAAGTCCAGCGACCGCCTTTTTTGGTCGGTATCTTTTGCCTGTTTAGGTCGTCAGCAATTTTGTTAGTACCTTTACCAGCCAAAATCTCAGAAAAGATAAGACGGACCATTTTTGCTTGAGATTTATTAACAACCATTTCTCCGTCCACATTGTCGTAGCCGTAAGGTGGATAGGAAATTTTATAAGTGCCGTTCTGAAATCTGCGCTTTATAGCCCATTTGTTGTTTTCAGCAATGGAGAACGACTCATTTTCAGCCAGTCCACTCAGGATTGACAGCATAAGTTCGCTTTCCATGGACCCAGTGTTAATATTTTCTTTCTCAAAATAGATGAAGACGCCAAGGTCAAGCAGCTTCCTCACCAGTTCCAAGCAGTCTGTTGTGTTCCGGACAAATCTGCTGATAGACTTCGTTACAATGAGGTCTATTTTTCTGTTTTCACAGTCAGCAATCATTCGGAGCAGCTCAGGCCGCTTTTCCTTTTTTGTACCGGTGATACCTTCGTCATAATAAATTCCGGCGAACTCCCATTCAGGATTTGCATTGATGTAGGATTCATAGTGCTTTATTTGAGTATCCAGACTTTCGAGCTGTTCATCGCTGTCGGTTGACACACGGCAGTATGCAGCAACCCGCAGCTTGGCCTTCTCAGTTAAATCAGCTGTGTTTTGAGCTATTTTCGTTACCTTTTTCAAATTATCACCTCGTATAATATAAAAGTAGTAGTTTTTATAGTTCCTCTCCAAGAACGAAG
>CAZMZJ010000020.1:0-30159 GCA_964570825.1 uncultured Lachnospiraceae bacterium | reverse complement strand
AAGCATGGAGGGGACTGTTACGTTTTATAAGTATGTGAGCAGCCAATGGGTTTATATAAACCAATGGTCAGGTAGTTCAACAGGATATTCCTTGATTATTTCCGGATCTTTTACCTGAATCAGCGGGGTGCAGTATAAAGCGGTTTTTGAGGTGACGGCATACAGTGGTGATTTATCAGAGACTGCGACTCAGACAACATATAAGACGTGCCCGTGAAATCTGTTATTTATGATATATACTCAGACGTGAGTTATATATATAGCGCCAAAATAAATCTGAAGTGAGCGAAAGACGTCAGTAGCAGCTGAGGATAAATGCAGTGGAGAAGAGCTAATTGAATAAATACACTTTCCACAGCACCGCGAACAATGTTCTGCCAAAAGCAAACAACGCTAATGTAAAATGCCGGATAGCATCAGAGTTCCAAATTTCCGGTACGTAAAAGAAAGGATTGCATATTATGAAGAAAAAATTATTCAATATCCTTACGTGCGTTGCCCTTGCCGCTGTATTAACTGTTTCGATTTGTGCAACAAGACAAACTGTCGATGTTGAAAACGCTACATATGGAGTATTCGGTGAAGGATATCTTAACAGTTATACCGGATCTTCATATGCCGATACTGTCGCAAATTCAAACGGCAACGTGTTTGTCTCTGTCTATTTGTATATCAACAGTTCCCAGGTTGCATATAAAATAAACACTGGCAGTAACTATACAACTGCGTGGGTTACATATGCGGGTTCGGGAACTAGCGCTCAGGGAGCTCATTTTATTGATAGATATGAGAGTGGTGTCTTAGTCCATTACCGTGGATTTTCTTCTGTTACTTTATAATTAATATTTCATTACCTGCCATATACAGGGCGATAAATCGTCCTGTATATGGGAAACAGAAAAATGTGAAAGGGTATTATCTATGAAATGTAAAATACAATGTTTTTATCTGGTAATAATAATGCTACTTGTTCAAATGAACATTTATTCATGTAATGACATAAACCAAATTGCACCTTCAACCACTGATGAAAATCTTGATTTCGAGTACACTGAAAGTGATGATGAGCCGATAATGTATAATACGTTGAACGGCGGCAGTGAAGTAAAGTATTTTGACGGATGTATTTATTTTTTCAACGGAAACAGTTCCGGGAGACAGAAAAATCATGCTACTTTATATCGTTTTAACGTAAAAACCGGAAATTTAACAACGGTTTGTCCCGATCCGTTATGCGAACACAACACACCGGATTGTCCTTTTTACTCTATGGATTCTATATATTACATTTATGAAAATAAAATTTATTACAGCAGAACATATTTTTTAGATATTGATTTTAAAGAAACAGGATATTATGCTGATTTTGTTTCCTTTGATTTAAGCGATTCAAAACTGAAACAGTATATAGTATATTCTGACAGTATCCCCGAGGCGGTCATTGGTAGTGAACTTTACATTGACAAATACAGGTTTTATTATGATGCAATAGTGGATAGTAAAACGAATAATATACAAACGGCTATATGCAGGATGAACCTTGAAGACGGTTCAATTGATATCCTGATAAAGGATAATTCATCTAATAATGATAAAACATCAACACTTCTTATTAATAAATTTTTATTCGCAGTTAACCAGAGAATCTATTTCACGGATGGCAGAGAAATATATTCCACCGATTATGATATGAATAACAGGCAATATATTTTAAGCGGTAATTTTTCCAGCTATAAAATTTTAACTGACGGCGAATACATTTATTGGGGAGAAAGTGAAGATTCAGATAATACTGATTTACAAACCTTATATAGGTCGAAATTAGATGGCAGCGGTGAAAGATTTTCTCTCGGTATAAAAACAGAAGATTGGCAACTCACTGAAAATTATATATATTATCTTAATACGAGTGAGACTAATATAGGTAAAAATAATATTACTCAAAGAAACAGCGACGATATAGTATTAACCTATAATGAAATAAGAAGAGCTGCACTTGACGGGTCATCAAATGAAAAGGTGTTTTCTTTAATTAATGATGATACCAATTATGAGATATATTACTACACCTGTGTGGGAAATTATATTTATGCGGCATACAATACTTTTATCGATAACAACAAAGACGGAGTTTTTGACGATAGCGAATACTATCAAAGTATTGTTGAGAATACCTATACAATTCTTCGAATTGATGTAACAACTGGAGATACATATTACATTCATTGTGGCACAGAAGAGAATTATATAAGCTAAATGAGAAGGTAATGAAACGAAAGATTTTTACAGTGTTTATATGTATTTTTATGCTCGTAACAATATTCACATATAATTGTTCAGCATATACATATTATTCAAACAGCGAATCAGACGATTTCCGTATTTGTGAAGGACATTATTATGTTGCCGCAGTATATTATGATATATCATTAGATGTTACTGATACGGGTACCTATTCATCCGTAGGTAGCTCAAATACGTTTTTATGGAACTTTGATACAAGATTCATTATATCTACCGATACTACACTTTAATGTTAATATAAGCTATTCTGGTCAGTATTACAAGGTTGCAAGTAACTATTCTATTGACACATATTATCCCAATTATTCTTCACCTGTTCGGATATATTCCGGGCGTTTTGTCTATAATGCCTGACAGCAAGACCAAACGGGGAGTTTGATATTTATGTCAAATTCCCTAATGGCAGGAGATAAAACATGAATAAAATTAAAATATACATAATATTACTTATAGTTTTTATACTAATGCTGCCATCATGTAAAAATGAAAAACAATTAAAAGAAAGCGATGCTAATATATTTATTAATAATAGCGGTAAAAAAATCTTAGATCAGTACGTTATCACAAAAAATAACAGTAATATCTTAATAAAAATAAATATTGAAACTGGTGCCATAACAAATTTATGTGTTGATCCTTTATGTAATCATAATGAAGTTTGCCCATCATCCTCGCAAGTGTTTCGTTATTGGATTATAAACGGATACGTCTATTATATGTTAAAAGCAGAAATTGATAGCATAACAAAATATACCTTGTTTCAATATGATATTTCCACGGTTAAATCTACGAAAATTTATGAATCTCAAAATAATATAACATCATTAGTTGGCAACGATAATGATCTTTATTTCACTGAGCTATCATATGAAGGAAAGGATGATAAAGGTAATGAAATATATATAACAAAGTT
The DNA here is from genome assembly GCA_964570825.1 of uncultured Lachnospiraceae bacterium. Taxonomy (GTDB): domain Bacteria; phylum Bacillota; class Clostridia; order Oscillospirales; family CAG-272; genus UMGS1002. The sequence continues at coordinate 26,942 of CAZMZJ010000020.1, read as the reverse complement.
ATATAAGTGTAATGGAAGCAATGGAGATATTACATATTTAACCACGACCAAAGGGCCGTGGGAATATCTTATTTGTTCAACAAATCAAAAACTTTTTTTGGCTATGATGTAATTTATTCAACAAATCTTGATTATAGTAACCGAAAATTTATAACAAGTGGTCGCTCTGTGTATTACTGTGATGATGAATATTTATATTGTAGAAGTGGTGGAGGAGAAAACGCAGTTCTTGTCTCAATTAATGGTGATGGGGAAAAAGAGTTGAATATAAGCTTGGGTAATTCTGTTATTAATTCAGAAGGCGTTTTTTTTCAAAAAGCAGCAAATGGAGAAACAATAGGTTATACATCTGATGGCAAGGCTGTTCACTATTATATCGGATGTGAAACATATATCTTAAGAAAAGATGAGAATGGAAATATTTATTGTGAAGAATATGGGAAATTCAATTCTCTGGATTACCAATTGCTGGGGGTTAAAGACCATTACGCGATATTTGAAGTATATTCATATGATGACGGGGATTATCGCAAGAAGTGCATACGACTTGCATGGGGTAATTTCAAAACAGGCGAATGGCATTTCTTGGAATAGCGGGCTGTTATTATGCAGGTAGAATCGACAGACACTCAGAAATCTTATATAACGGAAACATCAGAAAGGTGTCGAAAGATGAAAAGTACAGTAAAGAATTCAAATATGACACTCATATAATTCCGGAAAAATAAAAAGCGGAAAAACTGTGCATTTGCTCTCAAATGCTCTGTTTTTCTCGCTTTTTGATGATATCTTTTTGATCCTTATAGGATGGCAGGGGCGGGAGGATTCGAACCCACGACCAACGGTTTTGGAGACCGCGACTCTACCAGCTGAGCTACACCCCTGTATTATACGGCTGACTTGAATATTATATCACAGCCTCGATTTATTTGCAAGGGGATTTAATAAAAATTTGTTTATGTTTCTGTTTGCTTTATAAAAAGTTTTCTTCTTATCTTATAATAAGCGCGGCGGAACTTTCATTCGGTATCCGTGTGCGAGTGGCTTTAATTGCATTATGCGGCATACCGATTTACACTTGTTTTGGAAAAATTTCAGTGTTCATATATACTGGATAGTTTGTTCATAATTTGTTTTCTTGCATTTTTTATATATGTATGGTATGATATTATCGTTCGCGAATGCTGCAGTATGTTTTCTGTTGTACTGCAATCCGTATTCGGCAATTGGCAATAATGTGCAGAAAAGCCGGAAAATATTGATTTATTTACAATTAGTTCACATAATTCTAATGCAGCATTCAAAATAATATTGTAAAATCAAAGCACAAATCTAAATCATGGAGGCAAGTTATGCTTAATAACAAGAAAATTGGCATCAGACTCATTGCTTTTGTCCTGACTCTGCTCATGGCAGCTGCAATGTTTGCCGGATGCACTGACAAGGAAGCTCAGGATGCTGCCGCCATCGCGGAATCAAAGGCTGCTGCTGCTAATGAAGCCGCCGCTGCCGCTCAGGCTGCCGCTTTGTCCGCTGCCGCTGCTGCTTCTGACCTTGCCGCTCAGCTCGATGCTGCAAAAGCCGCTGCTGCCGCTGCTGAATCAAAGGCTGCCGCTGCTTCCGCCGCTGCTGCAAACGCACAGAGCAACCTTAATTCGGTTGTCAGCGGAATCGCAAACCAGCCCGCGCAGACAGGCGATATTGCTCAGAAGGATTACAATGGCGCAACACAGTATGTTACCACTACAATTCTTGCTGAACTCTCTCAGCTGAAGGTCAAGTATCTCACTGTCCGTTATTATTGGTATACAGAGTCGAATTATCTCAAGCTCGCAAAGCTCTTTGATGACGCATATGTCGACATCTACAGAGCAACCACTGCTGACGGCGTTAAGGGCGTTATTACAAAGCTCACAACAGATATCGCCGCCATCCCGAGCATCGCAACAGAGGCCGAAGCAATTCAGGCTCAGATCAAGGCATTCGGCGATGTTGATACAAGCATATTTACCACACACGAAGCCAATGTTACAAAGGTACGTTCGGCTTATTCCGTTTGGCTTGCTACATACAGAAACTATTTTTCTTCCAACGGAATCAATGTTGACAACTATGCCGCAAACAAGGATGCAATCGACGCATATGTTCTGAAGAACTTCGGCATTGCAACAACCACTCTCCGCTATGCAGAGAGCAAGATTGCCACCCTTAAGACTTATGCCGGAAACGTTTCGCTTTCCGCATATACCGCTATCAGCACAATCTGGGGCGCAACTGATTATAACACCATAAAGACAAAGAGCGCTGCCATTGATGCCGCTTATGCTCTTTACAGAATTTTTGTCACAGCTAACGGCGGAGACGGTTCTCCCATCACCTATAAGGACACATCAGTATCTCCCAACAGAGTTCTTACCGGCGAACAGTTTGTAAAGCAGTATGTTCTTGTTCTGTATGACAACTGGTTCGAGCAGTACAAGACTGCGGCTGTTGAATTTGTCAACACCCTGCCTGCATTCTTCCTCAACAGCGGCGCCGCAGGCGGCAACTTTGCAGGACTTGACACCGCATATCTTATAGTATACAGCAATGCTGTTACAAATGCAGATTATACTATAAATATTAATGGCGGAGTTGAAGTAGGCTCGACAGATCAGCAGCTCCTCAACGAGTTCAACAAGATTGCTGTTCTCAACAATGCTGAGTATCTTAAGTGGACCTACAGCGGAAGCTTCAAGGGCACTCTCAGCCTTGATGACGCATATCTCCAGGTTGACAATTATGTTACAAAGGCCATAGTCGAAATGGCTGCCCTTTATTACAACAGAATCGCTCTTCCCAAAATTGAAAGTGATTATGCTGCTCTTAAGGAAACAGTTAATAATACCACATATCTTAATAGCACAAACGCCACATACAAGACATATGATATAGCTTTCGGTAACGAATATGTCGCTGCCGTAGACGCTTATATAGCTGCAGCTAAGAAAGTTGCAACAAAGACATACGACGAGCTTAAGGCTACTACGAACATTGAAGACCTCAGAATCTTCAGCGTAAGCACTGCTACAAACGACGTTGTCACAACATACAACGGCGCTGCCCTTGAAGCAGTTCTCAAGTCACTGAACAGAACAATCAAGGAAGCCGGCTATTCGTTCGCCACCGCAAAGACCGCTCTTGGCGAACTGAAGGAATTCTACGACTTCAGAAGATCGCTTTGCGACCAGATGGATGCATATATCACTCTTATGGATGCAACGAGCGATGCGCTTGTTACAAAGATCAATAACGTAATCACAGCAACAGGCGGAACAGCTCTTACTTCTGTAAGTACGCTGAAAACAGCCAACACAACAGTAGCTACAAACTTCCGTACCGCCGTCATGGCTCTCAGCTACAACAATTACAGCGCACAGACATATCAGGCTAAGACTTCCGACAACAAGGCTCTCTATTATGACAAGGCTGCAACAGGCACTGCTAAGACTTCAACATCGAACGTTGCAAGAAATCCTCTTACAATCAAAGTTGATAAGCTTGTAGTTGCAAAGGATGCCGCCACAACGCTCTTTGGTCAGTACGCTGATCAGATGTTCAAGGGTCTCACAGACCTCTGCAGAACACAGCTCAACACTTACATTGACAAATCTGTTCAGCTTTACAAGACCAACTATGCAAGCGATGCTAATGTCGATACTCTCAACCTCAAGGCAGATATTGAAAATTATATTGCATATATCAAGACACTTTCCGCTGTAAACTCGATCGGCACGTTTGATCCGGCTGCATTCAGCCTTGAGAACGATGCAATCGCAACCGGCATCACAATTGATGCTGTGGCAGCACAGGGCTATGTTATTGAAACAGTAAAGGAAAACTCGGAGTATGTACTCCATGTTAAAGACTTTACGAACACAGCCGCTCAGGTTTATACTGGCGTTGCAGACTTGAGCTATACAAACAGAGCAGACAAGGTGCTTGATAGCTACTGCGCATTGACAGATGTATACAGCAGACTTGAGAAGGTCAGACTCCTTGCTTACTACAAGGATCAGAAGGTTGTGGAACTCAGCAATAAAGCCCTTGGCTATATAGGCACATGGGATGCTACAACCGGAACATGGAAGGTTGCTCCTACATTGTCATATGACTACTACTCCAGCCGCAAGGTCAGATACCTCAGCGAAGTTCAGGCTGTTTACGAAAGACTTGTTGCTGCTGTGAATGCAATCACAATGCTTGACAAGGATGTTGTTGAGAAGCCGGTGGCTGACCAGTATACATTCGCAGTCGCAAAGGTTGACGCAGTATTCAATCTCTACGACGATGTCACAGACAACAAGAAAGCTTCCGAGTCTAAAGACGATTACAGCTTCCAGGTTGCATATGACCGTTACTATGCTACAAATGCAAGCGGTGCACCTATATACGACTGGTCCAAATACAATCAGTAATAGAGTAAGTTGTATAATAAGCCCCCTCCCATTAGGGAGGGGGCATTTCTTTGTATGCTATGTTATTATATTTAAACAGCGTCGCATATAATTATAAAGCCGTGAAAAAAAGATATTAAACATAAAAATGCTCCGGGGAAAGGGAAATGACGCATATGCTTGCTTTAGAAAGAGAGAGAAAAGTATTCAGCATTAAGGACGGCAGATGCGAGCTGCTTTACGCGCAAATCGAATTGCCTAAAATATTAAACACAGAAAGCGGTTATGAGCGTTATTTCAACAGATATTACGGAAAAATTGCGGACTGCGCTCAAAAATGGGCTGCGGCCTTTTCAAACGATACAATATTGAAAGACTATAACAGCCTGTCGCAGCATGAAAAGAAGTTCAAATTCAGACGATATGAATACTATATATCATTTAGAGTGGAGGAAAAAAAACCTGATATTGAAGAGATTAAAGTATCATTTATAATCGAAAGAGGCAAAAAAATATTAAAAAAAATCGAAAAAGCAGATTATTGGGACACGTCGTATCTGCTTATGATGCGAAGTGCAAGAAAAATAAAAAAATAAAAGAAGCTCTTTGTTAAATGTGATGAAATTAAGGCAAAGTGCTTGAAAAAACGATAAAAATAGTGTATTATATATGATGGTGTTAAATTTTTGACATTATACAGCTGCTTATTCGAATGGTACATAAACTCAATTATCGAGTAATAAAGGTATAAAAAAATAATACAAATCCGCCCTTTTAAGGGCGGATTTGCATAAGAAAAAAGAACAATTTAAAATATGAAAATATTAGCTTTACGTTTTATTTTTTATTTCAATTATATGTGGTTAGACTAAATTATATCGATATATATGTTTTATGCTGAATAAAAATTAAAGCTAAATTATTGATACTTAAAAATGAGCCGTTTACAAAGGATGGTGAGCCAAATGTCACAGGATGCTGTGCTTAAGATCAGGGAAACAGAAAAAAAAGCGGACGAAATCAGAAGACAAGCAGCGGAAAAGGCGCTGATGATTTCTGCAGATGCAAAATCGGCGGGAGAAAAGAGATGCGCCGAGACAGAAAAAGACACACGCGCCGAACTTAAAGTCATGCTGTCCGAAATGAAAACAAAAGCTGCTTCGCTGATAGAGAGGTCGCGTAGTGAAGCAAAGGAAGAGGCGGCGGCTATGGCGGCTTCGGCGGAACCTAAAATGGGAATGGCGGCAAAGCTGATAATACGGAGGCTTATGGAAAAATGTCAATAAGCCCTATGAAAAAGCTGACGCTTCTTCTTTGCGGCAAAGATACTGACGAAGTTGTTCATAAGCTGATGTATTTGCGGTGTGTAGATATAGTAAAAGTCAATGATGACGAAGCGCTCGGTCTTAAATCTTATAATGGAGAAGAACGGGTGGCGCAACTGCTTAAGCAACTTACCGATATTGAAACGGCAATGAAGTCGCTTGCTAAATATTCAAAACGCAAAAAATCAATGTTTGCCGGCAGAATAAAAATAAATCTTGATGATTTCAAAGCGTCGGGCAGATATGATTCGGCTCTTGGAACAGTCAGAAAAGTCAATGATATTATTGCAGAAAAGGCGGCAAGGAACGCCGGCATTTCAAAAATCAAAGAGCAGATAAAGGAGCTTGAGCCGTGGAGCTCATATGATATTCCGCTCAATGAAACAGGCACAGAAAACACTGTGTTTATGCTCGGTTCTTTCCCGGTCAGCATAAATAGCGAAAAGTTCATCGAAGAAATAATTAAAGCGGGCGGGGCGGTCGACTTGCTTTATCAGGACGAAGTGGCAAGTTACGTAAGCATAATATGCCACAAAAAAGATGAGGACGCGCTTGCGCGGGCGCTGGCAAAGCTCGGATTCACCAAAGTCGTATTCCGGGACGCTGACAAAACTCCGCTTGAAATGATCACCGGATATCAAAAAGCTTTTACAAGGATGGCGGAGGCAGAAGCCGCGGATGAAGCCGAGCTGTCCGGGCTGGCGCTGAATCTTGATGACATTGAAATACTATATGATGCAGTATCAACCGAGCTTAACGCGGCAAAAACCAAGCTGCGGCTGGCGTCAACCGAGAACTGCGAGCTGCTTTCGGGATGGGTTCCGGTGAAAAACGAAGATAAAGTAGTATCACTGCTACAAAAAACCGAATGCGCATATCAGCTTGACGATCCGGCTCCGGGTGACGATCCGCCTATTTTGCTTGAGAACAACGAATTTGCGAAAAATTTCGAGTGGGTGCTGAAAATGTACTCTTACCCGAAATACGGAACCTACGACCCGACATTCATAATGGGAATATTTTATTGCCTTATTTTTGGAATAATGTTTGCCGACGTGGGTTACGGTCTGATACTTTCCGCCGCATGCTTCGGAATAGTTAAGCTGCTGAAACCTCGCGAGAGCATGAAGCGTTTTCTGCTCATGTTCGGTTATTGCGGGATATCATGTATGCTGATGGGCGCTCTTTTCGGCGGCTATATGAGCGATATGCCGCAGGAAATTATGGCAAATATAATGGGCATAGAGAATCATCCCAGCTTTGCTCTCCTGCTTGATCCTCTGTCAAATCCGCTCGGCTTTCTTGTGGTTTCAATAATAATCGGCGGCGTGCATCTTATCTCCGGAATGGCGATCAAGATGTATGTCACATGGCGGGACGGACACAGGCTCGACGCTGTTCTTGACACGGTTCCGTGGTGGATTTTATTTGCAGGTCTTATCCTGCTTATATTGAATCCGGCAATAGGGAAGTGGGTGGCTATTTCAGGTGTCGTGGCGCTTGTGCTTACCCAGGGGCGCAGACAAAAGAATGTGATAATGAAATTTCTGAACGGTCTTTTAAGTCTGTATGGGGTTATCAACTATCTGTCAGATCTTGTTTCCTATTCAAGAATTATGGCTCTGGGTCTTGCGTCGGCGGTTCTTGGTCAGGTAATGAATATCCTCGGCACTATGTTCGGAAAAGGATTTATCGGATTTTTCTTTATGATAGTTGTATTTATCGTCGGACACACTCTCAACATTGCAATCAACGTGCTCGGCTCATTTGTTCATACAAGCCGGTTGCAGTATATAGAATTTTTCGGGAAATTCTATAATGAGGGCGGAAGAGCATTCGAGCCGGTATTGCCGGCCGACCGGTACACAGTTGATGAAAAATAAAATAAAATAAAAGGAGTATATCTTAAAATGATCAGCTATTTATTAAGCGTTCTGACAGTTGCGGCAGAAAATGAAGAAGTCCGCTACAGATTTATGGATTTTATCCGCGATCTCACCGCTGGCATTAACATCGCTCTTTTGGGAGCGGGAATTGCCGCTGTGGTGGCGGGCATAGGAAGCGCGCTGGCGGTCAGCAGGGTCGGCGAAGCGGTTTCCGGCCTTATGTCCGAAAACCCGTCTCTCTTCGGTAAAGCGCTTGTCCTTCAGGCTCTTCCCGGTACGCAGGGACTCTATGGCTTCATAGTTGCCTTCCTTATTATACTCAAGCTTGGCTTCTTCGGCGGAAACGTACCTGACCTTACCTTTGCCCAGGGCATGTACTTTGTTTTTGCCGCTCTTCCAGTCGCAGTCGGCGGCTATTTCTCGGCTCTCAAGCAGGGACGTGTAGCGGCGGCAGGCGTAACACTGCTCGCAAAGCAGCCGGAAGCGAGCGGAAAATCAATCACATCAGCGGGTCTTGTCGAGCTTTACGCCATCTTCGCGCTGATTATTTCACTGCTTCTCGTTTGGTTCAATCCCATTGTATAATTTATTCCGGCTCAGCCGGGTTGCATAACTGAGGAAAGGACTGTGGCACATGACCGGTCTTGATAAAATCACATCCAGAATAATTGCCGATGCCGAAGCTGATGCGAAGAAAATATTAGCCGAAGCCGAGGCATCAGCCGCGGGGATAACGGCGTCATATGAGTCAAAAGCCGAGGAAATACGCGCATCGCTTCACGCGGACGCGGAACGCGAAGCAACCGATATCATATCCCGCGCCAAATCGGCGGCGGCCATGGATAAACGGAATATATTGCTTACAGAAAAAAGCCGCCTTATAGACGGTGCTTTTTCCGAGGCAAAGCGTCAGATTCTTGCAATGCCTGATGATAAGTATCTTGAACTGCTGGCAAAGCTTCTGACATTTTCGCTTCTCGACCAGCTTGAAACAGAACGCATCAACCGCGAGCTGTACGGTGAAACCGATATGCCCGATATTGAAAAGTATGAGGTTATCGTCAATAAATCGGACCGTGAACGCTTCGGCAAGTCGCTGATTGACAGCGCAAGGCGTATGGTCGTCGGCAAGGTCGACCGCAGGATTCTCGACAGACTGGTTCTTTCCGACAGCACCGCCGACATTGAAGGCGGAGTAATACTTAAATACGGAGATGTCGAAAGCAACAGTTCAATCGAAATGATACTCGACTCGATCAGAAATAATGTCGAGCCCGAGGTTTGCAAGATTTTGTTTGGATAAGAGATGCGCCCGCGGGGGGAGCTTTTAACATAAATTCCCGTTAAAAAAGCGGGAGTTTTAACTCCCCCCGGCCTTGAAAAATTTTAACAAATCATGTTAATTACCAGCCCGTCAAATTTCATATATCAAGACTTACTTGTAAATACAAAACATTATTTGTTAAAATTTTTTGCAAATTCATAAGCAGCTTTTATAAAGCCGCATATGCAGATGGACTCGTGGGCATAGACGCTTATGTCCTGTTCCAAAATATTATTTATGGAGAAAGATATGCCGGCAAGATATAATGATACCGAATATATGTACAGCTCGGCAAAAATCCGGGCGCTTGAAACGCGGATGCTCGGGAGCGAGGGCTGCGATAGGCTTCTTGCAGCCCGGGATTCTGACGGAGTTTTCGCCATGCTGGCTGATTACGGATATACGGTTGTAAAAAAACAGGGTGAGGCTGACGGGGGCACGCGCATCGATCGCGAGGCGACGCTTATGTCGGCGCTTTCAGCCGGTTTTTCGGAAATTGCCGGAATAACGCCTCAGCCGCTTACAGCAAAAATTCTTCAGTACAAATACGATTGCAATAATATTAAAGCAGCTATAAAGGGAAGGGCGCGCTCAATCGATCCGCGGGATATGATGTTTCCGATAGGAACGGTAAGTCTGGAAAACGTTATCGAAGCGGTAAAGACGGGAGATTATAAGGCTTTTCCAAAGCACATGGCGGAAGCTGCGGCAAAGGCGTCAGAGGCATACGTTAAGACAAAAAATCCTCAGGATATAGACATAATTCTCGACAAAGCCTGCTTTTGCGATATGACAGACGCAGCAAGACAGACCGGCGTGCCTTTTATAATAAAATACGTCAAGGCCCTGATAGATCTGACTTGTATTATTATGTGCATAAGAGTGCTTAGAATGAAATCAGGAGAAACAGGACGCAGTCTGCTTGAATATGCGCTCCCCGAAGGAGGAGAGCTTGAAAAAGAGTTTATACTGAGCGGTTACGACAAAGGAGAGGTCGGATTTTTGGCATCGCTTAAAAATACTCAGTATTCCGAATTTGCGGATAAGCTGAAAAACGAGGCATCGCTGTCATACATCGAGCGCGAGGCAGACAGGTATATTATGAACATTGTGAGGGAAGTAAAATGGATCCCGTTCGGAGCGGAGCTTGCGACAGCATACCTTATTGCCCTTGAGTACGGGCTGAAGAACATCCGCATAATTATGGCTGGCAAGGATGCCGGACTTGAGGACGCCGCAATTCGCGAAAGGATGCGTGAGATGTATGTATAAAATCGGAATAATCGGCGAAAGAGACAGCGTTCTGGGTTTCATGTCGCTCGGGTTTTCGGTTTACGAGGCGGCAGGCGCCGATGACGCCGCTAAAACGCTTCACGCTCTGGTAAAAAGCGGCGAATACGCGGTAATATTCGTAACAGAGAATTTTGCCGAAAAAATCGCAGGGGATATGGCGCGCTACCGCGATAATCCGCTGCCTGCTATAATATCGGTTCCCGGATATACCGGAAGCACCGGATACGGCCTATCGGAGATAAAGAGCGCTGTTGAGCGCGCAGTCGGAACAGATATAATTTTCAAGGAGTAAAATCGAAAAAGTCTGTTGCCGCGCATTAGGCGCGGCTGTAAAACAAATCTGTCGGTGCGAAAGTGGAATAATTCATGCGGTAAAGCATCGATACATCAGCACTCATGAAAGGAATGGAAGGATTATGGTTGAAGGTAAAATACTGAAAGTCTCGGGCCCTCTTGTCGTCGCTGAGGGTATGCGCGAGGCAAATATGTTCGACGTTGTACGCGTTGGCGAAAAGGGGCTTATTGGCGAGATAATCGAAATGCACGCAGACCGTGCATCCATTCAGGTTTATGAGGAAACCGCGGGCATCGGCCGCGGGGATAAGGTTATATCGACCGGAGCACCTCTTTCGGTTGAGCTCGGGCCGGGACTTATCACAAACATTTACGACGGCATACAGCGTCCGCTTGAGGTGATGAGACAAAAAATCGGCTCAAACCTTGCGCGCGGAGTTGACGAGCCGGCGCTTGACAGGACAAAAAAGTGGCGTTTTGAAGCCGCAAAAAAAGCGGGAGACAAGGTGTCGGGCGGCGACGTTTACGGATATGTCCACGAGACCGAGGTCATGCTGCATATAATAATGGTTCCGCCAAAAAAGAGCGGCGTCATTATTGAACTTAATTCGGGCGATTATACTGTTACAGATACCATCGGACGAATCAAACTGTCCGACGGCACGGTTGAAAATATTACCCTTATGCAGAAATGGCCGGTTCGTGTGGCGCGTCCCTACAAAGAAAAGCTGCCGCCGGTCGAGCCTATGATCACAGGCCAGCGCAACATCGACTCGCTTTTCCCGATTGCGCGCGGCGGCACAGCCTGCATACCCGGGCCGTTCGGTTCGGGTAAGACTGTTGTTCAGCATCAGCTTGCGAAGTGGAGCGACGTCGACCTTGTTGTTTACATCGGCTGCGGGGAGCGCGGCAACGAGATGACCGACGTTCTGCGCGAGTTCCCCGAAATCATTGACCCGAAGACCGGAAAATCTCTTCTGCAGAGAACGGTTCTTATCGCTAATACATCAGATATGCCTGTGGCAGCGCGTGAGGCGTCGGTTTACACGGGTATAACGATCGCGGAATATTACAGGGATATGGGATATGCCGTCGCCGTTATAGCCGACTCTACCTCGCGCTGGGCAGAGGCGCTGCGCGAGATGTCTGGGCGGCTTGAGGAGATGCCAGGCGAGGAAGGATATCCGGCATACCTCACAACGCGAATAGCGCAGTTCTATGAACGCGCCGGAAAGGTCGTCTGCCTCGGCGACGGAAACAGGCAGGGCGCTCTGTCAGCCATAGGCGCGGTTTCCCCCCAGGGCGGAGATATATCCGAGCCTGTGACACAGGCGACGCTGCGAATCGTCAAGGTTTTCTGGGGACTTGACGCGCAGCTTGCTTACCGCCGTCATTTTCCGGCGATTAACTGGCTCAACTCATATTCGCTATATCGCGACAGGCTTGAGAGCTGGTTTTCGGACAATGTCGCGTCAGACTGGAACGCCAATATAAGCCGCTGTATGAAGATACTTCAGGAGGAAAGCCACCTCGACGAGATCGTAAAGCTGGTCGGCATCGACGCGCTTTCCGCGGACGACAGACTGACGCTTGAGGTTGCGAGATCAATACGTGAGGACTTTCTGCAGCAGGACGCCATGGGAGAAGTCGACAGCTACTGTCCGCTCAAAAAGCAGTATGCGCTGCTGCGCCTGATATTCTCGTTTGAGGACAAGGCGAGAGCCGCCATTAAGAAGGGCGCCGATATACAAAAGATATCGGATGCGCCTGTTCGCGAGAAAATCGGACGCGCAAAGGAGATACCGATAAAAATATACGAGGCGGAATTTGAAAAGATAGACCGTCAGATCACGTCCGAGCTCGATGCAATAGCCGCCGAGAGTGTTAAAGACTGAACGCGGGGAAAGGAATCACCGACATGATAAGAGAATACAGAACGATTGAGGAAGTAGCCGGACCTCTTATGCTGATCCGGCAGGTCGAGGGCGTAAAGTACGACGAACTGGGCGAAATTGAGCTTCCGGGCGGCGAAATCCGCCGTTGCCGCGTGCTTGAGGTCAACGGACGGAATGTCCTTGTGCAGCTATTTAACTCGGCCGCTGGTATCAACCTTTCTAACAGCAAGGTGAGATTCACCGGACACGGAGTCCAGCTGCCTGTTTCGCAAAATATGCTGGGCCGTGTTTTCAACGGTATGGGCGAGCCGATAGACGGAGGCGCGCGCATAATTGCCGACAAGCTGGCAGATATTAACGGCACACCTATAAACCCCGCCGCAAGATACTATCCCTCCGAATTCATTCAGACCGGTATTTCAACAATAGACGGGCTCAACACGCTTGTCCGCGGTCAGAAGCTGCCTATCTTTTCGGGTTCCGGTCTGCCGCATGCGCAGCTTGCCGCGCAGATTGCCCGCCAGGCGAAGGTCCGCGGAACAGACACGAAATTTGCGGTTGTCTTTGCCGCTGTCGGAATCACCTATGAGGAAGCGGACTTCTTTATTTCCGATTTTAAGCGCACAGGCGCTATCGAGCGCACTGTTCTTTTCATGAACCTTGCGTCGGACCCTGCTATCGAGCGCATCACAACACCGCGTATGGCGCTGACCGCCGCGGAATATCTTGCCTTTGACTGTAATATGCACGTGCTGGTCATCATCACGGATATTACAAACTATGCAGAGGCTCTGCGTGAAGTTTCGGCAGCACGCAAGGAGATCCCCGGGCGCCGCGGTTATCCCGGCTACCTCTATACTGACCTTGCGACAATGTACGAGCGTGCGGGGCGCAAAATGGGCTCGGACGGTTCGATCACAATGATACCGATTCTCACAATGCCTGAGGACGACAAGACTCATCCTATTCCCGACCTTACCGGATATATCACCGAGGGCCAGATTATTCTGTCGCGTGAAATGTACCGCAAGGGATATATGCCTCCCGTTGATGTTCTGCCCTCGCTTTCGCGTCTTAAGGACAAGGGCATCGGCGCCGGCAAAACGCGCGAGGACCATGCGAACACGATGAACCAGCTTTTCTCGAGCTACGCGCGCGGACGCGAGGCAAAGGAGCTGATGGTTGTCCTCGGCGAGGCGGCGCTCACACCGGTTGATCGTCTTTATGCAAAATTTGCCGACGAATTCGAGGCAAGATATATAAATCAGGGCTTCCACGAAAACCGTTCGATAGAGCAAACTCTTGACCTCGGCTGGGAGCTTCTTCGCATACTCCCGCGAAGCGAAATGAAACGCATCAAACCCGCACTGCTCGACAAGTATTGGGAGAAGAAGTAAGAAGAATAAAGCATAGACGCGCGGTGTAAGACCCCCGTGTCTTATAATGCGGATAAATGAGGAGCTTTCCGCGGTAATCTTTGAACTCTTATGAAAGGATAGACATATGGCACAGCTGAGAGTTAATCCGACGCGCATGGAATTAAAGAGAATACAGGCGCGGTATGCGACTGCGCGCCGCGGCCACAAGCTGCTCAAGGACAAAAGGGACGAGCTGATGAAGAAGTTTCTTGACGTTGTCCGTGAGGATAAAATGATACGCGCGCAGGTTGAGGCGGGACTTGCCGGTGTTTATCGCAGCTTTGCGGCGGCAAGCGCTGTTTCGAGTCCCCAGACGCTGACAGAAGCGCTGATAATGCCGGGGCGGGAAGCAAAGCTTGACGTGGGATACAAGAATGTCATGAGCGTCACAGTGCCTGAATTTAAGATGAATATACTCGGTGATGCCGGAGCGTCGTCCTGCAACTACGGTCTGGCTTTTACATCGGGCGAGCTTGACGCGTCGCTCCGTGAGCTGTCTGGGCTGCTTGAGGACCTTGTGCGGATGGCGGAGCTGGAGAAAACGGCGCAGCTTCTGGCAGAGGAGATTGAGAAGACGCGCAGACGCGTCAACGCGCTTGAGTATATAATGATACCTCAGTACCTTGAAACCATGAAGTCGATCAAGATGAAGCTCGACGAGAACGAGAGAGGGAATATCACGCGGCTGATGAAGGTCAAGGACATGATGATTGAGAAGAAGCTTGAAGAGAAGCACCATGAGGACGACGAGGCGGCCGGGGAAAACGGTAACTGAATATAATATTTAACAAAATAACTCACCCATAAATTTTAAGGGTGAGTTATTTTATTAGAGCGGGTGGCGAACGGGGTGATGCTTGCAAAATCACCCCGTTGATCAAAAGGCTTATTCTACCGTAACCGATTTTGCGAGGTTGCGGGGCTTATCGACGTCATATCCCTTAAGGGACGACATATGATAGGCGAAGAGCTGAAAGACGGCTGCGGCGGGGAAGGGGGTGAGCAGTTCATCTATATCGGGAAGTATAATCTGATCCTTGCAGGGTATCTGATATTTCGCCGCCAGGGATTCGGAGGCGACGGAGAGAACGCGCGCCCCGCGTGACATTACCTCGCGGATGCCCGAGATGGTTTTCTCGCAGACGTGCGGCGCTGTGGTGAGCGCGACGACAGGCACTCCTTCGGTTATTAAAGATATTGTGCCGTGCTTGAGTTCGCCGGAGGCGTATGCCTCGCTGTGGATATATGAAATTTCCTTGAGCTTGAGCGAGCCTTCGACGCACAGGTCGTAGTCGATGCCGCGTCCGATATAAAACAGATGCTCCGCCATCATATAGTCGCGAGCGATTGAACGGATCTTATCGCTCATGGAGAGCACTTTTGCGACGGCTGAGGGGATTTCTTCAAGCATTTTGCGGCAGACCTCGCGTACTTCGTCCTCGCTCATTTTACCGCTCAGAAGCGCGAGGCGCAGCGCGAAGAGATAAAGGATCGATATCTGGACACTGTATGCCTTGGTGCTGGCGACGGCGATTTCGGGGCCTGCCCATGTGTAGATAACGCTGTCTGCCTCGCGGGCGACAGAGGAACCGACAACATTGACGATTGCAAGCGTATAGACGCCGTTGGCTTTGGCGTGGCGCAGGGCGGCCAGGGTGTCTGCGGTTTCGCCGGACTGGGATATGAGGATCACAAGATCGTTTTTGCGCAGTATCGGATCGCGGTATCTAAACTCGCTTGCGATTTCAACATTGACAGGAACGCGCGCAAGTTTTTCGATGATGGTTTTGCCGATAAGTCCGGCGTGCATCGCGGTTCCGCAGGCGATTATGTGGATTCCCTCAAACTTTGAAAAAAAGTCTCCGTCAAGCTCCTTTACGCCGAAGCGAGGAAGTCCGTTGACTATCCTCGGGGTGATTGTTTTGCGCAGCGCTTCGGGTTCCTCGTTTATTTCCTTTATCATAAAGTGCGGGTAGCCGCCGCGCTGCGCCTGCGAAACGTCCCAGTCAACCTCCTCGGCGGGCAGGTCGATTAAGCGCAGCTCTTTATCGTAGAAGCTGATAAGGTTGCCGTTCAGCTCCGCGACCACGCCCTCCGCAAGGCGGTAATATTTTTTAGTATGTTTTAGTATTGCCGGGATATCCGAGGCGATAAGTCCGCCGCTCGACGACCTGGCGACGATAAGCGGGCTGTCCTTTCTCATAGCGTAGATTTTTCCGGGGACGTCGGAGAAAATCACGCCGAAAGCATACGAGCCGCGAAGCAGGTTTGCCGCTTTGAAAAGCGCTTTAACCGGGCTGCCTGTTTTTTTATAATATAAATCAATCAGCTTAGCCGCCCGTTCGGTGTCGGTTTCGGAATCGAAGATATAGCCTTGAATTGAAAGCATTTCTTCGATTTCGGCGTAATTTTCGATAATTCCGTTGTGAACGAGCGCAAGCTTTTCTGTAAGATGAGGATGCGAGTTACGGTCCGAAGGCTCGCCGTGGGTTGCCCAGCGGGTATGT
The DNA here is from genome assembly GCA_964570825.1 of uncultured Lachnospiraceae bacterium. Classification (GTDB taxonomy): domain Bacteria; phylum Bacillota; class Clostridia; order Oscillospirales; family CAG-272; genus UMGS1002. Next base: position 10,564 of record CAZMZJ010000020.1, on the reverse strand, counting down.
CCGATGCCGCAGTTTGATACGAGGTCGTTTCTTGAATCTATAATTTCAGCAAGATGTGAAAGCCGTCCTTTAGCCTTAACCGATTTTAACCCGCCGTTCTGCTGAACGGCTACGCCGGCCGAGTCATATCCCCGATATTCAAGGGATGAGAGGCCTTCTATAAGAATTGGGATGCAGGTATCTTTTCCGGTATAACCGATTATTCCGCACATATAAAGCCTTTCCGGTGTCATTATCACGGCAATGAAAGGTGAACAAAAACATTTGCCGTATATGTATGGCTATGGTATCACAGAACTTTGCCGGAACAACGCACCATGTGTGGGAGTTTGGCTGCCATCTGTTTTGCGGTTGCCCGCATATTTGGCTGTAGTCTGCGGCAGTTTTCTCTGCCGACGGGATATCCGCCGAATGCTTCGATAAATCCCGTTCCTCGTTAACCGTGCAAAAAGCACGGTCTGGCGCTATGCTTACAAATAACGAATGCTTCCGGCAGGAATCTGCCTGCCGGCGAGAAAGGCGAGAAAGTCGAGAAAGACGAGACGAAAGATGAGAGGGTTTAAGGACATTGTTTTCTGACGATGTTTCCCCTGCCTTTCATAATGCTGTCGGGCGGGACAACTCCGCGCACAGAGGTAAGCGGATAGATGTTGCTGTTCCTGCCGACAATGGTTCCGGGGTTGAGAACGCAGTTGCAGCCGATTTCCGCCATATCTCCGACTATCGCGCCGAACTTTTTCAGTCCGGTTTCGATGTCTATCCCGTCGTCGTGCACGCTTACAAGTGACTTGTCGCTCTTTACATTCGAGGTGATAGCTCCCGCGCCCATATGGGCAAGGTAGCCGAGTATCGAGTCGCCTACGTAATTGAAATGCGGCACCTGGACTCTGTCAAAGAGTATACAGTTTTTGAGCTCGCATGAATTGCCGACGACGGCACCCTCTCCGACAATCACACTTCCGCGGATATACGCGCAATGCCTTATTTCAGCCCCCGCGCAGATAATAGCCGGTCCTGAAATCGAAGCTGTGGGTGCAACCGTGGCGCTTTTTGAAATCCAGACATTTTCCGACGGGTGGTTGTATTGATTTCCGTCGAGAGTCATGCCCAGAGAAACAACGAAGGCTTTGATTTTCGGCAGCACTTCCCACGCGAAAGAATAGCCTTCAAAAAGAGGGGCGGCAATTGTGTGCGTTGTGTCGAGCAGCGCGTTTACTGTTACGTCCTGCATATGTTAACCTCCTTTCAAAAATGATATTTATACTTACGCCGTTAAGCGGAAGCATCAGTTGGGGTGGTTCAGCGCGTAAACATATTCCTCAAGGCATAAGCCCGACTGCCGCATCGCGGCGGCGTGGTACTGCCCGACGAATCGGAAGTGCCAGGGCTCGAAATTATATCCTGTGGTTGTGACTTTATCATCCGGGTAGCGGAGAATAAAGCCGAACTTATAAGCGTTTTCCTTAAGCCATTTGAAGGCGGGATTTTGCGCGAAAGTCAGGTCAAGGTCTTTCATAGATGAGCTGATAAGGTCGACGCAAAGCCCGCTCTGATGCTCGCTTGTGCCTGCGACAGCCGAGTATTTTTTGACTTTTTCAATCGCCTGTGCGAGAGTCAGCGACTTGTCGGCTTCCATCTCCTTGTTGATGTAGGTGTTGAAAAGCACCGACTGTTTGGAATACGAGCGGTAACCGCTTGAAACGAAAATATCGTTGTATCCTGCGGCGCGCATTTCGGCGAACATTGCTTCGAGCGCCTTCTCGGCTGTTTCCTCAAGCTGCATATCGCCCCCGTAAAGAGTTATCGCCGTACTGATGCTGACAAGGGGAGCTGGGACATAATCGGAGCCGAGGGGGTTGGATTTGTTGACAAGTAAGAGATAACGGCTGTCGTCAGAGGGATTCAGATATTTTGAATAGCCGCTTATATCTGTGAGGAACGTATATGATTCTATCTGTTTTTTTATCTTGTCCTCGGAAACAACCGGGAGATTTGCGACGGTGAATGTGATATTGGCGTAAAGAGGTTTTTCGTCGGTGCTTCCTTCAAGCTTTGTGCGTATGACGGTGATTTTGTTGATTTTGCGGTCGACAGTTACGGTGATCCCTACGAAAGTCGAACTGATGAAATCGCAGGGAAGCCAGAGCTTGCCGCCGTCAAGAACCGCGGGAGCCGGCATCAGAAGGTCAGTGCCGTTGACGGAGGCCGTGCTGCTGCCCGGAACAAAAACCGCATATGCGCCCGAGTCTGAGCTGAGCTTAAGCTCGTCATAGCTGCCGGAAACCGTCATCTCGCAGAAATACGCAAGGTCGAAAGCGTTCAGATATACCGTGCCGTTTCTCACCGTATCAGTATATGGCACAGTTGCCTTTGATTCCATAACGACCGTGAAATCGTTTTTATTTTCTTTAATTCCGCAGGCCTTCGCGATAAAAGCGATTATTGCCGCGACAATAAGAATCGCAGCAACCGAAAAATAGGTGAGCAGTTTTCTTTCTTTTTTCCGTCTCGCCGCCTCAATCGGGTTGACGCGGCGGGGAGATATGCGGGGTTCGGCTATCCCGTCGCCCTTTATGTTGTTTGAATTATCGGCCGGATGGATTTCGGACGATTCGCCGGGGAATTTTTTCCGCGAGCCGGGATAAATATTGCGGCGGCGGGGCGGGCTGCTGTTGTTCATAATATATTACCTTCGAATAATTCGTTTTGCGTTATTTTGCGGCGGAGGATGAGGACTGCTTTTTTTCGATTATTATAAAATACGGCGAGGTGGGGGAGTTGAGGATTTTAATCTGTGTTGCGCAGAACTGCCAGCGTGGGAGAGCGGAGAGGTATTCGCAGATGAGCTTGCCCTCCGCGTCGCCCTCGGCGTGTCCCGGGTAAACCGCAACGCAAACTATGCCGTCCGGCGCAAGGAGGGAAATCGCGGCCTCGACCGCCGGAAGAGTGGTTTCGCGAAGGGTTGTGATGCTTTTGTCGCCGCCGGGCAGCCAGCCGAGGTTGAACATACCTGCCTTTATCGGTTCAAAGATATATTTTTTTACGTTGTGATGAGAGTCATGAATAAGGGTGTAAACCTGCGGGCAGCCGCATTCGGACAGATGCTGACGTGTTGAGTTTATCGCCTGCTCCTGTATGTCGAAGGCGAAAACACGACCGGATTCGCCAACCGTCCGGCAGAGAAACTCGGTGTCGTGCCCGTTGCCCATGGTGAAGTCGACGGCGGTGTCGCCGGGGGCGAGGTGCTGTAGGATAAAGTATTTTTGCATTCCGAGCAGGTCGAGCATAGGTTTATTTATACCTTCTTCTGGTCAATTTGTATTATTGTTCACTTAGGCAAAAGAAACTTTTGCTGATATTTCGCCGGAGGCGGCGCTTCTGCAAAAACGCTGCAGCTTTTTTTATTTTTTCTTTTCGGGAGTTCTGTGAATGTCTGAGCGCAGAAATTTAATGGCCCGCTCGACTGCGTCTTTTGAGTCGAGCCAGGGTTCGTCACTGAAGCGGTAGTCGAATTTTTTGCAGAACCAGTCTATATCCGAGCGTAGTTTGTCGAAATACGGCTCGACGACGCCCGACGCGGCTTTGACGAAGCCGGCGTATTTTTTCCTGTTCAGGCGGGACCTGCCGTATTCGAGGAGCATGCGGTAATGGGGCAGGCAGAAATACGGCTGGGCAGTAAATTTTGGAGAGAAATTTTCGTCGCTGTCCCACAGGAGAACAATGGTCTCGAGCATATGCCGGAAGTTGAAATCAATCCGGCTGCAAACATAGCAGTCCTGTTCGAGCTCGCCGATGCGTTTTGTAATTTTCGCCCCCTGGTCGCCGAATAAGGTGCCGGCTGCAGCGGCGGTTTCCCCGCGCAGCTCGTTCAGGTGGCTCTGAAGCGTAAGCGCCATGCCGAGCCGGTTTTTGCGTGTGAACATCATGTCGTAGTGGGTACGGCAGAAGCCTTCCCGGTTTGTCCTGATCCGAACGTCGGGTTCCATCATCGACGCACCGAGGATAAGGTCGAGTTCATTATCCTCAAGCATATTATAGAGCGCGCAGACAGGGCAGCCGAGCGAGCGGTCGGCGGCGGAAGCGTCGAACGCTTCGTTGACAGGTATTGTATATATTTGTTCCATGGCGCTCCTTTCGGGTGCTGCGCTATTGAAAATGCAAAAGCAATATTGTATAATTAACTTAAAGCGTATATCAGATATTATACCATAAAAGACCATTTCTTCAAGTGGGATTTTTATTATTTTGCAGCCGGAGCGTGTTTGATGGATAAAAATTTATGTACTGTATATCGTGGCAGTACAGCGGAATATGTAAAAATAAAAAATGTCAGCGATTTCGACATAAGAAAGACGTTTGACTGCGGGCAGTGTTTCCGCTTTGAGCCTGTCGGGGGTTCCCGACACGAATGCGAATTTGCCGGGGTTGCTACGGCAAGCTGATATCGGTGGCACAGGATGGGAATACTCTTTACATATACAATACAAACGAAGGCGAATTCGAGCGCGTATGGCGCCGCTATTTGGGACTTGACACTGACTACGGCGCGATAGCAGACGATATTCTTTCGCGTTCGGACAATCCGGCGCTTGCCATGGCCGTGGAAGTCGGACGCGGTATCAGAATTCTGCGTCAGGAGCCGTGGGAAACTGTCTGTTCGTTCATCATATCTCAAAACAACAATATCCCGCGCATAAAAAAAATAATTTCCTCGCTTTCATCTCGCCTCGGCGAGCGGGTAGACTGTTCGGGTATGGAGGATCACGGAGGTGCCGGCGAACTTTATTCGTTTCCTTCGGCGGATGCTGTCGTGTCAGCCGGCGTCGGCGTTTTAACCGATCTTAAGACGGGTTTTCGTGCAAAGTATATTTTAGACGCCGCCGAGCGGGTATCCGACGGCCGGCTTGATTTTGGTTATCTTGAAAAGAACCCCGACACCTCGGCCTGCGCCGCATATCTTAAAGAGGTAAAAGGAGTAGGCGATAAAGTCGCCGCGTGCGCGCTCCTTTTCGGCTTTGGGAAATTCGACGCTTTTCCGGTTGACGTCTGGATGAAACGAGTTATCGCCCGATATTTCGATAAATGCTTCGACAAAGCCTGCCTCGGTCCATATGCCGGCATAGCGCAGCAATACCTTTTCTATTACGAGCGCTGGCTGGGAGGAGAAAGTGAGGTCCGGAAGGATAATCATGATATTGATAAAAATCAATAGGTAATATTTGATTTGCGGCTTGACCTATATGTTTTATGCGGTGAAAAGAGCCGGCTTTCCCGGCATTTCTGCGCTCTAATATGAAAAATACACATTCCGGAAAAAATCCGGCTGGAATTTTCATAACATATCACAACGGAGAAGCGCTGTGATTTTTTTGACAAAGCATTTATAATATGCTATAATAATATAATGCAAAAAACGGTGAGGGACCTCCATATCGAGGTATGACATGGTAAAAATAAAAGGAATTGATCCCGGATCGCCGGCGGCCAAAGCCGGCATTGCGGCGGGCGATATTCTTGTGTCGATAAACGGAAACGGCATATGCGACGTGCTCGACTATAGATTCTATATAACCGAAAAAAAGATAGAAATCAAGTGCGAACGCGGCGGACAGCCGTACGCGGTGACTATCCGCAAGGGCGAATACGACGACATCGGGCTTGAGTTTGAAACGCCGCTGATGGATAAAAAACACTCCTGTGCGAACAGGTGCATTTTCTGTTTTATCGACCAGCTGCCGAAAGGAATGCGCAGCTCTCTTTATTTCAAGGACGACGACTCGCGTCTGTCTTTTCTTCACGGGAACTATATAACGCTGACAAACCTGAATGACGCAGACATCGACCGGATTATCAAGATGAGAATCTCTCCGCTTCGCGTATCCGTGCATACGACGAATCCCGCGCTGCGTGTTGAGATGATGAAGAACCGCCGTGCCGGCGAGGTGCTGAAATATCTTGAGCGCGTGGCTTCGGCAAAAATCAGCATCGACGCGCAGATTGTACTCTGCCGCGGGATTAACGACGGAGCCGAGCTTGACCGCACCATGCGCGATCTGCTCTCCTACCGTCCGGCGCTTGAGAGCGTTTCTGTGGTTCCCGCCGGACTCACAAAACATCGCGAGGGGCTATACCCTCTGTCACCGTACACCCCGGAGGAGAGCGCGAAAATAATCGAGCAGGTAGGGCGCATCGGGGATGAATGCGTCAGAAAGTACGGGACGCGTATCTTTTTCTGTGCCGACGAACTTTATATCAAGGCTGGAATTGACATGCCGGAAGCGGAATACTACGAGGATTTTTCACAGATAGAGAACGGAGTCGGACTTGTAGCCTCGCTTAAAGATGAGTTTGGGAGCGAGCTTGAATATTGCGGGCTGCCGAAATCGTCGTCGCGTCGTGTGTCGATTGCGACAGGCGAGGCGGCGTTTTCGCTCATTTCATCGCTTGCAAGGCGCGTATGCCTTGCGGTTCCCGGGCTTGAGGCGCATGTTTACGCAATTAAGAATAACTTTTTCGGAGGACAGGTCACAGTTGCGGGTCTTCTGACGGGAAAGGATATAAGCGAGCAGCTTGAGGGCGAGGAGCTCGGAGACGAGCTGATCGTTCCTGCGGCGGCGCTGCGGAAAGACGATAATATTTTTCTTGATGATATGACGCTCGATGAGCTTTCTGAAAAGCTCGGAGTCCCGGTAAGGGCCGGAGGCACAAGCGGCGGAGAGCTGCTTCATGCGCTGCTTGGAGACAAGGCCTGATAGACGCTGATTTGACACGGAATTGAGCAGAGAAAGGATAATTTTGAATGGCAAAACCTGTAGTAGCTATAGTTGGCCGCCCGAATGTAGGGAAGAGCACATTGTTTAATAAATTGATAGGCGAGCGCCGGGCGATAGTCGAGGATACGCCGGGCGTTACTCGCGACCGCATATACGGCGAGGCAGAATGGCAGGGCAGGAAGCTGATACTGATAGACACCGGCGGAATTGAACCTCATTCCGATGATATCATTCTTCGGCAGATGCGCATGCAGGCGGAGATTGCGATTGATACCGCGGATGTAATAATTTTCATGTGCGACGTTAAGGCCGGACTGACAGCCGACGACCGCGAAATAGCGGTTATGCTCAAGAAAAGCGGGAAGCCGGTCATACCCTGCGTCAACAAGTGCGACAGTATAGGCGCTCTGCCAATGGAGTATTATGAATTTTTCGAGCTTGGATTTGCGCACGAGCCGGTAGCTGTATCCTCGGTTCACGGAACCGGAAGCGGCGACCTGCTTGACACAGTGCTGTCGGTTCTGCCTCCGGAAAAAGACGAGGAGGAGAAAGGCGAAAGAATAAAGGTTGCTGTCATCGGCAAGCCGAACACAGGCAAATCATCGCTTGTAAATAAAATGCTCGGAAAGGAACGCATGATAGTATCGGATATCGCGGGAACAACGCGCGATGCGATTGACACGGAGCTTGACAACGAATACGGCAAATTCACACTGATCGACACCGCCGGAATCCGGCGCTCGTCAAAGGTCAGGGATGTTATCGAAAAATACAGCGTGCTGCGTGCCAGAACTGCGGTAGAGCGTGCCGACGTCTGCCTTATAATGATAGACGCCACCGAGGGAATCACCGAGCAGGACGAGAAAATCGCAGGAATTGCTCACGAGGCCGGCAAAGCGTCGATTATTGTTGTCAACAAATGGGATCTTATCGATAAAGACAACAGCACGGTCAACGAATTCAATAAAAAAATTGAAGTTGCGCTGTCATATATGACATATGCGCCGATAATTTATGTTTCCGCAAAGACAGGGCAGAGAGTAACCAACATTTTCGAGCAGATAGTGCTTGTTCACAGTCAGGCGAACCTGCGCGTCACCACCGGTATGCTTAACGATGTGCTTGCGGAAGCAACGATGCGCACACAGCCTCCGACAGACAAAGGACGCCGGCTTAAGATATACTATATGACGCAGACGGCCGTCGCCCCCCCGACATTTGTGATTTTCTGCAACAGCATAGAACTGTTCCATTTCTCGTACCAGCGGTATATTGAAAATTGCCTTCGCAACACATTTGGATTCAAGGGAACGCCTGTAAAATTGATTATACGTCAGAAAGGCGATGAAACGACATGACATTTTTACAGGGTTTTAGGATGCGTATGCAGAAGTAAGTATTTGAGCATTTTTACCTGCTCGTAACTTGTAAGAAAGCTGCGTCAGCCGTGTCAGCTTATCCGATTGTATTATAATTTCTGTTCTTTTCAGCAGGAAAGGGAGCTGTGCGGCCGCGTGGCGGAAGTGGTAAAGCCCTGCATTAAGCAAAAGTCAGACAAGACACGAAAGGGATGTTCCGGAATATGTTTATTGATTATGTGGACATATATGTAAAAGCCGGTGACGGCGGTCACGGCGCGGTGACTTTTCACCGTGAAAAATATATATCGCACGGCGGACCCGACGGCGGAGACGGCGGGCGTGGCGGCAACATAGTGTTTATTGCCGACAAAGGGCTTGACACGCTTCTGTCATTTAGATTTACAAAAAAATTCATTGCAAAAAACGGCGAAAACGGAGCCGGCTCGAAATTTCATGGAAAAAACGGCGAGGACGTAATCATCAAGGTGCCGTTCGGAACGCTGATAAAGGACAAGGCGTCGGGAAAGATAATCAAGGATATGTCAGACAAGGAGCCGTTCATCTGCTGCCGTGGCGGCAGGGGAGGATGGGGCAACCAGCATTTTGCCACTCCCACGCGTCAGGTGCCGAATTTTGCGAAGTCCGGCATGAAGGGCGAGGCGAGGGAGCTGACTCTTGAGCTGAAAATGCTTGCGGACGTGGGGATTATTGGATACCCGAGCGTAGGCAAATCATCAATTCTCGCGCGTATAAGCGCGGCGAAGCCAAAGATTGCGGACTACCATTTCACTACACTTTCTCCTAATCTCGGGGTTGTAAGCACAGGCGGAGACAGTGGCTTTATAGCCGCGGACATACCGGGTCTTATTGAGGGCGCCGCCGAGGGAGCCGGGCTCGGGCATGATTTTCTGCGTCATATCGAGCGCTGCCGGCTGCTTCTTCATGTGGTTGATATTTCGGCGTCAGAGGGAAGGAACCCGATAGATGATATTGAAAAGATAAACTTCGAGCTTGCCAGATATTCAGAGGAGCTTTCGAAACGTCCGCAGATAATCGTCGCAAACAAGAGCGACATTCTTGACCGTGAAACAGTGGATATACCGGCTTTTGAGAAATACGTATCCGGACACGGCTGGCAGCTGATTTATGTTTCCGCGGCTACCGGCGAAAATATGGATAAGCTGATTGCCGCAGCCGCGGCCAAACTCCGCACGCTTCCGCCGGTGAAGATATACGAAAGCGAATATGAGCCGGAGGATGCGTATTCATATGTCGGCCGAGGCAAGGAAACGGCGATACGCTGCGAGAACGGCAAATACGTTGTTGAGGGCGAATGGCTTCAAAACCTTATGGGGCAGATCAATTTTTCCGACTGGGAATCAACGAATTATTTCCAGCGCGTGCTTGAGAGAAGCGGAGTATTCGCAAAGCTTGAGGAAAACGGATGCCGGGACGGCGATACAGTGTCGATTTACGGTTATGAATTTGATTATGTTAAATAAATATATTCTGGAGGCAATATGAATATCTGGCACAATATCAATCCTGCGCTAATCACCCCCGACGATTTTTCGGCTCTCATCGAGATTCCGATGGGGAGCAAATGCAAGTATGAGCTTGACAAGGAAACCGGATTTATTCGGCTTGACCGAGTGCTCTATACATCAACGCACTACCCGCAGAATTACGGTTTTATACCGCGCACCTTTGCGGACGACGGCGACCCGCTTGATGTTCTTGTAATCATGTCATCTCCCGTATATCCGATGACGCTTATCCGCTGTTATCCGATCGGGGTTATGCGCATGATTGACGGAGGAGCTCTTGACGATAAAATCATAGCGATCCCGTTTTCAGATCCGACATATCGCGGAATAAAATCGCTTGATGACCTGCCGGCACATATTTTCGACGAAATAGTTCACTTTTTCAGTGTATATAAGCAGCTTGAGGGCAAGACGACGGCGGTTGATTCGCTGCTCGGACGCGACGATGCGAAAAGAATAATAACCGGAGCGATTGACGGATATAATAAAAAATACGGGCAAAGTTGCGGAAAAACAGAAAATTAACCTGCGGGAAGCGCCTGAAGCGTGTTTTTCTTGACAAAAGCGGTTTAATGTGATATAAATATTGATGTTTGAACAGTATGCAACCGGTTTGTTCTTTTACCGGGGGCAGAAAAGAGAAAAGAGAAAAGAAAGAAGTCTTAGCGTGATACGGCGAGACCTGACGGCCGGAAGCCGGAAGCGTAGACGGATTTAGGCTGATTATAAAAATAGGTTAATTAACAATGCGGGTATGAGCAGAATTATTTCCGCCATACCCGCAAACAATGCGGGTATGAGCAGAATCAATTCCGCCATACCCGCAAACAATGCGGGTATGAGCAGAATCAATTCCGCCATACCCGCAAACAATGCGGGTATG
>CAZMZJ010000019.1:5518-31356 GCA_964570825.1 uncultured Lachnospiraceae bacterium | reverse complement strand
CTTGCTGTAACAAAACAATGCCAAGATAAATTCATTGAATTTAATATAAGTTGGGTTATGAACAACATCTCGAAAACAATAGATATGTGGTTGCTTCCACGAATTAAAGAAGCAACAACTTTTGAGGATATACAATATTGTAAAGGTATGTATCACGCTATATGTGATTTCTTGACAGAAGATTTAAGTGATAAAATACAGAAATTAATTAATGATATGACAAGAATAGTAATAAAGGAGGAAGTAAATGAAACAATTTAATAGTATAGAGGAGATGGAAAAATATCTAAACAAAGAGACAGGAACATATGAGTTTAGTGAAAACTGTGAACTACTAGATATAGAAATAACCTTTGACTTGACTATTGATGAGAATATACTTGCTCGGAATATAAGCGCTTTGAATATAGATGCTTGCAATATAAACGCTTGGAATATAAGCGCTTGGAGTATAGATGCTAGTGCCATAAGTTTTCACGCAGTGTGTTATGCATATAAAAATATTGTCTGTAAATCAATAAAAGGCAGGCGTAAGAACTCAAGGTATTTTTCACTTGATGGAGAAGTAATTATTAAGGAGGAGAAGTAAATGAAATCAGTAATAATTAGCATAAGACCTGAGTGGTGCGAGAAGATACTCAATGGAGAAAAGATAATTGAGGTTAGGAAAAGTGCACCTAAAGAATTGCCGATTAAGGCATATATATACGAGACTAAAGGAAGTTCCAAAAAAGGCAGAGGCAAGGTTATAGGTGAGTTTATTGTTAAATCCACAGAAAGGCGAAGCGTCAAGGGGCTTTTCCACTCACAAGCTGACTTTAATGCATTTTGTATAAAATGTGGTCTACCCAGTTTTGGTAAAGATAATTATGAGTTTGTAAAAAAATATGCAGGAAAAAAAGATTATATTTTCGCTCTTCACATAACCGCCCCAAAGCTGTACGACAAGCCTAAGGAGTTAGGGGAGTTTTATAGCATTAAACAATGTAAGCCTGAGTACAGTCCTTTTGGTTATCAATGGACTTGGGAAGATAGGCACAAGCGGAACACAGGTGGTCGGAAAAACGAATATAGACCAGTGCCTATTGAGTGTCATAGGTGTAAATCATTGGTTGGTGGCAAAGATTATTTAGACGAAAAAAGCGGTTGTATTTTGTTTGACTATGAATGTGTGAGCAAGTATCACAAGCCAATAGCAAGACCGCCACAAAGCTGGCAATATATAGAGGAGGAATAAAAATGTGTAAATATTGCGAACAGAAAGCAGTTATAGAATATGATAATTTTTTTGGATTATATGACAATAGTATTGAACTAGCCAGCAGTGGGTGGACAACATTATATATAGGTGTTAACGCTGAAAACAAAATAGTGTTAAGAGCGAGTGGCGAGGATTATACAGATGATTTCATAATCAATTTTTGCCCCATATGTGGTAGAGATTTAAGGATAAAGGAGTGAAAATGATTATATGTCATCTTTGCAAAAAAGAATTAAACTCGTGGGATATTAGGTGTTCCAAAGCTCTAGGATACAAAAACCCCATATGTGAGATTTGTATAGCGAAAGAATATGGAAAAACTAAAGAAGAATTACGAGAGATTATGGAAGAATTCTTCGGACTTCGCCCGTGTCTTGGGATATAAAATGATTTATAAAACACCGTGCGGAAAATTTACAAATATTGACTCTTACGGAGAGTGCTCATACATGGGCGAGCGCTGGGGAGAAGAATTCGGACAAGAAACCGTGCATTGTCCATATCAACGCGAATGCGAATATAAAAATGCTTTCATTAAAAAATATCCAGCTCTTGCTACGCACGGAATTACTTGCACTTGTATTAAAACAGATGAGCCGTATGATTATGAAAACTCTATTGAAAAACAAAATGATTTATATCGTAAAACGCAAAACGAGTGGGTTAAAACTAAATATGGGGAATATTGTTTGGCAATGCGTTACGAAAGATATGGGACTGTTTCAGTTAACCCAAATATAAATATATGTTACTCGTGTTGGAACGAAAAATGCGTTGTTTCTGGGCGAAAAAGGGATATAACAAAAACTAATATAATGGCAGACAAGGAATATTCAGTGAAAACTGGGTTCTTGACAGAACAAAAAATATGCAAAGGAATTAAGATTAATAAAAATCCCATTCCAAAATGCGTGGCGGATCAAATAATTAAAAAACCAGAAGCTTGTGACTTTGTCAGCACTTTTATTTATAACGATGAATACAGCTCGCGCCGAGATGGACTACCAGAAGTTTCCAAATTAAGGATCTACGGGAAAAAAAGCGGAGCAAAACGTGACATTCTGGAAGATCTCGCCGATATTAAAGAAGGGAAAACAGTTGTACACGCAAGTGATCTCATAAAAAAAAGCAAAAGAGAAAAAAGAGAAAACCGGGAGAAGTATATACAAAAGAAAATAGAGAAAGAAGATGCAAAGTATGAGCATGACGACAGTGTCCAGCTCAAATGGGATATATAAGAAAGGAGAAAAACATATGGGCAGAATAAACATAAAAGAACGTGCATTGATAGATTTTGGGAAAGATAAGCCTAGTAAAAACATTTTCGTGATGATATATAACAAACCCAGCGCATCCAAAGAAATATGGAAATTACAGAGATGGTGCAATAATAAGTTCATTTTTAAGTCAGTAAACAACTTTAGCGACTACTAATATAAGTTTATAGAATATTAAGGAGGTAGATATAAAATGCTAGACATCGCAGCAGAATTAAAATCACGAATAACAATAAACGACGTTGTTTCTCGGTATTGGGAGGATCCAGGAAATTATAACCGTGTCAGATGTTTCGCGCATAACGGAACCGATAAAAATATGCTCGTCAGAAACGGTTTGGCATACTGTTTCGTGTGTGGTGCTAAATTCGATATAATTTCGGCAGTACAGAAACTGTTCGAGCTCGATTTTATGGCTGCGTGCATGAAGCTCAACATCGATTTCGCGCTGAACCTACCAATCGGACGCAAACTGTCCAGCGCCGAATATCATGAACTAAAAAAAGCCGAACAGCTCCGAGCCGAGAAAAAACGCGCCGAAATTATCAGGGCGGACGCGGAACGCAATATTTTCATGCGCGTGTGTGACCAGCTCCGACGCGTTGAAACGTGGCTGAAACGCATGGAACCATCCGAACCCAGGAACGCTTCCGAGTTCTGGCTCGATATGTATTTTAGAGCCCTGGAACAACGCGAACTACTCGAGTGGCTGGCGGATGCGCTGACCGGAAATGCACCGGAGTGCGCTTTTTCAAAACTGTATCCGGTAAACAAATCAGAGCTGTACGATGCGCTTCTAGCCGGCAAAATCGTATTTGACAAGCCGGTGCGGATGGTTTATAATCTATATAGTATTTAGTTTATTTATTTAGTTTATTTTTGTGTGGGAGGTATTTGTGGATCGTGAAATAAAAGAATTTTTAGAAATAGACTATTCGCATTCATCTGTCGGGAAAGACGGAGACGTGCTGATAGTTTTTTTTAAGTCAGGACGTTTTTGGATTTGTGATAAGGATTTCGGGGTGCAACAGACCGAAAATCCGCTCTATTTACGCGTTCTCCGGATTTTTGGAGCAGGGAGGACAAAAAAATGATGAATTTAACGTATACGAACGACGGGTATTTCGACGTTATTCCAAAACTTGAAAAGGACGGAAACAATCGGATACTGAAAACAATCGATAATTTTGTCACTATATTCGAGAACGACCCGGCTTTAGAAAACTGTCTCGCGTTCAACGAATTATTCGCAACGGCAGAAAACACAATTTCAAAAAAACGCTGGGAAGAAGCCGACGACTCAATCGTTATGGCTTATATCGAGAAAAAATATAAGGTCAGACACACCGAGAGCTACTATAACGCGTTCAATATCGTGTGTTACCGAAATAAATATAACCCGATAAAAAATATTATCGAGGGCATCGTTTGGGATAAAAAACCACGTATCGCGACAATATTCCAAAAATACCTGAAATGCGAGGACTCGGAATACACCCGAGAAATCGCGCGTATAACATTCCTCGGCGGAATTGCGCGCCTGTACGATCCTGGAATAAAATACGATAATATGCCGATTTTTATCGGGAAACAAGGATGCGGGAAATCCTCGTTCATCCGCTGGCTCGCAATTCGCGACTCCTTTTTTAAGGAAATAAACGAAATAGACGGACAAAAAGGCATCGAGGCGCTCGAGGGCGCGTGGATCTGCGAAATGTCCGAACTGCTCGCACTAACAAAAGCCAAGGAGGTCGAGGCGGTCAAATCGTTCATAACACGCCAAAATGACTCGTATCGGAAACCGTACGAACGCAGAATAACGGATAACCCGAGAAAATCGATTATAATCGGGTCGACTAACCGCTCGCAGTTCCTAACCGATAAAACCGGGAACCGCCGGTTCCTGCCAATAATCGTGCGCTCCGATGGTTACGAGATAGCAAAACAGGAAAAACAAATACGAGCCGAAGTTTTGCAGTGCTGGGCGGAGGCTAAATATATTTACGACTCTGGCGAATTCTCGCTATTTGTAAATCCCGAGCTGATACCGACCGTGCAGAATAATCAGGACTGCTTCGTCGAGGACGATTGGAGGGTTGGAATAATAGAGAAATATATCGCGGATAAAACAACAGTGTGCGTCAAGGATATCTGGGACAACGCGGTTACAGACCCAGACCGTCCGCGCGAGTGCACGAAAAAAGACTCGTCCGATATAGTGCAGATTATGGACTCTTTCCCCGATTGGGAAAAAGTTTCTACTATCCGATTCGAGAAATACGGACGCCAACGCGGATGGCGTAAAAAAACTGACCCGATAATCCTCCCCGAACCGATAAAAACAAAACAGCTCCCGTTCCCGCCCGAGAAGAGTTTTACGGCCGATGGAGATTTGCCGTATTAAAACTGCTCGGTTGACACTTTTTTACTCAAAATGTCGGGGTTTTGGGGCGAAAAAGCGGAAAATGTCAAACGAAAATGGGGTTGTCCCGCCTCGGTTGACAAACGGTTGACAGGTTGGTTGACACCATTCAGCCCCATACTGTACCAATATATACCATTGTCAACTATGTCAACTAAGAATAGAGAAGAAAAGAGGTAGGGGAATTATAGACTTATAGCAAACTTGGTTGCAGTTGTTGACATGGTTGACAAAAATACCGTTTCGGCTGAGAATTTACTATGGTTTTTCGGATAACTGACGTTGTTCTGGGCCGTGAAATATGATAATTTGACACCGAACTGAAAGTAAATTATAATTGAAAGGAAAAGCAACATGAAAACAACACCATTAAGGAGGACGTTAAAATTTGTTATCAATAATCATACCGCATTTTAAAGAAACCTTCGAGTTTATGCGCCCACTGTTTAACAGTTTAGACGGGCAAAGACTAATTGATTTTTCGCAGGTCGAAGTTATAATCGTGAACGATTGCGGCGATCCATTAAAAATGGAGCAATTCGAGGTGTTTGAACATCTCCGCCCGCATCTAATTAAAACGAAACGAAACGCCGGTGTCGGCGTGGCGAGACAGACCGGGATAGATTGGGCGCACGGAGAGTTTGTTATGTTCATTGATTCGGATGATTGTCTGCACGGGCAACACGCGTTATTCCGGATTATGTCGGCAATTTACGGAAAGCCCGAAACGGACCTGTTTCATGGGCAGTTTATTGAAGAGCAAGAGATAGAGGGAATGTGGGGATTGCATTTACATAATCGGGATATAACATTTTGCCATGGTAAGATATATCGCAAAGCGTTTTTAACAGAAAAGAACGTGCGTTGCCATCCAAAACTTAGATACAACGAGGACAGTTATTTTAACGCGTTAGTATATGCCGAGGCTGAGAAGATAGAATATATCGACGCGCCGTTATTAATTTGGACGAGCAATCCGAACAGTACAGTGCGAGCCGGGGGATTGTACGCATACACGAAACTGCCGGATTATATTCAGAGCGTATCGGATTTATGCGCTGAGCTCTCAGCGCGGAAGAAAACGCAAGCCAAAATGACGTTTTTGCAAGCGTTGTTTTATATATATTTTCAGATGCAGGATGAAGCGTGGGAGTTGAGGCGGGTCAAGGAACACCGACCAGCAGCGATAAAAGCGGCTGGCGCGTATTTTAAGAGGCACGAGAAACTGTACGAATGCGGGAGTGAAGAGCGAAAGAATTTTTATAACGAGTGTCGGAAGCAGCAAGCGACACCAATAATGGAAAGACAGACATTTGAGGATTTTTTGGAGGAGGTAAAATATAATGCAAAGCGGAGTAAATGAAAAGAAAGGGACAAGCAAAAAGGTTGGAAGACCTATTGACGACAATCCGCCCGAAAGAGCGAGAGAGATACATAAAATGGGCGGCATTGCTTCGGGGGTTGCAAAGCGCAGAAAAAAGCTGATAAAAGAAACTATCGCGACAATTTTAGAATTGCCAGTTAAGGACAAACGCGTTAAGGACGGGTTGAAGCGCATCGGATTAACGACCGAGGACATGACTCAGCAGTCGTTAATGGTTTTAGGCGTTATGAAACGTGCTCAAAATGGCGACCCGTATGCAGCAACCTTTATTCGCGACACTCTCGGACAGAAAGAAGCAGATAAGCTCGAGATATCGAAATCGACATCTGAGGTTATCTCGGAAATTGAGAGTTATGTTGCAGAAGAACTCGAGCCAAAAACAGACGACTCGAAATAGAATGTTAGACCCGACACAATCGAAATATATTGATTTAATTAAGACTAACCCGGTCAAGATTGCATCCTGGCTGGGCTTTAGTTTACTTACGGAATTAAACAACGACTGGTTAAAGCGTTTAATATTCGGACGCGAAGACTGGACTTTGCAGGCGCATCGTGGCAGTTATAAAACGACGGCGGTTTCGCTTGCGTTTGCTTTATTCATGATATTGTTTCCCCGAAAGAATATCATATTCATGCGTAAAACTGATGCGGATGTTTCAGAAATAATAAATCAGACCCGTAAAATATTGGAGAGTGACGTTATAAAGCATATAACCGAGAAGATTTATGGGAAGCCGGTTTATTTATTAACGGGCAACTCGTCGGAGATAACGACGACGCTATTCGACACGAACCGAGGCACAGAGCAGTTACTCGGAATAGGAATAAAAGGTTCGTTAACGGGTAAGCACGCGGATTGGATCCACACGGACGATATAATAAACCTGAAAGACCGAATCAGCCGGGCGGAGCGCGAGTACACGAAACAGATATATCAGGAATTGCAGAATATCCGGAACCGAGGTGGGCGGATAACGAATACCGGCACGCCATGGCATAAAGACGACGCGTTCACGTTGATGCCGAATATAACTCGAGTGGACTGTTACGAGTCAGGGCTGATAAACACGGAACAGCTCGCGTTAATCAGGAAATCGATGTCGCCATCGTTATTTGCGGCAAACTATGAGCTGAAGCATATATCCTCGGAAAACGCGTTATTTAGCGAGTCCCCACAGTTTTTTTTGGACGCATCGTTATTATATGGAGGGCAGGCACACATTGATGCGGGATATGGCGGAGAGGATGGTTCGGCGTTTACGCTTGGGAACAGAAAGGGCGGAAAGTATTATATGCTCGGGAAATTGAAACAGAAACACGTTGACGAGTGTTTAGACGGTTTTATCGCGGTAAAAACGTTATATCGTTGCGGGTCCATCTCGTGTGAGGATAACGGGGATAAAGGATATCTAGCGAAAGAAATCCAGAAACGTGGCCAGCCATGTGTTAAATATCATGAGAGCACGAATAAATATATCAAAATAAGCTCGTTTCTGCGTCGAGAGTGGACGAACATATACTGGCACGAATCGACGGATCCAGAATATTTGCAGCAAATCTTAGATTACACCGAAGATGCCGGGCACGACGATGCGCCTGACAGCGCGGCTTCGCTCATCCGTAAATTTGAAAGCGGTCTTGGATATCGTGGTTTCTGATGTGGCCGTGCGCCCGGGTTATAATAGAAAAAATGAAACATTGACAAGAAAAATATAAAGTGATAAAATTTTGAATGAGGTATTAAATGCCATATATTTTAGAGTATCCAGAAAATGTTAATCTGCTCCCAGAAATTTGCGAAAATTGGAAAACCTCCGACACTCACAAAAAGCAGCGTGACCACTGGTCTTATTTTGAGGGAGACAATGTAACCATCCGCGAAACGAAGCGTGTTTATTGGCGTGACCCGAAAATGCTGCTTGACAGTAGCGGTGCGCCCGTGCTGGATTCGGCTGGGAACCCGTCTCGTGTAGGGGGTGGGTTCGCGGTAAACCCGTACGTTTCAAATAATCAGATAGGATACGGAATTTTTAAGGATATCGTGTCCCAGAAAACAAATTCACTTCTAGATGAAACGCCTACCGTGACCGGGATAGAATTAGATAAAAAATTCTTAAAGCAATTTGGATACGCTTTGAAGAACTCCGGACAGAGAGCAGCGGGGCAGGGCGTGAATTACATATATCAAGATTTTTACGGCAATTTGACCGTGTTTCAAACCGAGAACTGCATTCCATATTTCGACGACATGACGGGCGATTTAGTTCGTCTCATTCGATTTTGGGACGTTCCGACCCCGACCGCTATTTCCTGGAGCGGGAAATCAGCGAAGTCTTATTACACAATAATCGAGACATATACAGAAAAAGGTTTAACGACATATTCGACTCGAGAAAAACTGCATATTTTAAAGCCGTTGACTCCGTACAAATTCAAACGATCGATGAGCGTGCTTGGAGAAAGTGTAACGGGTGAGTCAGTTAATTTGCCTATCTCGATGTTTAGAAACAACGAGGCGCACAAATCTGACATGGTTCCATCGGTGCGTTCGAAAATAGATATAATTGATTTAGTTAACTCTGGATTTGCTAACAACATCGAAGATTTCTCGGATTTGTATTGGGTTGTGAAGAACTCGACTGGGATGGACGCGACTGAGTTTGAGGATTTTACTGCGAACATAAACAGGTCGAAGAAACTCATACTCGGGGAAAATGACAGTGTCGAAACGAAGCAGATAGAAATCCCGACCGAAGCGCGCTCGAAATTTGTCGAGCTAATGAAAAAGGAGCTGATATTCGAGACGGGGATAATCGACACACAGGCGATTGCTGCGGGCGGAGATATCCGAAATATTGGAATTAAGCTGATGACGTTAAAATTAAGACAACGGATTAGCGATTTTGAGTGGGAGGCTTATCGAACCGCAACGGATATTATTAATAAATATATGCAGTATCGTGGATTGACTGGAAACTTCGATATTGATTTTACGGAAATGATAATCGGGAACGACACTGAAATGATAGACAACGCTAATAAAATCCGCCCTGATGTTTCACGTGAAACATATCTCGAGATTATCCGGAAAGCTGGGTATATTTCGGACGTTAAAGCCGAGCTGAAGCGTGTCGAAACGGAGAACGCGAACGCTTATCAAATTATCCCTGTTCTGGGTGAGGGTTCTAATGGATAAATTTTCGAGAGCGGCTCGAGTTTGGACAGATAAAGAGCTGTTCACGATGGAAAAGGAGATAAAAGCGTTATACTCGAAATCATACGCAGAGATTAAGAAAAAAGCAGACACGATATTCGAGAAAGTAAAAATCAGTCCGGAAATGAGCGCGACGGAGAGATACGCAGAATTCCAAAAATATGGACGGTTGCGTGCGCTCGAAACGCAGATATCCGAGGTACTTCGGGACACGAATGCCGAGGCCGTGAAAATGATAAACGGGAAAATGGCGGACGTTTACGGAGTGAATTATAACGCTGCGCGTGAAATATTTCCGAAAGATATCGTGTTCCCGACGCTCGGGCGGTCCGCAATTAAGTCGGTATTAACGGGACAGGTCACTCCGTTCAAGCAGTTAGCCCTCGACTCATTATTATCTAGAGCGGATATAGAACGGGAATTGACAAGGAGTTTGCTGACTGGTATAATGCAAGGTGAAAGCATACCTAATTTGGCGAAACGGATGCAGGAGATAACGAATAAGACGTTATCGGAGAGTATAAGGATAGCCCGAACCGAAACGACGCGCGTCGAGAACAGTGCGAAGCAGGATGTAGGCGAGCACGGTGAAAAGCTTGGTTTCAAAATGAAAAAGCAGTGGATATCGACTGGGGACAGCAGGACAAGACCAGAGCATGGAGAAGCAGACGGACAGATAGTAGATATTGATGAACCATTTATAGTAGGCGGGGAAAGATTAATGTATCCCGGAGACGAAAGCGGGAGTGCCTGGAACGTAATTAACTGTAGATGCACTATGATAAATATAATCGAGCGTCCGAAATAAAAGGGCGTAAAGATATAAGAGAAGCCGAACTCGTAAAAATTCGGATAGTAAAAAATCCTATCGGGGCGCGACCCGTAAAAACGCGTAAAAAGGAGTATTTATGAAAAGAGCAGAATTAGAAGCAAAAATGCAAGGCATTGAAAACGCGAAAGAAATTATCGATTTTGTTATGAGCGAAAACGGTAAAGACATAGAGACGTTGAAAGCCACGCATAAGAATGAGCTAGCGAAGTTCGAGGGAATTGACATATCGAAGATCGAGGATCTGAAAAAATTCGATCCGAAAGTTTTAGCCGAAGTCGAGGAACTGCGAAAGTTCAAAACCGAAACGGAGACGGCCCAGGTTCGAGCGAAGAAAGAAAGCGCAGCAATGAAGCTATTATCCGAAAAAGGGTACAACGAAAAAGCTGCAAAATTGATTTTGAAAGCCGAGCGCGAGAGCGTTGATGGACTAGAGATTGACGAAACAGGTGCAGTTAAGAACTCGGAAAAGTTTATCGAACCGATTAGCAAAAACTATGCAGATTTTGTGACTAGAACCGAAACTGGCGGTGCGCAGGCGGGAACCCCACCAACTCCTGCACCACAAAAGCCCATGACGCTTGCGAGTGCCGTGGCGGAAAAATTAGGGGCAGCAAAATAATTTATATAAAAAAAGGAGAACTAAAAAATGGCTATTACATTAAATGATATTAAAGTCGGAAGAGCGGACAAATATGACCAAATGGTTATTGACACGTTTTTAAGAAAATCACCAATTTTGGCAGCGATGCCATTCGATAACTGCATTTCACCCAGTGGTGGGAGCACGCTGACATACGGATATATTCGAGTGAAAACGTCCCCAGCCGCAGAGGGCAGAGATGTTAACAGCGATTATACCGCTGCACCCGCAACTAAAGAAGCAGTTACCACCGATTTAAAAATAATGGGCGGAAAATACGAAATTGACAGAGTGCTCGCAGAAGCAGCACCAGATGAAATCGCATTCCAAACTGAAGAGAAAATTCAAGCAACAGTAAATCGTTATCACTATTTGTTTATAAATGGGAATAAAGACGTAGCAACCGAGTTTGATGGACTCGCAGAAATCGTGGACGGAAGTGTTACCGATTTTGACGGGTCTGGAATTGACCTCTCGACTGTTTCTGCTGCAACCGCACTAAAATTAACCGAGGCGCTCGACACTGCCATTTTGGCAATGAAAGAGAGACCTACATATATTTTGGCGAACAGCAAAACAATCGTTAAAATCCAAGCTGCTGCGAAGATGCTGGGATATTTAACACAAGGCGAGGATGCGTTCGGGAAACCCACAAGAGCATATGACGGAATTCCTCTCGTTGACCTTGGCAGGTATTATAACGACGCTTTGGGTAGCGATACCGAAATTATCCCGATTGACGATGCAAGTGGAAAGTCAGACATTTATTTAGTCGCGTTATCGATGAGCGGCGCTCACGGAATAACACTGAAGGGCGATAAAGCAATTTCGAGCAGACTACCCGATTTTGCAACAGCCGGAGCAGTAAAATCCGGAGACGTTGAATTCGTAGCTGGCTTAGCGGTGAAAAATACCCGAGCAATTGCAAGAATTGAAAACGTTCAAGTTCAAGCTACATTGACAACTCTTGGAGCGATAACTGTGGCCGCAGCTGTTAACAAAGTAACAGTAACTCCGAATAAGCCAAAAATCGGAAACAAGTACTACTATGCTGTTGACGCTTCGGCAACAATAAATGCACCTACTGCCAACACCGCTTTAAACACCTCAACATGGACTGCGCTTCCAGCAAACGGAGTTATCGTACTTGCTGCAAACGGGTATGTCAGAGTTGTTGAAGCCGATGCGAGCTCATTACTACCAGTAGCAACCGGAATTGCCGGGCCTGTAACTGCATAAGGATAAAAAATGTACGCAACATTACAAGCGATTAATAATTATTTTGAGCGGACCTCCGAGTATGGCAAATATGCCATCTCGGAGAATTCCGTGTCGACCGTTCGCGGGGATTATAAAGTCGGGCAGTATGTTCGTATTATGGATAGCCTGTTAAATGATGGCGTTTATAAAATAGCGACTGTCGGAACAGGGACAATCACACTAACAGAAACGCTCGTGGACGAAGAATTCAGCGGTTATATAGTCGGGTTAGCAATCCCGCCTGAATTAATCGCATTATCGGCAAAAGTCGAGGGGTTCTCGAATGCGGGCGTTTCGAGTGAGAGCATCCCGAATTATTCGGTTTCATATAACGTTGTCGATGGTTTAACCGTGGATGGCGCAACGGCATACAAAAGAGAGCTCGCGCCTTACAGAAAACCGTTCGTATCGCGATATTATTTTTTGAACCGGGTGCGGATTTATGGTTGATGTTAAGCTCGAGAATAATACAATGAAAGTCGAGGCCGAGTTCGGAAAAGCTATGGGTCGCGCGTTGTATGCGATTGGAGTAACGGCGCAAGGAGATATAGTTAAATATATG
The DNA here is from genome assembly GCA_964570825.1 of uncultured Lachnospiraceae bacterium. GTDB lineage: Bacteria > Bacillota > Clostridia > Oscillospirales > CAG-272 > UMGS1002. The sequence continues at coordinate 18,501 of CAZMZJ010000019.1, read as the reverse complement.
TCCAAGCCTGATTTTACCGGACGCGATATAGTCGACACGGGCAGACTTCGTGGGAGCATCTCGTTCGTAACGCCCGAGGAAGAGAGCGGCGTTTATGATAACAACGCAGACAGTTCAGACGCGCTTTCCGGGAAAGGATTAGAGAATACTGTTATTCTCGGAACGAACGTAGAATACGCTGACGAGGTTAATAACGGAAGTAAGAAACAAAAAGGGCGTAAGTTCATGGAGAACGGGATCGAGCCGAATTGGGGCAAGTATCAGGATTTAGCAAAAGAGATATTTAAGGGTAAATTATGATACAGAATTATTTTGTTGATATAACGCTGAAACGCCCATCTGAAACGGATAATCACGTGGGTGGAGTAACGACCACGTACACCTCGCTCGGAACGGTTAAAGGTTTATTGGAGCGATTAAGTCCGCGTGAAGCATATATAGCGCAAAAGCTCGGGAATCCAGAAGAATTCGTTTTCATGACGGAATCGACAATCCCACAAACGGGAGATATCGTTATAAGCGGGTCGAACAGTGCCCAGCTGTCAAGCTCGGTATTAATCGGGAACCAGCAGTCGGGTTGCATGAAAACAATCCGGCAGTGGAACGCGAGACGGCATACGGAGGAAGAATGACGAATCAAAGTAGAACGCTTATTCAGTGGTTGAACGATAATGTTATAAAGACATACTCCGACCCGGTTCCAAAAAATGCGAGTTTGCCGTATGCAACGTTAAGTTATGGGATTTCGGCATTCGGGCGTTCATATTTACAGCAAGTGATTATTTGGACGCGCGCCGAAAAAGATTATTCCGAGGCGTACTCATACGTTGATAAACTACAGACTGCGCTTGGTCATGCTGGAGCCAGGATAGTCGGAACAGACTGCATTTTATGGGTAAGAAAGGGCGACCCGTTCGCGCAAAACAACACAAACCGAGATGCTGACGTCAGGTCCGTTATGGTAAATTTAGACATAGTTGCATATTACAAATAATATCGTTATAATTAAAACAAAAAGGAGAAAATAAAAATGTTAACACCAATTAGAACAGAAACAGCACAGAATATAGCTTTGAACATGTTCGTGCTTTCAACGGGTTATACGTTCGGGTCAGGGCCCACTGGAGAGCTTGGAGCGACAACGGGCGGAGGAACTTTTACCGCGACACCGGAATTCAGGGTTCCTGGATTGAACGGATTAAGAAAGAATACAAAAGGGTTCATGGTTATCGATGAGTGGGAGGTCAGTTTGAAATGCTCAGCCGTCGAATTGACCGAAGCCGGATTACTGCTTGCAGCCGGATATGGTTCAGCAGCAACGGATGCGAACGTAACAACGATTACCCCGGCGCAAGGGTTAGTCCCAGATAGCGAATATGCTGATTTGTGGGTATCCGGAAATACTAGTGACGGAAAGATATTCGCGATTTGCATAAAGAACGCGCTAAATAATAACGGAGTGCAGTTAAGTTTTGCGGATAAAGACACTGGGAAGTACGATATCGACGTGCGCGGAAATTACACCGCAGCAACGCTCGATACTCCCCCGTTCATAATCTATTTGGATAAGTCCGTAGCGACTGCTGCTGCAATTTCTCTCTCGAGTATTGCTCCTACAGCCGGTTCGACCGGAGCAGTTGAGAGTGTTGTGATGACATTTAATAACGCAATTTCGAGCCATGCGGTTACGGTTGTTTTGGCATCAAGCGGAGCGATTATAGATGGGGCGTTCTCGTACGATGCGACACATAAAGTATTAACGTTTACTCCGACAAGTGCTTTCGCTTCGGCTTTGCACATTGTTAACATAACCGGGGTAACCGATATTTACGGACAGACCTTGGCGAGCGCGACAAGTGTTTTCACTGTTGCATAAAATAAAAAATTAGGGAGGGTGAAATGAAATTAACGACAGATAGAGCAGTAGACGTTTTAATCGAGATAACACCTTACATTGTTGAGATTTCGGCAGACACCGAATTACGAGAAGTAATCTCGAAACAGAAAAAAGCGAAAAAGCCCGACGAGTTCGGGCTCTACGCAGGGCTGATACCGTTATTCTTAAAAAAGTATCGTCCGGCAGTTTACAAACTGCTTGGAGCAGTATACGAGAAAACGGAACAAGAAATAGCTGATCAGAGTTTTACGGAAACGATCGGACAGATAAAAGAAATCGCGTCTGATAAGGAACTGTTAAGTTTTTTTACGTCGTTGGGCGGACAAACACCGAAGAAATAAACACAGAAATCGTATCGGGGCGCATAATTGCGCTCCTTAACGAAATAGTCCGTCCAATGTCGCTTCGGTCGATTAATGCATATTTAATCGCTAAAAACAGTGACAGAACGATTGAACGGGTTTATAAACGTTATGTTGCAGATATGTTATATATAATCGCGCAAAGGGACGTGAAAGCTGACGGAAAACCCGAAAACTGGTGGGCTGAGATAGAAAAACAAATGCTCGGAAAAGCTAAGCCGAAAAAGGAAGAGAATTTATCGGCGCAGGAAATTATAGCACGCGTTAAAGCCGCGCACACGAGGTAGCATGAATTTATTTAATCTCATAGCAAAAATAACGCTTGATAACAAAGAGTTTCAAAAAGGGATAAAGGACTCCGAGGCTTCCGGGAAAACGTTCGGACAGAAAATTGCGGGCGGTGCGAAGGTTGCTGGAAAAGCACTTGTTGCCATGGGCTCGGCCGTTATGGTTGCGGGCGCAGCGCTCGCAAAATTAACGCTCGGCTCGATTAAAACGACCGACGAGATAGGAAAAGAAAGCCAAAAGCTGAATATGTCGACCGACGCGTACCAGAAATGGGCGCTTGCAATGAAAATGAGCGGAACGGATATATCCGTTCTGACCATGGGAATGAAAACGTTCACGTCCGTTTTGGACGGAGCGGCAACTGGACAGGCAGAACAGATTCTATTAATGAACCGGCTCGGAATGAGTTATTCCGATTTTGAGGGTTTGTCCGTCGAGGAAACATTCAAAAAAGCAATCGAAGCGCTCCAGGGCATGGAAGAGGGTGCCGAAAAAACACAGCTTGCCGTGGATTTATTCGGACGGAGCGGACAAGAGCTGCTCCCATTATTAAACGACGAGGTTGGATCCATCGACGCGTTATTTCAGCAGTTCGAGGATTTAGGTTTAATAATCGATAACGAAACGGTAAAGGCTGGTGAGAGCTTAGACGACCAAATTACGTTATTAACAGAAAAAGTAAAAATGCTCGGGACAAATATTGGTGTCGAGCTGATGCCATGGGTGAGCCGACTTGTTGAGGGCTTCATGGGTTTAGCAACCGGCGCAGAGGATGCCGGGGCGATGCTGCAGTCGGTAATAACTGATGCCTTAAACGGAATAATCGAAGCACTCCCGCAAATCGTGGATGTAGCGTTATCGATTATCCCGCTTTTAGTCGATACGATATTCGCGACACTACCGAAATTAATGGATGCCGCGTTCGAGATAATATATGCGCTTGCGGACTTTTTAATAGCATATTTGCCAGATTTAATTCCGGCGGCAATTCAGCTAGTAATAACGCTGATAATGGGCATACTCGATAATATAGGGAAAATGCAAGACGTGGCGATAGATTTAGTCGTGGCTGTTATTGAGGGAATTATAACGGCACTTCCCGAACTAATAAAAGCCGCGCCACAAATAGTTTTGGCAATTATTAATGGGATGACAAAATCCTTACCGAAATTATTCACAGACATTAATTGGTTGAGTCTCGGAAAAGGTTTTATCGATGGGATTATTTCTGGAGTAAAGCAAGCGATACCGAACTTAATTAATTCGGTTACATCCGCTGCAAAAGATGCGTGGCAAGCAGTTAAGAATTTTTTCGGGATAGCAAGCCCGAGCAAATTAATGCGCGATTCGGTTGGAAAAATGATACCGCAAGGGATAGCGGTCGGGGTCGAACAGGAAATGCCCGAAGCGTCCGAGGATATCCGGAACTCGGTTAAGAAAAACACGGACATTTCGGCGATGGTTAACGGGATTGGCGGAGCGTTGCAAATTAACGCACTCGGAAGCGGACAGCCACAGGTCGCACCGATTATAAAGGTTTATATCGGAAACGAGGAGCTGAAAAACTATACATATAAAACGGTTAATAGCGGACTAGAAAACCGCGGTTTGAAAACCCTGAAGAAAACGGGCGCGTATGTATAATGGAGCAGATATATGATTAAATTAAACGAGTACGATTTCGAGTTGTCTACGATTAACAAAGACCCTGAGTTTGGATACAAACCGGAGTTTCGCGAATATAAAATGATATCCGGAAAAATCCGGAGAGATACAATCGGACACAGATTTGTTGCCAAAATCGGTTATGCATATTTAACCGATACGGAAATAGGATACCTGGTCGCGTTATTACAGGCGCAGAAAACAACGGGATATATAACTGCGGAAATATCCACGCCACACGAAGGAACGTTCACGGGGCCGGTTTTTTTAGAAGTAAACGAGTCACAGAAACGTTTTGCTTATGATTCGGTTTTGGAACGTTGGATTTGGCTGAACTGGGAAATAATCTTAACTGGAACAGAGGTGGAGGCGTTATAAATGATTGACTCCGCACAAGTAACCTATAAATTAATCGATAGCACAATTCCGGCCGATACGCCCGACATAACGGCGGCTACGAGTTCGACATACGGTTTGGTTGACAATATTCTAAATCTTGGAACGAAGAAAAAAGGAGTTTACCTTGAAAAACACTGGTTTATTCTGGATGGTACCCATACCGAATTGACAGTCGGAGACGACGTGGGTTGGGAGTCGGCGGGCTTGTCCGATTCGGTTACGGGCGCGATTTCGGGCGAATCGTTAACACTCGAATTCGCAAGCACGCATTTTTCGTATGGATTAAGTTTCGTATTCCCGCCACATTGTCCGTTTATAGATTTCACGATTGAGTATAAAGGCGGTGGCTCGACCATATCGACAACGACCGTAACGGGAAACACACTCACGAATTACACCGACCAGGCAGACGTTTTCGATTGGGACACGATTATAATCACACCGACAAAAGTTCAACCGGGGCAAAGGGCTCGGTTGTGGTCGCTTATGCTCGGAATAGATTTTTTATGGACTGGTGATGAGCTAATAAAGGTTACCGCAACGAAGATTACCGATTTAACAGCTGAGGTTGTTGAATCCGCGGAAGTTTTGTTTCAATTTTATAATGATAGCTCGTTTGATTTTAAGACGATAAAGGACGTCCCGGATTCGTTGCAACGTGAAATTTTAATAACGCTTGATTTTGGTATTGGCGGAACCTTCGTTCAGTTCGGGAAATACAAATCAGCGTCGATGAACGTTTTAGATCGTGGCAAAATAATTGAAATAACCGGTTACGACATTATAAACAGGCTCGGGCAAAGCACATACAAAAACGGAGCTATTCCGAGCAGTCCGAGAACTCTAAAATCCTGGGCGGATGAAATTGCTGCAGATGCAGGAATAACGATTGTAACGGACGCCTCTCTTACATCGATATCCTCGAGCGGGTATATCCCGACGGTCCCGCATCGTGAAGCGTTTAGGTTAATTGCCGAAGCCGCGAACTGTATTTTATTCACGGACTCGGACGGTATATTAAATATCGCACCGTACTCCGCCGCGACGGGAGGGGCATACACTGAGGACGAAATCGAGGACGAGGGCTTGGATATTTCGAGCGCGGATAAAATCGATGGAGTTATCGTGCATCGGTACACGTTTGTATCGAGCGTGACGGCTTCGGGGCTTGCGGAAATACAAGGAATCGCACTCACCGGAACCGAACAGGAAATATGGGTCGATTACGGAACGTTCCCAGCCGAAGTAGATATTTCGGACGTTGCAACGAGCTCGAATATAATCCTTGATACTGTAAAATCCGCGGTTTATTCAGAGGGCGCAAAATTGGTATTTACTGGGACAGCCGGACAGGTTGGTTGGATAACGGTTATCGGGTATCCATATGGGACGGGGACCACTCCGTTATCGAGCGGAACGGACGGAAACGTTAGAGAGATTAAAAATCCGTTAATAACGGATGAAGCGATTGCCTCGAGCGTTTTATCGAATATAGCGACGAAAATTGTCGGTAAATATCGGTATTCAGCTCGCGTTTATAATGCGACTGGGCAAGACGAGTTTTTGAAAACCGCAACGATTGATTCGGACGAGGTTGTTATAACTAAAATAACGAAAACGATTGAAGCTGATATTGCGTCCGAAATAATCGAGGGGGTTGCGTAGTGGATGCGTTAATTTTCGACAGAGCAGAAATAGACATTATTAACCGCACCGATAAAGGTTTTTGGCAGTTAGTAGATTTAACGCGGATAACGGAATGGATAACATATCTCGGAACGTTATTTGGCGTTGTTGTAAACGCGACTGCGCATAGTGCGGGAGACCTGGTAGCGTTCGACGATGTATTGGCTGATATTGGCGCGATACGGAGCGGACACACGTTTCCAGCTGCGACCGGTTTTACCGCGACCCCGACAACACCCACGAAAACGGCGTGGTCGTATATTAAGGCGAACGCAGTTGAACGAATATTATTCGATGCGAATTTATGGTATACGGCTCGCGAGAATTTATATAGATATTGCGGCACGTTTTCAGCCGGAACGGATTTTCAGCTGTAACCGCAGATGGAGAAAAACTGATATTTGCGGAAAAACTAAGTATGTATTATAATAAAAAAGATAGGAGAATTGAAAGATGGCATTTGTACCGTGGAAAGATAGAGTAACAGCGACACCGCACCGATATAAATTGACCGAGGTCGGGGCGAATACGTACGACCTGGAAGCGGTCCCGGGCGCAGTGAGTGAAGCGGGCACACCGGTTAATGCGACGAACTTGGACAGATTAATTCAGCGCGACGGCGACGATATAAAAGACACCGTAGTGGCGTTCACGGAAGCGGGCGCCAGAGCGAATATAGCGACCGGAGAAAGCACAGCGACACTGTTCGGGAAGATTAAAAAGTATTTTACAGACCTGAAAACGCACGCGTTTACAACGCCGAGCGCGACGCAAGGAACGGGCACGGATACCGTACCGAGCGATAAACTATTAAAAGAGAGCAGTTTTGCAAGGGTGTATAGAAGTTTAGCAGAAATAGATGCTTCGTATACAGGAAACACACCCATACCTACGGTTTATGACAAAATGGTTGAAAACAGTATGGCTGTATACAAATTAGAAACTATTGCAAGTGCATATCCAGACATAGAAGGTGTTTGCGAAATATATAAAATCAATGAATTTAGAGGATTTTTAAGATACACAAAAAAAACTTGGAATAGCACAACTGCAATAGCTATGTATTTTGGGTCACTTTTGGGAACGGCAGGTCATGCAGGTCGCTGGAGCGGTTGGAAACAAATTATCGACGACAGCACCGCCCAGACAATTTCAGCGATAAAAACATATTCCGTCTCTCCACTAGTACCGACCACACCGAGCGGACCGAGTGCTGCGGTTGCAAAGAGTTACGCCGACTCGCTCCGTACGGTTTACGACAAGGTGATTCGCACACAGACAGAGTTTGACGCACTAATCGCTTCGGGTACTTGGCTAGATGCAAAGAGCGTGGCAATAGTCGGGCAGTTTACACTATCCACGACCGATAACAGTGGTGTAAAAATCCCCGCAACGGTTAAGCAGATACACGGGTTCAACAGTGCGAAAATAACCGTTACGAATTTTTTGTATAATTCGAGTACGGCAAAAGGCGGACTGTGGTATGATACAGCACCTACGACGAACGATTATAGTATACGGGACTTGGAAGTGAGTTGCACGGGGACACCATACAGTTCCTGCTTTTACAATTGCAACAACCTATCAAATTGCACGAGCACAGGCACAGGCGGAGAATACGGTCGCGGCTTTTACTATTGCAACAACATATCAAACTGCACAGGGACAGGCACGGGGACAACAAACGGTTCCGGCTTTACCTCTTGCAACAACATATCAAACTGCACAGGGACAGGCACGGGGGCAACAAACGGTTACGGCTTTTCCTATTGCAAAAACCTATCAAACTGCACCGGTAAGGGTGTAGATAGCACAGACGCAAGCAATGGCTTCGGCTTTTCCAATATAAATTACGCCGTGAACTGCAAAGACGGTGGTTCTAGCACAGATATGTGGGATGGAACGAACAAAAACATTGACCTAGACACTTGCGTTAAAACACTTGTAACAGCGAGCAACACAACACTTAATACTTAAAAGGAGAAATAAAAATGACACTACTAGAAAATATCAGAAATCAGAAAATCGAGGAACTAAAAACACTCAACGCGAATATCCAAGCAATCTTGAACGAGTGCGCGCCAAAAGCCGAACAACTCGCGCAGGACATTGCCGACCTGACCGAGGCAATCGGAGATGGCGGGGTTCCAGAGGAGACACAAGAATGACGGACGAAACGAAACAGTTAATCGAGCAGGAACGAACCGCCGAGTCTCGTACGGGCGAGCTCCAGGTTAACGAGATCCGAAACGTAACGGCGAGTACGACTTTTACCGAGGCGATTGACCGCGCGAAAATCGACACGGTCGAGGAAGCTTCGGCGAACGATAAAACGTTTAAAAAAGAATTTACCGATAAATTAAAAGACGCTACGTTAAAACTTGCTGAACTCGAAACGGAAAAAGCGGAACTCGAGAAACAAAATATAGAGTACCACCAAGAGCTACTCCAAACGCAGCAGGAACTTAACGAACAGTTACAAGCCGAAAATCAATGGGCAAATAAGGAAAAACGCAGAGAGTATCATTACAATGGAGTCAAACCTATTTTGGGATTTGTGGGTATAACATCACCAATGAATTTAGTAATACTATATGTCTTGGTTGCAATTCTGATACCTTTTTATTTAGTTAATAAATTAATATCAGGCACTATTGGGGTGTTAATATCGGGTGCTAGTGACAGCAATAGACCAAAAGCAGTTAAGGGATTTTTGTTTACATTGTTGGCTGTTGTTTGTGCGGGGATCATAGCCCTATGCGTATTTTTAGTATTAAAATGGTTAAATATAATTCAAATATAATAATGGAGAAGAAAAAATTAAGGTCGTGTTCAAACGCACCTGGATATCCGTTATAATCGCGATTTTGATATATCTAGCCGTTATATTAACGCCGTTGTTGACAAACATATTAAAATAAACTAAAATTAAATTAGTATATTGAAATACAAACAAAAGGAGACAAAAAATGGACAAATTATTGAAAGCAAAAGAAGAGATTATCGCTGAAATAGCTGCGATTAAATCCGTGCCGATAGCTGACCGTGTTGCTGAAAAAGTAGCCGAATACGAAGCACAGCTCACAGCCGAGTTTGAAGCTAACGTTGCGAGCCAGCTAGCAGAACTCGAAATCGGGCTGAAGTTTATCGACAGGGCAATTGCACGCGCCGAGGCGGAAATACCCGAAGCAGTCGAAGAGGAAGTCGCACCAGAGGAAGTTGCAGCAGTAAAATCCGAATAATTTTTAAGCGAGCCGAGTATAATGCAGGACACGACAAAAACAAAACCTAAAATTGTACTCGGCTTTCTGAAAGGTTTTTCTCTTTTATTGACCTATGAGGTGATAGAAGAATTCCTGGAACAGCTGATTGCATGGAGCCTAACGACGGTACTAGCAAAAGCATTATCGTTTTTGATTGTGGTATTGCTAACCCAGGTGGTGAAAATTAGCGCAAAAACGCTCGGAAAAGCGTTAACGATTGTATTAAAGCCCTTAGTCAAAAAAGCAATTTATCGACCGGGCAATGACAAAATAAATATATTTTTAAGGAGAACAAAAATGGCAGACGTTATCAAAACCGAACCTGAACAGGCCGGGAAAAAACCGAATAAAATCGGTGAACTATTAAAAAAACTAATCGATTATTGCAAACGCAATATTAAATCGAATACCGCAACGGTCACGAACGTTTTATCCTCGTTCGCTTCAGGATCCGTCGTTGGCGGTGGTTTATACCTTGGCGGAGTGGCAATTCCGCAATGGGCATATATCGTTATCGGTGGAGCCGTTACGGTCGTTATTTTTATTTTAACGGAGCTTGGAGTAAAGGGCGCAGGTTTTGAAACACCCGAGCAGTACGCGAAACGCACCGAGGCGGAAAAAGCCGTAAAAGATATAGAGAAAATACAGAAACAAGAAAAAATTGCCAAAGCCGAAGCAGAAAAAATTGCCAAAGCCGAAGCAAAAAAGTTGCAAGCCATCTTGGACGCCGAGAAAAAGGAAAAAGCCGATGCAGAGCGCATAGCCGCGGAAAAACTGGCACGAGATAAAGCACTCGAGAACGCACACAAATATCAGGAGGCTGTCGCGGGCGGATATAAAGGCTCGTTAACAGAATGGCTGTCAGACAAAAAGTAGCCTAAACCAGGCGCATAGAAAAATCCATATAGACCATTCCACTTTCCCCCCTTAATGGAATCCGTTCATTTTTTGAGCGGATTTCTTTTTTTATTAAAATATTTTGTAAAAAGCCTTTACAAATGTTTGCAAATAGGTTATAATGAAGGCATATAAAGGAATAGGAGAAAAAAATGGCAGGATATAATGGATACTCAATGTCAAACAATGCAGTAGAGGCTTATGAAAACGGCGAAAAGCCGATGAGCAAATGGACTAAAGCTGATATACTCTATGAATTGAAAAAGGTTGATCCTGGAAGCGTAGAATTAGCAAAAAAATTAACAGTTAGCGAGCTTAAAGGCCGGTTGCTCAAAAGGACTTCATGGCATCACACATCCTCGAAATTTAATCAGACCGATTTTTATAGTTTTGATGAGATAGAGGCAGAAAGTTTTAAAGCCGAACGAATCGAGAAAATAATTGAAAACAGAGAACCGAAAGAAGTTAAAAAGGTAGAGCCACAAATGATAACCGCTGAAGTGTCTTTCGATGTCTGGACTAAAAATAAGTATGGAAGAGTAACTGGGAAAAGACTACAGACCGAAACTATCAAATATAGGTCCGACGAAAAATTGGTTAGAACCTCAGAGGGGATGAAAAGACTATCGAGTCTTAACGTCATAAAAATATTTTAAGGAGGGTATTAAATGAATTACGAAAACAAGCAAAAACAGAAACAGTTAGATTATGAACGCCTATTTAGTGTCAAAAAACCGAAAAGACAACCAGCTTATAATAGAAAAGAGTTTAAGAGAACTCTAAAGGAGGTAACATGGAACTATCAGATTTAATCTTAAAAGCAGGATACACCCCGAAGAAATTAGCGGAAGAACTCGGGGTAACGAAGTTCGCAATTTATGCGTACACAAGCGGAAGAGCCTTTCCTGGGGCAGAGAACCTTTGTCGGATGAGTAATATCCTTGGGATATCGGAAAAGAAAATCCTACAAACAATAGCGGAGGCGAAAAAATGCAAAGAGAAGAAAACATACTAACGAGAGAAAAAGCTAGAGCAATGTTGATTTTGTTTTTCGGGATTGATATTCCGACAGAAAAACAAGTCGCAGAATTTATTTTATTTGGGAGGGTAACGAAATGAAAAAAGAGGAAAGTGGAATGGATAAATCCGAGGTGGCGAAATCCGGGATGGCGAAATCCGAGATGCAAGCGTTGGTCGAAAAAATGTGGGACGAGTTTTATGACCGCATCGAGATGCAGGAAATTGTTAGAGAGCTAATAAAAGCGATCGATAAAAATCCGAAAGAGCTTCGGGCAGCATTGGCCGATTATATCCAGGCCGAGAAAGAGAGTTTGTTTGAAAACGGATTGTGTCCGAGCTGCGGCGCTGCGCTAGATTTCAACGCAGACACGAATTTAGATACAAAGGTCCCATTTGGAAATCAAAATGTCGTTTACGAACGTGGCGGACGGTTCGAGTGTCCGAGTTGTGGATGGAGGGAAAAGCTATGATAGTTTACGATGGATATAAAGCGCTCGCCGCAAATATTTTTAATCAGGCTATTTACGATTATAAACTTTATCGGAAAAGGAGAAAAAACAAGAACCTATGCCCGCTCGACAGAAAAAGTATGCTAATGAAAATCCAGAGTATCGAAAAGTTCCTCGAGTCAGACTGGGCCGACAATTTAGCAGAGTTTATCGGGTTTTCTTATAAGCCTGAAACACTAATAAAAAAATTAAGGAGGGAGACAAAATGAGTCTAAGAGAAACAAATTATTTCAGCAAACGGAACGAATCAACTTATATGGGTAGCACACAATTCAAGAACTTTATGCAGTGTGAGGCTGGAGCGCTCGCTCAAATTCGCGGCGAATGGGTACGCCCGAAAAAGACCGAGCTTTTAGTCGGCTCATATGTAGACGCACATTTTTCAAAAGGACTAGATAAATTCAAACTAGAAAACCCCGAGATATTTACAAAAGCTGGAGAACTCAAATCCGAGTTTAAGCAAGCCGAATCGATTATCCAGAGAATTGAGCGAGATAAACTGTTCAGAGCGGAAATAGGCGGGTGGCATCAGGTTATTAAAACCGGAGTAATAAACGGAGTCAAGTTCAAAATCAAAATAGACAGCTTATTCAGAGACAGAACAGTCGACCTTAAAATTATGAAGGATTGCGAAGATATGTGGCAAGATGGGGAACACAAGCCGTTTTGGAAAGCATGGGGCTATGATATTCAAGCTGCCATTTATCGTGAGATCCGTTCGCAAAGCGATGGGGAAGTAAAACCGTTCAGGCTCGCAGTAGCAACGAAAGAAGCCGAACCGAACCTACAAATATTCGAGTTTACCGACGAGACAATTGCAGAAGCTTACGATTTGGTTTATAACCTTGCGCCTCGGTTTGATGCAATTAAACGTGGAGAAATCGAACCGCATCGATGCGGAGTTTGTAATTACTGCAAAGCGACAAAGAAACTAACTGAAAAAGATATAATTTTAATTTAGGAGGAAAGGAAATGGAAAAACAGACACATTGGAAAA
>CAZMZJ010000019.1:0-5418 GCA_964570825.1 uncultured Lachnospiraceae bacterium | reverse complement strand
GGCGAAACGGTCGAGTGCCTCAGAGTGCGCCCATACGAACCAACGCAACAGAAAGCTGCTCCAAAATGCGCCGAGTGTGGCTGCGAGATATCACCAGCTGGGAAGATGTCGGCGGAAGCAGTCGCGGTTTATACCGAAAAGAAGTACGGCTCGAAATTATGCGCCGAGTGTGCAAAAGCCTTAAAAAATCAAATCGAGCAGGCCGAAGAGATAGCGGAAGCGAAAGTTGAAGAGGAAGCCAAAACGACATCGACGGAGATTATCGATGGTGAGATCGTGGAGGGTAAAAATGAGTAGACAGAGAGCAATTAGAAGAAACATGGAAAAACGCGCCGGGGAAATTATCCCCGTGCGCAAGCGCAAAAAAACAGTCGGAACACTGCAGTCCGATATTAATAAAAAGGCAGCTGATTATGTCGCGGGAAAAATGGAGGGAAAAAATGAATAAAATTATTATTATAGGAAACGTGGTGAGAGACCCAGATTTGAACGTAACGCAAAACGGCAAAAAATTATGTAAGCTAACCGTGGCAGTCGGGCGCGCGTTCGATAAAGAAAAAACGGATTTTTTTAGATGCACCGCCTGGGAACAGAAAGCCGAATTAATCGCGAAATATGTGAAAAAGGGAAACCGAATCGGAATAGTTGGACGCATGGAAATAAGCGAATCGGAAAAGGACGGGGTGACAACCCGGCACCATGATATTATGATTGAGGAGGTCGAGTTCTTAACTCCAAAATCGGAGACGGCCGTGGCGGAAAACTCCAGCTTGGAAAATCCAGGGACAAGCGATCCCGTCGCAAAAATAAAAAGTAAAGTCGAACCGTTAAAAATTAACGCAGAAGATTTGCCGTTCTGAGGTGAAAAATGAGAACAGCTTATATTTGCAGTCCATATTCAGGAGACACGAAACGGAATAAACAATATGCACGTGAGCTCACGGCTCTCGCGATTGCGAACGGGCTCGCACCTATAACTCCGCACCTGTATATTACGGAATGCCTCGACGATGGTGTTCAGGAGCAGAGAAATAAAGGTTTGTCCGTAGCGATTCGATTGTTGCAATGTTGCGATATAATTTATATTGGCACGAAATATGGCATTTCTGATGGGATGGAAACCGAGATATTCTGGGCACGAAGAAGCGGACTCAAGGAAATAGAATGCAGCTGAGAGATTATCAGATAGAGTCGATAAATGCGACACGGAACGAATTTCGCACGGGGAAAAAATCTCCGTGCGTTGTTTTACCGTGCGGGGGAGGGAAAACGGTCTGCTTCGCTTTTATGGCGGACCAACATATAAAAATAAAAACGGATAATTTCGTATGGTTCCTGGTTCATCGCCGGGAATTAATCGACCAAACCGAGCGGACGTTTCGGGACTTCGGAATTCCGACCGAGCGCGTTTTAATCGGGATGGTCCAGACCGTTTCGAGGAACACCGATAAATATCCAGCACCCAGCTTAATAATTTTCGACGAGTGCCATCATGCAACAGCAAAAACATGGACACGGATTATAAACGCGTTTCCAGACGTTCCGGTTGTTGGTTTAACAGCCACACCAGCTCGTACCGACGGGACTGGGCTCGGAGCGGTGTTCGATTCGCTAGTTCTCGGGCCGAGTGCCGAGGAGCTCATGGAAAAAGGATATTTGTGTAAGTATGATTATTACGCGCCAAAAACAACGGATATTTTCGCGCTGAAAAATCGTGGTGCAGACTACGATATGCAGGATTTATCCGAACAATTCATGAAATCTAAAATCTGCGGGGATGTAAAAAAATATTTAGATCCGCGCAGAAAAACGATAATTTACTGCCCGACAATCGAGCTGTCAAAATCGCTCGAAGCGGAAATATTCGGAGCTAAACATTTTGATGGGAACACGTCAAAAACGGAGCGTGCCGAAATAGTCGAGAACTTCCGGACAGGAAAAATCCGGGTGCTGCTGAACGTGGATTTAATCGGAGAGGGCTTCGATGTCCCTGATTGTGACGCCATAATTTTACTACGGCCAACGAAATCGACAATTTTATATATCCAGCAGTCAATGCGCTGTCTCCGTCCGGCTCCTGGAAAACGCGCTGTAATTTATGATATGGTCGGGAACTGCTTTCGTCACGGGCTCCCGACCGAAACGCGCGAGTGGAGTTTAACTGGGCGGATAACGTGTAAAAACGAATCAGCTGAGCCGGATATTTTAGTTCGGCAATGCAAAAATTGTCTGCGCGTTTATTCAGGTACGGGGCGGATATGTCCGTATTGCGGCGAGGAACAGCCAAAAACCCGTCGAGAAATAGAGCAGGACGAAAAAGCCGAGCTAGAACGCATCGAAAAAATCGAGCGCCGGAATAAACGCAAAGAACAGGGCCGAGCCGAAACGCTCGAGGAACTGATAGCGATTGGACACAGCCGGGGTTATAAGAACCCGGTTTTCTGGGCGCGGATGGTATATAATTCGAGGACTAAAAAATGACACCAGAATCACGTTTGAAAAATCAGGTTGAAGTATATTTGTCCGAGAACGGATATATCCCGCTCCGCTTAAATGTGGGCTTGTTTTTTACGGCGAACGGCACGCCGATTAAAACCGGGTTGCCTAAAGGCACGTCGGACATGATTGCCATCCAGCCCGGAACCGGACGCGCCGTTTTTATCGAGACAAAAGTGCGCCCGCGCAAACCGACTCCTGAACAACTCAATTTTATCCGGGTTATGAAAGAAATGGGCGCGCTGGCTGGCGTGGTTTATGATTTGGAAGATTTAAAAAAATTATTACAAACTGATTAAAATATTTTGTAAAAAAGTATTGCAATATCATTACAAAAGAGTTATAATAAGAGTATATAAAAGGGTAAGTCGTTACCACCTGGAACGCACCTGAGAGAGAAGATATTATGGAAGTATTGTCAATTATAAAGCGTATCGGATGTACGCAAAATTTTGAATTTTTCAAACTGTCAAACTGTGATATTGATATGATTAATTATGTTAATAATATTGATGCGAATCGTTGCGATATTTGCAAAAAAAATATCACCCGCAGTACGGTTTTTTTGGTTAAAGATAACGGCGTTATCCTGCAAGTTGGCAAAAGTTGCTTGCAAAATATCAATAGCGATTTGGTGGATATTTTAGTCAATGCAAAAACACAAGACGAGGTGTATTTTGATGAGTTTTTGTCAATGCGTGGCTTGCGTGGCGGGTTTAATGGTAAAGAGGTTTTGAAAATGCTTTTTGCACTGTATGGTTTGCGTGGATTTTTTAAGTTTACGATGTATGAGGAGTTTACAAAAGAATTGTACAAATATAAAGAGGACATTGACAAAGTATTAAAAGACATTAATATAGATGATGTTATTGCTTTTTTGACGGCAAAATTGCAAAAAACAAACAATGAGTTTTTATATAAATTATATCAATATTTGGCAAATATTGACAGCATACCCGCAAAGGCTTTTACGGTTTTACAATATACTTATAAAATCTATTCGGACATCAAAAACAATGATATAAAAAATGCGGAGTCAAAGGCACAATATAATCAAAGTATATATATTAAAAGCAATTTTATTGTAAAAGATATGTTTTTGAAAAACAATCAAATCAGGACATACGGCGGTAGATGGATGTCATACGATAGCGAGTCATACAGCTATATAATAATTACGGATAAAATGCAAGTGATTGAGCTATCAAGCAGCATCGCATTAGAGCCAACCGCATATATTAATCAAAAATGTACTTGTAATAATAAATATTTGTTAAATGACAAAAATTTTTATAATGAAGAAAAAAACATAAAAAATTATATTAGCCAAAAATACGGTATAGTCACTTTATGCAATAGGCTTAAATTAATCTAGCAGAGTGGACGGGCAATGCCTGTTTAATGCACAGAGTCGGTCACAAGTCCGACGGCCAATTAAAGGAGGTATAAAATGGAGCAACGCATACAAGAAAAAACAGTTACGAGAAAAAACGGCGGAAGTACAGTTATAACGCTTAGTTCCGCTGTAAAGAAAGTTAGCGGTATTAATTTAGGCGATACGGTCGAAATCGTAGCGGAAAATGGCAAGCTGATAGTAAGAAAAATTGTAATCTAAATTGGGAGGCGAAAATATTTTAGTAGATTTGTTGTCAGTTCTCGATAAATAGTAAAAAATAAAAAAGGTTGGCGGTTAACCTTAAACCGCCTCAAAAAATTAAGAGGAGGAAATTGTGGAAGCGAAATTAAAAGCTGAATTGGAGTCCATCGTGAATTGGGTCGAGGAAACTGATGGATATATCTGGCTCGGATTTTACGACAAGAAGCAGTTTCGGGCTGTAACCGAGCTGATCCGAAAATATCCGAGAATGAAACTCGGAGCGGTCGCAGAATGTAAAAACTTTGACTGGAGTTACTGGGAAGCTCCGTGCTGGGAAGAAGCGAATAATTAAAGGAGGAATAAAAGATGAAGATACCAAATAAAATTAAAATTAACGGAGTAGATTTTAGCATAGAGTGTGTTAAAGACTTGAACGATGAGGGAAAGTTTTTGAGTGCGAACATATGCTACAGTAAATGCAAGATAAAACTATGCAAAGGGAACGACCCACAATTCTTAAAAATATGTCTATGGCACGAAATATTACACGCACTCATAGAAAGTACGAAGATAGATTTAGGAAGTGATGAGGAGAAAATAATAGATATTCTTGCCTATGGAATAAACCAAGTGATACAAGACAATAAAAATAATTTATTTGATATTAAGGAGGAAAAGTAAATGGAAATTAAAGTATGTCCTAATATAAAAAATCTTGATCGAAAAATGAAAAAGCTATATAAGGCGATAAAGAAACTAGAGATAATAGACACGAATAGCCCGATTTTGATTAATGCAAATATATTCAATTCGGAGAAATTACACAACATTGGAGTTATTAACGGCGGATTCAATACTTGCAAAGAGCTAACTAGTTGCAAAGTAGTTAATAATACAGATTGTTCAGATAATCGTAAATTTAAAATTATAGAAATATGTAGAACAGAGGAGGAATAAAAATGAAAGAATTTGATTATAGAAAAGTGTTAGTCAACGGTGATGTTTATGAGTGCGCTCGTACAAAAAATGGACGTATACACTTGTTTTATGTTGAAAATGGTATAAAACATATGTTCTCGTTTGACGACACATTGCATGTTCCATTTTTATCAAAAGACTCATATTTTGTATCACACGAACGAATGATAATAGAGGTTACGTCAATCGATTTTATCAATTACGAAACGTGTTACACATTTTTTACCGGAAGAGTAAAATTTGAATAGGTTATATCAACCGAAAGTGTTGAAAATATATAAACATAATTTGAAGAGGAGGAAAAGTAAATGTATTATGATATTAACGGAGTCAAAGCCTATTCCGAA
>CAZMZJ010000018.1:28989-40216 GCA_964570825.1 uncultured Lachnospiraceae bacterium | reverse complement strand
CTCCTTGTTTTTATTTATATTTCAAAGATCATTATACCCACCTCGCGGCAGTGTATATGCTGCATATGCATGCATACTGCTATTTTACTCAAAAACCGCTTCTTTGTCAAGAGAAACATTAACGTTTGCACCTGCCGCGCGTGCTTTACATAAATCAGGCAGTTAAAATTCATTATTTCAAAATCACCAAAAAAACGGGGAACCCCTTTTGAGGAGCTCCCCGCCGCATCCGTATCATTATGCTAAATTACTCTCTTGATATAATGGTAAACGATGCGTTTGAACGTTTTCATGCGCTTCTTCGCATCGGCGCGAATGCGTTTATAAAATTCCGCAACTCCGGAAAGCTCGGCAGGCGTCATCCCGAAGCCAAACTCCTCTGCTGCGACAGCCCCGAATACTGCTTTGAAATATGCGTCGCCTGAATCCTCCGCACGCTTTGTGCTTTCAGCCGTTTCGTCCCCCGCTTTATCCGCGTTTTTGAAAATATCGGCATATTCCGACGCAAGACGCTTAGCGTACTCGTCACGGAATTCACCTTTTTTAGGCGCCGAACCGTATGCCGCAAGCAGCGCCGTCAGCCAGTCGACAATGGTTCGCGCCAACGCCTGTCTCTCACCGTCCACAAAGTTCCCGGCGATTACCCTTTCGATGACTTCCGAACGCTTCTTCTCGGTTCTTTTTGCACGCAGCCCTAAGAACAGCCCGACAGCCGCAAGCACGCCGGCGGCGGCAGCAATACCAGTTATTATCCAGATCGCCTTGTTCATCGCCTTAAGGCTGTCAATCCGGGTTATCTGGTAATAAAGCGGATTGGTTGCCGTTTCCTCAAGCGATGTAGCAAAGGATTTAAGATTCGCTATGAAATCGTCCCTGTCGTAATTTCCGCCGTCCTTGTTCAGGGTATAATATTCGTTTTGTACCTGCCAGCCGCTGCGGTACGATTCAATGACTTTTTCAATTTTGTCAAGAGCGCCGAGCACCTCTTTGCTTCCGATAAGGAGCTTTGCCTGGCTTTTAAGGCTTTCGAGCAGGCTCGAGTCTGACTCGATTGCCGAGTAAATACTGTCAAGCAGCTCCCGCTCCTCTGTCGTACCGCTGTCGGTATTGTCCCACGGCCTCGTCGAGGAACCGCCGTCGCTCGAATATCTGACATACATATCATCGTAGTAAACCGGCGTCGCTTCGTACTGCACCCAGCCGATGCCGTCGTACCAGACCTCGACCCACGCGTGAGCGTTCCGGTCACGCACCGTCGCAACGTAGCTTCCGACCGCGTCCGTATTATAATTCCGGCTGAAATCGCAGGCGACATAGCCTTCGACATATCTCGCCGGAATCCCGGCTTCGCGTAGCAGCAGCGCAAGCGCCGATGCATACTGCACGCAATACCCTTCCTTTGTCACCGCAAGGAAATTTTCGACGCCGTCAAGCGTTTCATCAACGGCCGCCGTGGGGTCAAGCGTATATGTGTAGTTCTTTTTCAGATAATCGACAATCGCCATCACCAGCTCATGCCGCTGCTCGTAAACCTCGGCGTCGCCGGAATTCCTTTCGGCCGCTCTCGAATAATCTTTCGCAACGGCAGTTTCGGTCACCTTGCCATCTTCATCAGTGCTCCTGACAACCGATGCCGGCAACGCAAGTATAGAATCAAGCGTGTCGGATATTATTTTGCTGCTCTGTGTTCCGAGATATGTTTCGTACACAAAATCAGTATACATATACTGATAATAATACGCGTAGGCCAGCGCGCGCTTCTCGCCTGCAGTCATCAGCTCGCGGAACCTGATCGCAAGGGAAAGGTCTGGAGGGGTGAATGGATACGTAGTTTCGGAGACCTCACCCGTTACCGGGTCGATACTCGTAAACACGGTGAATTCAATTACCTTCCTGCTTTTCTCCTCGAGCGTTTCGGTGTCGTATACATAATCGGCGATGCCTTTTTCATACCGAACGCGTATAGTCTTGGTCTTAGCAGCTTCGTCAACCGTTGAGCTTATTAAATTTTCCGGAGCCTCGGTGAACATCGCCACCACTATGCTGTCAATAGACGGCGTCTTGCCCTTCGCTTTCTTCTCGGCATATTTCACTATCTCATCATACGCCTGCCTGTAGCCTTCGTTGTACTCCGCTATATAGTTCGAAACATTCTTATACCAGTCGGAATTCTTCATGGACGTGACATTCGAAACCGAGGCGTAAGCAAGCTCCGACATGAATTTGCGTCCGGTATAGATGCCGTCGAAATAGTTAACGAAGGTAGCGTCAAGCTTATCTGAGGTCCCGTATTTATATAGACCGTATCCCCCGGCCCTTTGCAGTTTTATGTCCTCGCTGATCCGGTAAAACGACGGCATATACACAAGCGCATCCCCGGTTTCAACCCGCGAAACATTTACCTGCATCGCTATAAAACCGTACTTAAGATTGCTTGTGATCTTCGAGGTGAAATCCTTGGCTTCAACAAGCTTCGGGTTCATAAAACTGTAAAAATTGCTGAACATTGTTTCGGACGGGTCAAGGTAGGTGCTGTAAAGAGCCCTGTAGGCCGCCAGCTGCTCTGACGATGCCGCATACCATGCTCCGTCTGAATAGTCCGTGCCTATCCAGCCGCGCATATAAATATTTGTATTATACTGCGTTTCTACAGTGAACAGCTTTGCGCCGGTGTAAACCTGCTTCTCCGCCGTCGTCGAGTGAGGTTCAAAGTTACTCTTGTCGTTCTCATACCCCAGTTCGTCCAGTATCGGATCGTCGCCCATGAGTATGGCCGTTACATATTTGCGGTAATACTCCATCCTCCGGTCGATGACGTCAATCGTTGTAAAGCTGTTTTTGACGGTGAGGGCCGGAATGATCAGCATCAGCATTGCGAGCGCAAAAATTCCGAACGCTGCAAAACCGCCCTGCGCCGTGCGCGAATCCGCCACCGCCCGGTCATAGTTCCTGACCCTCGCTATCTGCTGCTTGATTTCGTGCTTTTTTGCCCTCTCGGCTCGCTTTTCCTCTCTTGTAAGCTTCTTTTTCGCAACGCCTTGAGCTTTTTTATTATGCCTGACAGAACTGCCGAAATATTCGGAAAGCTCCTCGTCAACAGTAATTTCGGTTTTCTCTTTTTTGTGCTTTTTCTTCAGCTCGCGGTACTCAAGCCTCTTCTGACGGCGCAGCATCCGCGCGGCCGACCTCGTAAGCACGCCTTCCGGCATCTTAGGACGCGCGTCCTCATCGAAAAGTATCGTTTTTGTGTCAAATCTGCTGCCGCTCTTTTCGGGGCCCGCAGAAAACAGTCGGTCATAGGCTGACATTACAAGTATGCCGGAAAACGACGCGATGACAATAGCAATTCCCCAGTTTGAACGGGAAATATTGTATGTAAACACCACGCCGAGAACGGCTGTGCTGATAACAGCCGGAACCAGAACATGCACCCGCTTAATTGCAGACAGTACAAACACCAGCGAAAGCAGCACGGCAAACATTGCGACAGCATACCTGAAGTAATATTCCTGCGTGCGCTCCGAAGTGTATGATATTTCGGTCATATACTTCGACATTGCGTAATATCCGAGGTTATAAAGCCTTGTCAGCGCCACATTCTTTGCGGTGACAAGCACTTTCTCGGCGAACAAAGCCACATCCCCCGCGCTTATTCCGACCAACGCGAGCACTCCGGCAATCAGAACCGAACCGCCAATTAGTCCATACTTTGAAAGCCGCATCAGCGAGAACACAGCGACTGAAGCAAGGATGGTCAGCGCTATGAACTCTGCCGGAACAGTCAGCCCCTGCGCCTCGAGCTTGAGGGCGTCGCAAATGAAGAACACAATCCCGAATACCGCGGCAAATATCACCGCCGCGCGGCAGACATATCCGAGAATCCTCACCTTAATGCTCATCCCCGCCTTGTCCGGCGGCATGATAATCGGACGCCTTTCCTCCGGGACAATCAGCTTGTTCTTTTTTTTGCCCGCCCTTCCGCGCGGCTTTGAAGCTGCGGGCATTTCGCCGGAGGCAGGTTTGCTTTTTCTTTTTTTATCAAACATTTGAAAAAACCCCATCAATCAATTCTTCCCTCGGCGAGCTTCAGACCCTTTGAGGCAAGCTGCGCCCGGCAGCCTTCGATGTAGAGTTTCCTTTCGCTCACGTGCGCAAATCTTTCCTCGGGATTATAAAGAATAATCCCGGATGACCCGAACGACGTGCCCGCCGCAGCGCTCGGCATCGAACAAAACTCCCGTACAGCGTCGGCGTCAATCGCAGAGGTGACATACAGCTGCTTGACATCCTGCGTGTCTCCGACCATCGCCGACAGCCGCGCAACGTTGTCTTCAGCCGGACAGAGCGGCGCGGTGGCAAAAAGCCGGTAAACAGCATTGAAGTCCTCAATCCCGCGCAGCGTAAACGAATACACCCCCGACTCGGAACGTCTGTCAAACCAGAAAAGAGTACATTCGTTATTGTCCCTTAGCTCGCGCAGCACAACTGCCACAGCCAGCTCGACCACACCGTCGGCGCAGTATTCGTTCATGTCGTCGTAAAACCTGTCGTCGGCAAGCTCGTTGACGTCAGGCTCGGACTTCCTTTGTGCCGGCGCATTCTCTGTTTCTACCGCCATACTGTTTTGAAGAGCGGCTTCTGCAGCTTTTTTGCGTTTCTTTATGCGTTCGTCCGCAGCGGTTTCTTCGTTTGTTTTTTTCTCTTTCTTCTTCCCTTTATGCTTCAGCTCCTCGGCGGCCGGTTTTAATGGAGGCTCCGCCGGAAAACGCGCCGACATGTCGCAGTATATATACGTCTTCTTGGATGCGCCTGTGTCGTAATCGCGCACCATGAACTCCTCTGATTTTGAGGAAAGATTCCAGTGGATGCTTTTCAGCGGGTCCCCGGATCTGTACTCGCGTATATCGCTGATTTCGATTTTCTCGTAAGAATAAGGATCCTTCTTTGTCTCCTTCGCAGAGTCGGAAACAGCACTTGTTTCTCCTCCCTTCATGAAAAGCCGGCGCGGAAGCACCGATACCGTATCATAAAGAGTCACGTCCGAACGGATCCTTATAATTCTGAAAAAATCATAAATATATATATATTTGACGCCGATCTCGTACGTGCCGCGGAAACGGAACTTAACCGTGTTTTTAACGGTATACGACGACAGCGGCGGCATCGCTATTCTAACGGAACGTTCTATGCAGCGCACGCTGTTAGCCTGGGGAAGCATCAGCTTCGCATCGATGAACGGATACGGCAGCACCGATTCGTTTATAACCCTGAGCTGGTATTTGTACGGGTCAAGCTTCTGTATCGTGGCCGAATCGGAAAGCAGATATACTTTGATAGCCGATTTTGCAGCCAAGGAATATACAAGCATAACCCACGGCAAAAAGAAGATAAAACCGAAGAAAATATTCGACGCCGTCGAGCGCAGCGCCTGCGTGAATATGAGCGCCGCTATAAATATTATTAAATATATAACAAAATTGCCTGTCAGTGAGATTACCGGATAGGTTTTCTCCCCGCCGGACGTTTTTTTATCTGTTGCAGCGTCCATCATTTTCATCTTTTATCTTTCATCTCTTTCCCTTGTAAGGCACGTCTGTCGCGCGGAGTATCTCGCCAAGGATGCTGTCGGCTGACTGGTTTGCAAGCTTTGCCTCCTGGCGGAGCATAAGCCGGTGCCCGATTGCAGACCGGTAGAGCGCGCCGATATCGTCCGGAAGGACATAATCGCGTCCGCGGATAAAGGCGTACGCCTGCGCCAGATGCATGAGAGCGACCGACGCGCGCGGGCTCGCCCCGAGAGCAAGCTGCGGATGCTTCCTCGTGGCAGTCACAAGTGCGACAATATAGCCGTATAGCTCGTCGTCGATGTGTATGTCCGAAACATATCTGCGCATAGCCCGGATTTCATCAATTCCGATAACCTCTTTAATCATATCTATCGGATTTACGCCATGCCGCGCCTTGATGATGCTGACCTCCTCGTCAGCCGAAGGATACCCCATGTTGATCTTGAGCGCAAACCGGTCGAGCTGCGCCTCGGGCAGCGGATATGTGCCCACATATCCCGTCGGGTTCTGGGTGGCTATGACCATAAAAGGATCGGGGATCTGATATGTCACTCCGTCAACCGTCACACGGCTTTCCTCCATTGCCTCAAGCAGGGCCGACTGCGTTTTCGGCGAGGCGCGGTTGACCTCGTCTGCCAGCAGCAAATTGCACATCACAAGCCCTTCGCGAAACTCGAAGCACTCCTTCTGACGGTTATATATGTTGAAGCCGGTTATGTCGGATGCCATGACGTCAGGGGTAAACTGGGCGCGTTTGAAAACAAGGCCGGTCACTTTTGCGAGAGATGCCGCAAGCGAGGTTTTACCAGTCCCGGGAACGTCCTCAATAAGAACGTGCGAGCCGGACAAAAGAGCTGTCATCAGCATTATAACCTCGGAACGCTTGCCGACAATCACTTTTTCGATTTCATCAATTGCGGCAATAATTTTTACGTGATCTGCCTTCGCGTCAAGACCTGCGCCGTGCTTAACTGTGTCGTTGTTCATTTTCAAATATTCCGTACCTTTCTTATTGGGTCTGCACAGTATCTCAGAATAAAATACCGTGCAAAAATCACAGCTGCCAAAGCCGTATTAGCTATTTTAGTCAGCATTTCCTCCGGCTTGAAAGCTTGAAAACTGATTGCTGTAATGTGCAATCAGCGGAAATTACAGCGTACGGCGCGTCATGGCGAGCAGAGCTGCAAACGCCCCGTATGCAACCTTAAAATGTAAACACACCATTGCTATTATAACACCTCGTTGTATATATTTGCAACAGCTTTTTACGCAAACAATGTGTTTTTTTGTGATATTTTATAATAAACATATCCGATTCAAAAAATATATGAATTCTGTTTCGGATTTTCGAAAAACAGTTCTAATATGGCAAATAATATTGAAAAGCGCGGCGGAATATGTTCCGCCGCGCTTAATTCTGCCCGATCAGCTTATATTTTCGCTTTATCTGCTTTCAGTGTTCCTGTTCATGAGAGCCTGTATTTTCCTGTGAGGATCCATTATGCCCGAAATGGATTTGCCTGTATTGACGCAGAAGATATAATATGCGATGTATTTCCTTATATCCACCTCGCGGTACCACGGAGCCGTCAGAATCTCCTCGCGGCGGTAAGACGCGTTTGTTATGAACACCCCGTCGAGTAAGCCGTCTTCATATGCTTTATTGAATTTTGCAACTCCCTCGGTGAAGAACCCGAAGGTCACCGCTATGAAAATCCTCTTCGCGCCGTACTCCTTGATTTTTGCCACCGAGTCGAGCATCGTCTCCCCGGAGGCAATTACGTCGTCGGCCATCAGCACATCCCGCCCTGTGACATCCGGCCCGATGTATTTATGAACCTCGACTCCGTATTTCCCGTTCGCAAAATTCGAGCGGCTTCTTCTCTTGTAAAATACTCCTATGTCCACGCCGAGCTCGTTTGCATACATGAAATTGCGGTTCATTCCTCCAAAGTCGGGACTGACGATAACAAGATTGTCCTCGTCGAATTTTATGTCCGGATATTCGCGCTTCATCGCCTTGATTGTCTGATAGACAGGCATCAGCATGTCGAAGCCCACAAAGGGTATAGCGTTCTGCACCCTGTCGTCGTGCACGTCAAACGCCATAATGTTGGAAACTCCGATATTCGCCAGCTGCTGCAGCGCCACGGCGCAGTCAAGCGACTCGCGCGAAATTTTGCGGTCCTGGCGCTCACTGTAAAGTAGAGGAGAGATTACGTTCACGCGCTCCGCCTTGCCGTCAATTGCGGATATTGTCCGTATCAGATTCTGAAAATGATCGTCCGGTGACATGCACACCTTTCTCCCGAACATCGAATACTCGCAGCCGTAATTGCCTACGTCAACAAGTATATATACATCCTTGCCGCGCACCGACTGCGTAAGCACCGCCTTCGAATCTCCGGTCGCAAAGCGCGGCAGATCAACTTTTACTATATCGCAAGAAGTTTCGGCGGAGATCTCCGCAAGATGACCCTTTATCTTCTCGGCAACCTCCTCCATGCCCATAAGGGGTATCAGCACAATTTGTCCTTTGTTTTCGCCGGTCTGCATATAAATTTAATCCATCCTTGATTTTTCGTTTTAATGTGATCCATATCGTTATCACACAATATTTTACCCCGGCGGAGCCGCAGATTTCAAAGCCACCCGCCGACGTCCAACATTATATCATCTTTTTTTGAATTTTGGAATATATGTTTTGATTTTTTCATGTTTCGCGCCTGTGGGGCTTTTTTTATGCGGCGGAAAAGACACACAAATGCGTTTTCACATAAAGCGCAGAACGGACACCGCAATTTCATTGCCGTCTGCCAAACCATGCCGCGATATGCTTATCTTATGTTGAGGATATTCACGGGCTCGTTCCACAGAAATTCTTGCGCTGCGTTTTTTTATGTACAAGCACTGTACAAGCCTTGGGAAATTTCTCCGGTTTCGACACATTACGACATACGATGTAATATGATATTAGTGGAACAAAATTCCACCGTGCAAATCGACTTTTTAATGATTAAACAAAGCGCGGTCAAGGTAAAAATATACTTGAAGTCATCCAAAAGAGAGGATCAGGTAATGATAATCAGACGCGGAGATATTTTCTACGCCGATCTTTCCCCTGTGGTCGGCTCCGAACAGGGCGGACTCCGTCCGGTACTTATTATTCAGAACGACATCGGAAATAAATACAGCCCGACTGTAATAGCGGCGGCAATTACCTCGCGTATGGGCAAAACCCGCCTGCCCACCCACATCGACATATACGCCGAGAAAGCCGGACTTGCCAAAGACTCGGTCATACTGCTCGAACAGATAAGAACTCTCGACAAGCGGCGTCTCAAGGAAAAGCTGGGGCACCTTGACGACGCCATGATGAACGAGGTCAATTCCGCGATAGCCATCAGCTTCGGGCTCGGCGGCATACTTGCGCCCGAGGAACAATACGCTGAAATGCCCGGCGCCGCAGCGGCTGCCGTTCAGCCCGCCGAGGCCGCGGCAGTACATTCGGATTTTAGGGCCGTCACCGTGTCGCAGCCTGAGGAAACCGCTCAGTCTGTTCAGTCCGGCTTTGCCGCGGCGGCTGCGGCCGTTACGCCTGCGGAAAACATCGGCTCGCCGGTTTCAGCCACCGGCGCCGCGGCTGCAGATAATTCAGTCAGAAGCGTGAATGCCTAAAAGACAAAATTTATCAAATATTTGATAATTTCGGATATATTCAACATATTTTTCGATATCCTCTTGATTTTCACCGCCCGAGCGGTTACAATATATGCGAATAATCTTTATTTGTACCGCAAGGAGATAATCAAAATGGCACTTGTCACAACAACCGAAATGTTCAAAAAGGCGTATGCCGGCGGTTACGCCGTGGGCGCCTTCAATATCAACAACATGGAAATCATTCAGGCTATCACCGAAGCCGCGGCCGAAGAAAAATCCCCCGTCATCCTTCAGGTTTCTGCCGGAGCACGCAAATATGCCAAGCACGCTTACCTCATGGCACTCGCCAATGCGGCTGTAGTCGACAGCGGCATCGATTTCGCGCTTCACCTCGACCACGGAGCCGATTTCGAAATCTGCAAGTCCTGCATCGACGGCGGATTCACCTCGGTAATGATCGACGGTTCAAAATATCCGTTTAAGGACAACATAGCTCTTACAAAAAAAGTCGTCGAGTACGCCCACGCCCGCGGAGTTGTCGTTGAAGGCGAACTCGGCAAGCTGGCCGGCATAGAGGATGAGGTGCATGTCAAGGCCGACGACGCAATGTTCACCAATCCCGCTGAGGTGGAGGAATTCGTATCAAAGACAGGTGTCGACTCCCTGGCTATCGCCATCGGAACATCTCACGGCGCGTACAAATTCAAGCCCGGCACCAAGCCGCAGCTGAGATTCGATATACTCGCCGAAATCTCAAAGCGCCTTCCCGGCTTCCCGATCGTCCTCCACGGCGCGTCCTCTGTTCCGCAGGAATATGTCGACGAAATCAACTCGCTCGGCGGTAAAATGCCCAATGCCATCGGCATCCCGGAGGATATGCTCAGACAGGCAGCCAGAATGGCGGTCTGCAAAATCAACATTGACTCAGATATCCGTCTCGCCATGACGGCCGCTATCCGCCGCGCGCTCGCAGCCGACCCGTCTGCCTTTGACCCGCGTACCTACCTCTCGGTCGCACGCGACGAAGTCAAAAAGATGGTCAAGCACAAAATAACCGATGTCCTCGGCTCAAACGGAAAAGCATAATTTATGTAGAAAGCCTGCAGTACGCGTACGGCAGGCTTTTATTCTGCGGCATCATCAAACGCCGATGCGTCTTACTCTAAATATGACCGCAATATTGAAATTTTGTTGAATTTACGATATACATATGTCCGGCCGCCCGCATGTCGGCTGAGCAAAAACCCGTCCCCGCTTTTTATTTGAGCGCGGACGGGTTCGTTTCAGTTGCCGGTCCGGATTTCCTTTGCCGTCAAAGCCTCATTGTCTGCCGCGCCGGTAATTATGCCGATAATCTTTCTGCAGGCTTCCGAATATGACCGGAACCGCGCGTCGTCCGGCTTGCGCCCCTCGCCCGCCGCGGACGGACAGCTTATCGTCCTCTCTATCCCCCTGCAGTGTATGGTCAGAGTAATCCCCGCGGGTTCGTTTACGCCCGGAAAATCATATTCGGCTCTGTATCCGGAAATCTCGGTGTATTCAGGCGCGTCAATCCGGGACAGTATCTCCTTAATGGCTTTCTTCTCCGCAAGGTTCAGCCGGCGCAAAACGCTGCCGCAGGAGCCGTTTCCAGTTGTCAATTTCCCGTCCGCGCTGTCGTATGCGCTTCTGCCTCCGTCGTTCCAGACTATTTTGAAATTAAAATTATCAGGCAGGCAAGTAAAATCGGTTTCTTCATGCGCTTTGTCGGCGGCGTTATAATTTTTGCTTTCATCCGGCTCGGAAAATCCGAAACGGGCGTTTTTTTCACTCTGTATCTGACTGCTCGATGCCAGTGTCACAAGCATCAGCATGCACGCGAGAATTATTATTATTATCATTTTTATGACCTTGCCTTTCCTTTCCGCCGACCGTGAGGATTGCGACTGTCTTAAATTCAGCCCGCCGCCTGAAAAACCTAATCTTTCAAGTTTTCCTCTCCCGGCTTTTTTCGTATA
>CAZMZJ010000018.1:0-28979 GCA_964570825.1 uncultured Lachnospiraceae bacterium | reverse complement strand
ATATGGTTTGACGCGCAAAGCCGCCGTATGTTCCCGGATTTTCCGGATGTTTACAATATATTAAACTTTTGTTTTCTCTTCCGTTACAAAAATGTTTTTAAGCAGCATCACCGCCGCCGGAAACAGTATCATTCCGGCAATTCCGAAAAGCCTGAATCCGCTATACATGGCAGCCAGCGCAAGCAGCGGATGTATCCCGAAACTGCCTCCTACCACCCTCGGCTCGGCGATCTGACGTATTATCAGAGTCGCCGCATAAAGTATTATCAAACCGAATCCAAGTTTGAAATCCTTTGTGAAAAGCGAAAAAAGCCCCCATGGAATCAGTATCGTCCCGGTTCCGAAAACCGGCAGAATATCAACCAGCGCCCCGACAAGAGCAATTAACAGCGGATACTCGACCCCGAGTATTATAAATCCGGCGAATAGTTCCGCAAAGGTGATGCAGAAAAGAATCAAATAAGCTTTGACCCACTTCCCGGCAGCAGAAAAAACGCGGGATTTGAGCATCGGCATCTGCTGCGCTACGCGCTTAGGCATAATGGAAAGCAGCGCCGCGTTCACCGACCTTAGGTCGATGCAGAAATAAAAACAAGCAATGAGCGTGACGGTCAGAAGCAGCAGCACCGAGGGCAGCCGGGAAATCATCCTAAAAACCGCTTCCGGAACCCACATGCTGAGTTTAGATATGAAATCGGTCAGCAGCTTCGCAAGCATGTCGTTAACACCGGCAAAAAAATCCTCAAATTCCTCAATGCCCTTCATATCGCGCAGGATAGGAATTTTTTCGCCGAGGCTGCCGATTCCTCCCGCAAGCCTGCCGAGCGTCGCAAGCAGATCGCTCTCGCCCGAAACAAGCCAGTCGGCAAGACGGCCCATCTCATAAATCAGACGGTCAAGCAAGAGAGCTACGAGCGATATCAGTATGCCCAGAACAGCTGCCAATAATACCGCGGAACATAATTTTATGGGAATTCCGGTTTTTTTTGATATCCATCCCGCGGCCGGAGCCACAGCAAGCGCAACTGCCCACGCGACAATAAACGGCAGCAGTATCCCAAGCAGATAATGTATTATAAACCAGAGCGCGAATCCTCCTGCCGCTATGCAGAATATAACCGCAGCGCTTTTCTGCCAGTCGATCTTGCCCATAAAATCTGCCACCTCCTCAACGCTTGACGCGCGGCTTGCTGTCCCTTTGCAATAATAATGCAGTAAGCAGAAATAAATACCGCGCTCTTTCACAGAATTTCATTATTTACCTTACGTTCACCATGTGTTTATTCTTGGTTTATTTTCGGTGTATTTGGCTTGAGTTGTACGTGTAATAATGATATAATAATGTTCGTTAGATGAAATTTACAATTTACAATTCCGGGGAGCAAACTGATGAAAAAACTGAAACTTTTGCACGGAGAAGTCGAGCTGCCTAATTTTTTTCCGGACGGAACGTACGGAACGGTAAAATCGCTCGACAGCCGAGATCTCTCCGACTGCCATGTGGGCGGCGCGGTTATGAACACTTTCCATTTATATTCAAAGCCCGGGCTTTCAATAATCAGAAAGCATAAAGGAATTAACAATTTTCTGAATTTTATGAACCCAATCCTCACCGATTCGGGCGGTTTTCAGGTTTTTTCACTCCTTCGCGAGAATCCGAAAAACGGTCAGATAAACGACAATGAAATAATATTCCGGCCGGATCAGGGCGGGGACAAAATTATTTTTTCACCCGAAAAATGTATTCAGCTCCAGTTCGCTTACCGTTCGGATATAATTATGTGCCTCGACTGGTGCACTCATCCCGACGACAGCATCGAAATCCAGACAAAGTCGGTTGAAATCACAATAAAGTGGGCAAAAAGATGCCGCCAGGAATATGAGCTTCAGCTGAAAAATTACAAATATTCCCCGGATAATCGCCCCCTGATCTTTGCCATTATTCAGGGCGGTAACAACAAGGAGCTGCGCCGCTTTTGCGCGGAGAAACTTATTGAAATCGGCTTTGACGGCTTCGGTTACGGCGGCTGGCCGGTCGATACCGAAGGAAAGCTCACCGACGATATTCTCAGATACACCGCCGCGCTTATGCCTGAGGGTTCGGTAAAGTACGCGATGGGGCTCGGCAGGCCTGAGGAAATTGTAAGCTGCGTCGGCATGGGGTATAATCTCTTCGACTGCGTGATCCCCACACGCGAGGCAAGGCATCAGCGCCTTTATGCGTACAATGCCGACAGCATCGACAAAATAGACCTTAACGATGACAAATTTTATTCGTATCTGTATATTATGGATGAAAAACACATCGCCGACACCTCCCCGGTATCCCCAGCCTGCGACTGCTACTGCTGCCGCAATTACTCAAAATCCTATCTAAGGCATCTTTATGCCGTGGGCGACCCGCTTGCATACCGCCTCGCCACTATTCATAACCTTAGATTTTACACGATACTAATGGAAAAGCTGAGGGCAGCGCAAAATGACGGCTGAAACCTGCGCCGGCATCGTCAGAGAGTCAAAAAAGTACGGTTCGGTCTGCGACGAAACGATCCTGCGCATCGCTTCCGAAGAAATCTGTAAATACAGGTCCGACAAGGACGTCATAAAATCGGTAAAGACAAAGCTCCATCAGATAACCGGCGCATTTATCGGCGAGGATGATATAAAACGCGCCGACGCGCTGCTTACGGGAATGAATAAAGACAGGGGTGACATTAAGGATACTGTCAACAAAATCCTTTCTCTTCACGCCTCGTCGTCCGAAAGAGCAGGCTTTGTGGACGAGCTGTACCGCGATATCTTCTCGACGTCCGGCAGCGGCGGCACGGTGCTCGACATAGCCTGCGGGTTCAACCCGTTTTACGTTATGTCAAGAAATTACGCCGCGGAGATCAAATATCATGCAACCGACATAAATGTCAAAATAATTGATTTGCTCAATAAATTTTTCAGGCTGGCAGGCGTCGGCGGCGTCGCATACGCCAGCGACATCCTATACAGAATCCCTTCTGACAGATTTCAGAACGTCTTTCTTTTCAAAATAATTCCTCTGCTCGAGCAGCAGCGCAAGGGATACGTCAGGCAGCTAATCAACCG
The DNA here is from genome assembly GCA_964570825.1 of uncultured Lachnospiraceae bacterium. Lineage (GTDB taxonomy): Bacteria > Bacillota > Clostridia > Oscillospirales > CAG-272 > UMGS1002. The sequence goes on along the minus strand of CAZMZJ010000018.1, from coordinate 25,883 downwards.
GCTTGATTCGGAATTCTTCACAATAACTTTCCCGACGAAGAGCCTGTCGGGCAGAAATTGCGGAATGTGCGCTTTTTACAGCGATTTCATGCGCAATTCCTTCCCTGCCGATAAGTTCGAATACTGCCTTGCAAAAGAATACTCCAACGAGCTTTTATTCATCATAAGAAAGAAGGAACAGCTTGGGTAAATTATTTGTTGTCGCAACACCGATAGGAAACCTGTCGGATATTTCAGAGAGAGCGCTTGAAACCCTGAGAAACGCGGATCTCATCGCCGCCGAGGACACGCGCAGAACGCTCCCTCTTCTTAATCACTTCTCAATCAAAACGCCGCTTGTCGCATACCACAAGTTCAACGAACACGAAAAAAGCGGCGAGCTTATCGAAAAAATCATTACCGAAAATATTAACGTCGCCCTCGTGTCGGATGCCGGAACCCCGTGCATCTCGGATCCCGGCTGCATTCTGATATCTGAGGCAAGGGACAAGGGAATTGACGTCGTCGCCGTCCCCGGACCTTCCGCGGCAATATCCGCCCTCTCGGTCTCGGGCTTTATTTTCACGCAGTTCTGCTTCATGGGCTTCATACCGCGGGAAAAACGAGAAAAAGAGAATTATTATAATATATTATTAACCTCCCCTGTCGATACATTCGTGATCTACGAGGCCGCCAGCAGAATTATCGAGTCTCTTGAGGAAATCGCGTCGGCTCTTCCGGAGTGCAGGGCTTTCGTCATCAATGATATAACTAAATTTTACGAGAAATCGTACCGCGGAGATATCGGCGAAGTGTTAAAGCAGCTTGAGGCCGCGCCGAACGCGCGTCTCGGCGAATATGCCGTCGTAATACAGCGCGATAAAGTTCCCGCTCAGGACACCGCGGCAATTGGGCAGGAGATATCTCCCGAAGCTTTGCTTGTCGACGAAATCATAAAGTCCGGCTGCTCTCTAAAAGAGGCAATCGCCAACGTCAGCGAAAAAAACAAAAATCTCAGCAAAAACGAGGTTTACAAAGCCTCCCTCAACCTTAAAAAACTGTTTTGACCAACATTTTTTCGGCATATGCAGGTTATTGACAAAGCGGATCAAATCCTTTATAATTAAAAGTTGTGATGAATGTTTCACACAAACCGTAGGCGCATAAGTCAAAACCTATAATCATCAAATTCAGCGCCTCGCCGCCGAAATGAACGGCATAAGGCGGAAACATCACAATCCTTACTTGCAGCGGAAAGGAATGTCATATAATGGATAAATATGATGTAGCAATAATCGGAGGAGGCATCGGCGGGCTTATGGCAGCGTACCGGCTCCACCGCAATGACTCAAATCTCAAAATTGTTATAACCGAACGCGGAAATACAATAGAAAACCGGCACTGCCCGGCTGGCCGTGAAAAAACCTGCATTCATTGCAAAATCTGCTCGATTACATCCGGCTTTGCGGGTGCCGGCGCATTCTCCGACGGCAAGTTCAATCTCGGCACCGCGTACGGCGGAACGCTCGGCGAGGAACTTGGCGACGATACGGCAAACTTTTACATAAACGAGGTCGATAAGGTGCTCAACCGCTACTGCACCTCGGGAATTCCCGAAATCTACCGTTCCAACGAGGCGCTCAAGCTCAAATGCCTTCAGCATAACCTCCGCCTGCTCGACATGAACGTCAAGCATCTCGGAACAGACAACAACTTCAAAACAATGCAAAACCTTATCGCCGACCTCTCAGATGAAGGAATCACAATGCTTCCGTTCCGCGACTGCTGCGATATAAACGGCGAGGCCGGAAACTACCGTCTGACTTATACCGACGGCAGCGAAATTGCCGCGTCGCGCGTCATCATCGCCACGGGCCGCGGCGGCGCGAACTTTGTCGCCGATTTCTGCAACAGCCACGGCGTCAAGATGAAGTCGAATTCGGTTGACATCGGCGTGCGCGTCGAGATGAAGGATATCATCTGGCGCGAATTCTCAGACCGCATTTACGAGCCTAAGATACTTTATAAAACAAAAACTTTTGAAGACCGCTGCCGTATGTTCTGCTTCAACAAGGGCGGACTTGTTTCGGCAGAAAACAACCACGGAATCATAACGGCAAACGGACATGCCTTTGCCGAGCCGGACAAGAAAACCGACAACTGCAACTTCGCCATCCTTTCAAGCATACACTTTACCGACCCGTTCGACCAGCCGACCGAATACGCCGAGAATATCTCGCGCCTTGCCAACATGATCGGCAACGGAAACGTGCTCGTCCAGCGCTTCGGCGACCTCATACGCGGCCGCAGAACAAATGACCACAGGCTCGGTCAGAACAGTGTCACTCCCACTCTTAAAGCTACCGCGGGCGATATATCTCTTGTCCTCCCTCACCGCACGCTGACAAATATAATCGAAACAATTTACGCTCTCGATACGGTCGCCCCCGGTACGGCAAACGACGACACGCTCCTCTACGGCTGCGAAAGCAAGTATTATTCGATACGCCCGGTATTTATGAACAACGATTTCGAGCTTATTGAGGGCATTTATATAATCGGGGACGGCAGCGGCATATGCCGCGGGCTCTCACAGTCTGGCGCCATGGGCATTTATGTCGCCGACTGTATCACCGGAATGAAAAAATACGGGTAAAATCGGCGCATAAATATAAACAGATTAAAAGGTTATCATAAAAATAACCCGGCCGCCGTTTCAGCTTTCACTGAAACGGCGGCCGGGCTCGCTCTTGCGCCGGCAAAATCGGAATTTCCGCCCCGATTCATGGCAAAACAAAAAGTACAAAACTCACTGTCTATAAAATCAGTCTTTCAGGCTTTAGTCACGCGCAGCCTTTTTGCCTCGTCCCTGTCCGGCGTCACATAAGCCGTCCAATTGGTGTGATATATCACAAACCCCGGCTTCCCGCCCGGCACTTTTTTCAGGTTCCTCACACGGGTATAATCGACGGGCACGTTCTGCCCGCCGGCTGCACTCGAATAAAGCGCGGCAATCCGGGCTGCCTGCGTGAAATCAATTTCCCCCGGTTCGCGCCCGGCTGTAATAAGCACTGCGTGCGAACCCGGACGCCCTTTGACATGAAACCAATAGTCGTTTCTGTCGGCAAGCTGATGAGTTATATACTCGTTCTGAACATTGTTCCGCCCGCACATCACAGTGTATCCGCCGCTTGTGATAAAGGTCATAACCGCAGGCTTTTTCTTCTTCGGCGCGGCGTATCCCTTCATCTTCGAGGCATATCCCGATTTATACAGCTCGTCCCGGATCTCCTCAAGGTCGTCCGCTGTCTCGGCGTGGCCGAGCGCATCGAGAACGCTTGAAAGATAGTTCAGCTCGGACTCGCCCATTTCGATCTGCCGCGCAAGCTCGACTTTTGCGTGCTTCGCCTTGTTATACTTCCTGTATAGCAGCTGCGCGTTTTCGGCCGGACTCAGATGCGGGTCAAGCTTCACCACACGCGCAGCGTAACTCCCGTCGGCCCTCATATCCGAATAATCGGTGAGCGTCACATATCCGGTGCCCTTCTCTATGGCGTACATATTTGAGGTGACAAGATCCCCGTCCCTTTTGTACTCGTCCCCGCGGGCGCACTCGGCCAGCTCCTCCCGCTGATGCTCAAGCTTGCGCGATATGCGAGCCTCCGCGGCCGAAACAAGCCGCAGAATATCGGCGGCTCTCTGTTTTATCCGCGTGTCGCGGTCGCGCTCGCCGTAATATGTGTCGAGCAGCTCGCCGGCGCTCTCAAAATGCCGCCGCTCAGCGCCAGGACCGTACTGCGACAGGTCGGTGAACGCATACTCGGCCATCCGTCCGTCGACGATCACAAGCGTCGGGTCATATTTTTCTCCGCGGACCGCGTTCATTATATCGTTGAATGCCCGCCATATATCCTCGGCAGCGCAGTATTTCACCGGAGTGTCGGTGTGACGCGTCGCTCTGTAAACCATTTCGCGCGCCACGGCTGACGATATGCCGAGGTATGTGTCGGTTATGAATTTTTCAGCCTTCTGCTCAGCCGGAGCCGATTCATAGGCGGACAAAAACTCTTCGCGTCCGCATAAAAGCGGATCAGCCTTGTCCTGAGTGGGCGGCAGCTCGTACTTCATCCCCGGCAGAACCTGCCTGCGGCTGCTTGTCGTAAAATCAACCGGACGCAGCGCGCCGATTACCTTCAGCCCCCCGTCGGTAAAAATAAGATTGCTGTACTTTCCCATCACCTCTGCGATAAGGTACTTGGTGCATTCAAACCCCATCTCGTCCCGACACTCGAAAGAAAGCCATACTGACCGCTCAAACCCCTGCTGCACTATGTCGGTCAGCTTCGAACCGTTCAGGTGCTTGCGCAGAAGCATGCAGAAGTTCGGCGCGACAGCCGGGTTCTCCATCGCAAGCGCAGAATAGCAGATCCGCGGGTTGTTCGAGCCGGCGTTGATGAGTATCTTCCGCCCGCCGAGCGTCGTCCGGAGCTGTATTATTATTTCGTCGCGTTCCGGCTGAAAAATTTTTTCAACCCTCCCGCCCTGCGCGCTTTTTTTAATTTCACACGCTGCGCACGCAAGCATGCCGGCATCAAACGCCATACGACCTCCTATGAATAGGCGGCGGAAATACCGCCCTTCAGCACCTTTTCAAGAACTATCTGAAAAATTTCCTGAACATTTAATCCGAATAAACAAAAAATTTTTCGGCAACTTTACCTATTGTTAAATTTGAGATTTCCAAAGGGGGCTTTTTGAAAAAAGCCCCCTTGCCTTAGCGAGGGGCAACATCCCGCATCGCCTCTTATTTCCCAAACATAATTTTATCCACATCGTCAAGCGAGGGATAAGCAAAATCAGGCTTTTCCGCAGGCGCGGCGGCGTCGACGTCTTTGGGCTGAGTTTCGCCCGAGAGGACGAGTACTGCCGTTACTCCGTGCTTCTTGCCGATTGCAATATCCGTGTAGAGCCTGTCACCAAAAATGCACATCTCGCCGAGCTTGAACCCAGTCGCCTCGCCGATCATCTCGATTGTCTCGCGGTACGGCTTGCCGAAATAGGTCGGAACCTTGCCGGTGGAAGCGGTCACCAGCGCCGCAATGGCTCCGCTGTCGGGTATGAACCCGTTCTCTGTCGGACAGTTGAAATCCGGATGTGTGGAAAGATACTCTGCGCCGCCGCGGATGAGACGGCAGGCGTCGTTCAGCTTCTGGTATGTCAGTGACGTATCAAAGCTGGTAATTACGATATCCGCCTTGTCCTCGTTTCCGTTCAGCATCCTGATTCCGTTCGCGCGGAAGCTCTCGACCAGCTCGTCGGTTCCGACAAGATAAACGCTCTTGCCTTGTCTGTGGCGCTTGAGAAACTCAATCGTAACGTCGCCCGAGGTCATAATTTCATCGGGCGTCGGCGAAAAACCAAGCTTTGTTAGTTTCTTTACATAAAATTCGGCTGTGTGGGACGCGTTGTTCGTGAAGAAAAGTATCTTTTTTCCGGCTGCGCGGAGGTGGTTGATGAAGCGTATTGCAAAATCGAATACATTATTTCCGAGATAAATCGTACCGTCCATATCGAAAATGTACAGTTTCTTTTCCGACAAAACGCTCGGGTTTGGATTGGTGAAATTCATTCTTAACCTCTTTTTATATGATTTTTATCAATCACTTTATAAACTGAAGTTAATTATATCATCATATTGAAATTTTTGCAAGAGTATGTTATACTTTATTCATTCAATGAAAGGAATGTCGGAATATGCGTACAATTATAGGAATTGATGTCGGAGGAAGCACGACTAAAATCGTCGGCTTCCGCGTTAACAGCGCTAACAGTGCTAACAGTGCTAACAGCTCTAACAGCGCGCCTGAATCCGACAATAAAAATATCGAGCTCATATCTCCGCTTTTTATCCGCGCGGCAGACCCGATAACCTCGATTTACGGCGCGTTCGGGCGCTTTACCTCCGAAAACAATCTTGAAATTTCAGATATCGACCGGATTATGATGACCGGAGTCGGCTCCACATTCGTTACAAAACCAATTTATTCGCTCGACTGCCGCTCGGTCTCAGAATTCAAGAGCATCGGGCTCGGCGGCCTTTACCTTTCAGGACTCGAAGAGGCGGTTATCGTCAGCATGGGCACCGGCACCGCCGTCATTCATGCAAAGAAAAACGGCAAAAAAACCGATATCGATTATCTCGGCGGCACGGGAGTCGGAGGCGGCACTCTGATCGGACTCTCGCGCAAAATTCTCGGCGTCGATACAATCGGGCATATCGAGCAGCTCTGCGAGGGCGGCGACCTTGATAAAGTCGACCTGCGAATCAAGGATATTTCTGACCTTTCTCTCTTTCCCGACGTCAATCACGATCTGACCGCCTCAAACTTCGGCAAGCTGAGCGACCTCGCCGGACGCCATGATATTGCCCTCGGAATCGCAAACATGGTCGCCGAAACCATCGCGATGATCGCAATATTCGCAGCGCGCTCGTATAAAATCAGCACCATAGTCCTGACCGGCAACCTGACATCTTTCGCACCTATCAGAAAAGCAATTGTCGGTCTCGGCCCATCATTCAACGTGCAATTCTTAGTCCCGGAAAACGCGCAGTTCGGCACCGTCATCGGCGCCGCGCTCTCGGGCATCGGAGAGTAACAAAAAAAATATATCGGTAATAGAAAACAGCCAAATAATTTTTGGGAACTTTCATTTGAGAGTTCCCTGTTATTCTTTATAACCATCAGCGGATGAATGCTCAGTTTGCAGGCACGCCGTACTTAACCGCCGCGTTGCTGCCTGAGGTATATGTCAGAAAAACTGTAACGTTATCCGGGCTTGCACAGTAAATTTCTTGATACCGAGCAAATTCGCCACATAATAATCCGCCTTATAATTCTCACGGCGTTATGATACTCGCCATGAGCTTTCTTTTGATTGCGGCTCAAAAAAGTGCAAGTGTTTTTTACTCCAGACTTTTTGATAATTATATTTTCAATTCAGCGGGATCATAAATGTCAATATCGGCTTCATATCTGCATTTATATTACCATTTTTAACAAATTTACAAACCGTTTTTCAGCAAACTGCCAAAGCTGCTATTGACACATAACGACCGTAATGATATAATTATAAATTAGCAGGTTATTTGACCTGTTATTTTACAGTTGGGTATTTTATAAATAAATCTATGCGGGCACAGCCTGCAACTATATTTCCGAAAGGACCGGCATCAAAAATGCAGTGGACATCAGTAAACGACCTGCGTGAAAAATATCTCTCTTTTTTTGAGTCGAAAGGACATCTGCGCCTTCCCTCGTTCCCCCTTATTCCAAACAACGACAAATCGCTTCTTCTTATAAATTCAGGTATGGCGCCGATGAAAAAATACTTCACCGGCGAGGAGATCCCTCCCCGCCGCCGCGTCACCACCTGCCAGAAGTGCATAAGAACTCCCGACCTTGAGAGAGTCGGTCACACCGCGCGTCACGGCACATTTTTCGAGATGCTCGGCAACTTCAGTTTCGGTGATTACTTCAAAAAAGAAGCCATTCCGTGGGCATGGGAGTTCCTTACCGTAACCCTTGAAATCCCGGCGGATTTGCTCTGGCCCTCTATATATGAAAAAGACGACGAAGCGTTCGCTATATGGCATGATATGATCGGCGTCCCGGAAAACCGTATTATCCGGCTCGGCAAGTCGGACAACTTCTGGGAGCACGGCTCGGGTCCCTGCGGGCCCTGCTCCGAAATTTATTTCGACCGCGGCCCGAAATACGGCTGCGGCAGACCAGACTGCAAGCCCGGCTGCGACTGCGACCGCTATATGGAAATCTGGAACAACGTTTTCTCGCAATTCAACAACGACGGCTTCGGCAATTACACCGAGCTGTCGCAGAAAAACATCGACACAGGCATGGGGCTTGAGCGGCTTGCCTGCGTCATGCAGGGCGTCGACAACATGTTCGAGGTCGACAGCATAAGAAATATACTCGATAAGGTCTGCGAAATCTCGGGTAAAAAATACGGAGCCGACAAAAACAACGATATTTCCATCCGTGTCATCACCGACCATATCAAGAGCGCCATGTTCATGATCTGCGACGGCGTTATCCCATCCAACGAAGGCAGGGGATATGTTCTCCGCCGCATAATCCGCCGCGCCTGCCGCCACGGCAAGCTGCTCGGAATAAATCATCCCTTTCTTGCAGAGCTTTGCACAATAGCAATCGGTCAGAACGTCGGCCCGTACCCGGAACTCGGCGTTAAGGAAAGCTATATAAAGAAGGTAATCTCGATTGAGGAGGAGCGTTTTGACGCAACCATCGACGCCGGACTCTCAATACTTTCTGATATTATTGCCGACACCAAAGCCGCCGGCAAAAGCCAGATCGCCGGCGAGGAGGTTTTCAGGCTTTACGATACTTTCGGCTTCCCGATTGACTTGACCCGCGAAATTGCCGCCGAAAATAAGCTCGGAATAGATGAAACCACATTCCGCAGCCTCATGCAGTCCCAGCGCGAGCGCGCAAGAGCCGCAAGAGGCAACATCAGCGGCTGGAGCGAGGCTTCCAAAAACCTCATTGAAAACCTTCCGAAAACTGAATTCCTCGGCTACACCTCCGCTGTCTGCGACTCAAAAGTACTTGCTATCATTATCGAGGATGAGGACGGCACACGCAGCGTCGATATGGTCAGCGAAGGCGAATTCACGCTCGTTCTTGATAAAACCGTCTTCTACGGGGAAGGCGGCGGGCAGGTCGGCGACATCGGCACCGTTTATTCGAAGGATATGCTCGCCGTTGTCTCGGACACCAAAAAAACCAACGGCGTTTTCCTGCACATCTGCTCGCTTACAAACGGAAAAATTCATGTCGGCGACACCGTTAAGGCTCATATTAATGAAACCAACCGTCAGAGCATCATGCGCAACCATTCGGCCTGCCACCTGCTTCAGGCTGCGCTCCGCACAGTTCTCGGCAGCCACGTTGAACAGGCCGGATCGTATGTCGACGCCGAACGCCTGCGCTTTGACTTCACTCACTTTGCAGCGCTCGCTCCGGAGGAAATTGCAAAAGTCGAGGATATCGTAAACGGCAATATCCTCGCCGGAGCTGCCGGCAGCATGACCGAAATGCCTATTGATGAAGCTAAGAAGCTCGGCGCCATGGCTCTGTTCGGCGAAAAATACGGCAGCATTGTCCGCGTCGTCCGCATGGGCAACTTCTCCATCGAGTTCTGCGGGGGCACACATGTAGACAACACCGCTAAAATCGGCCTTTTCAAAATTCTATCCGAGTCCTCGGTCGCCGCAGGCGTACGCCGTATAGAAGCGACGACAGGTACCGGCGTTCTTTCGCTCATCTCTCACGACAAACAGCTTATCGCCGAAACAGCACGCGAGCTGAAAGCTCAGAATCCATCAGATATTTCCAAAAAGGCCGCCCAGCTGCAGGCAGAGCTCCGTGATGCGAAGAAAGAAATTGAGGCTCTGAACTCCAAACTTGCCTCCGCAAAGCTGGGCGAAATATTGAAAAACGCCATTAAAGTAGGCTCGGTAAAATTGGTATGCGCACGCCTTGACGGAACAGAGCTTGATATCGCGCGCAGCCTTGCCGACGAAATTAAGGCGAACAACCCTGATACGGTGGCTGTCCTTGCGGTCAATACCGACGGCAAGCTCAACTTCATAGCCGTCGCCGGAAAGGATGCCGTGACATGCGGCGCTCATGCCGGAAAGCTTGTCGGCGCCATCAGCGCAATCACCGGCGGCAAGGGCGGAGGACGCCCCGACAACGCTATGGCCGGAGGACGCGATATATCAAAAATCAACGAAGCTCTCGATTCCGCCTCCCAAGTTCTCTCGTCGCTTCTTATCAGCTGATTCCTTTTCAGCTTATAATCCTATCAACCTACAATATTTATGCGACCGGCCGATTTCCATCGGCCGGTCTTTTTTGCAAAATAGCATTCGTCGCAAGGCTTCTGTATAACATCAGAAATAAAAATATGCCAAAAATTTTCTTGCCCCGCAATCTGTTCTAAATATTAAAAGGGAAAGCTTCGTTATGAAGCTTTCCCTTGAAATAACTTTAACCTGTGATACCTGAACGTTCGATTCCCTGGATGAGAAAGCGCTGGCAGAAGAGATAGAGAACAACCAGGGGAGCGATAATCATAAGACCGCAGGTATTGCGTATTGCCGCATAATAGAGGTTTTGTCCGGCGTAGTTGGTGGTCAGAGAAGAAGGAATGCCTACGATATCCGGCATAAGCTTGGTCGCGGTAGTGGTGAAGAAGAGGTTCGTATAGAAGTCGTCAGTCCACTGCCATGAGAAAGCAAAGAGGAATACTGTAATCATCATCGGAATTGAAAGCGGAAGTATAATGGAAATAAAGGTTCTAACAGTATTCGAGCCGTCTATATATGCGGATTCCTCAAGTTCATCGGGAACGCCGCGGAAGAACTGGCGCAGCATGAAGATATAAAGTCCGTTCTTAAAGGCGAGCCCTGTGGCCGAGAGTATTATCAGAGGCCAGAACTTATTTGTCAGGTTAAGACCGGTTTCTGTCCAGACCTTTGAGTTCTCCGGAGCTATATCGATAAGCCCCTTCAGAAAAGTATGTCCGCCGATGGTGATGCCGCCGCCCGCCAGAAACTTGAAGATATTGAACACGTCGAAATATCTGAAGTTCATAAACAGGGAGAGCTGAAGCGTCGGATGCGGAACCACCATTGTAAGTATAACAAGCAGGAATACTATCTTGTTACCCTTAAACTTGAACTTCGCAAGCCCGTAGCCTATGAAACAGCATACGAATGTCTGAATCAAAGCGGTGGAGCCAGAGAGAAGCAGGGTGTTGATGAACGCCTTGCCGTACTCCTGCCCTATGAATATCGCCTTATATGTATTTAAGGTGATTTCTGTCGGAATAAGGCGCACCGTAACGTTGATAAAGTCATCGGGTTTCATAAACGAACCGGCAATCTTTGTATAGAACGGATATAGAACGATGTACGCGATGCCAAGCAGGAGAATAAATCTGAAAATGTACCAGATTACATTCGTAAGGAAGCTCATCGATACGAATTTCGCCTTAAGTCTTTCAGCCAGCGGAGTCCTTTCAAAATCTACCTTGATTTTGTTCTTGGTCTCCTTCATTACTCTCGGCTTTTCAATATTCTGAGAATTCATCTGATTTACCCTCCTTCCTTAATCACGTCTCTGATAGAACACATACGCTGACATAATGCCGGCAACGGCTGCGATTATCAGCATGACTATCAGGAAGTACATCCACGACATTGCTGAGCTTATTACGTCTCCGTTTGTTTTCTCGTAGGTTTGTGAAATAAATTTCATGACTTTGTTCGAATCTGTCGTGAACGAGTCTATAATCGTATACACCGCGTTGACAAGTATCATCGGGCTTATCATCGGGAAGGTGATCTTCCAGAACGTTTCCCAGCCTGTGGCACCGTCTATCTGGCAGGACTCATATATCGCGGGGGATATCGACTGAAGACCGGCTAAGAAAATCAGCATCTGAACGCCCGAGCGGTTAACAATGTTATAAATATTGTTAATTGCGTAGGTTACATAGCTAAGCAGCCCCTGACCGAATTTCATGAACGACAGCAGCTGTGCAATATCCATCACTGATACGATTTCCGCTACCGTGCTCTGTCCGGTGCCGTTATTGATTCCTTCGGCTTCTTCCATGTAATCCGACAGAATATTCTGTGATTCTATCGATTCCATAATGCCTGTCGCAAGAATAACCGGAATGAAGAAGATCGCACGGAACGCCGCGCGTCCCGCCATCTTCTGGTTAAGAAGCACTGCCATAAACAGCGAAAAGATGATGATTGCCGGAATATCGAACAGCATACCGGTAAGTCCGGACAACAGCGTCTGTACAAAATTCGGGTCTACAAACAGCGCTTCTTTATAGTTCAGCCAGCCGACCGGATCAAGAGTGAATCCTCCGCCTGCAAGCACCGTTATGCGGAAGAAACTAAGTTTTATCGAATCGTAAATGATGGGAAGATAAATAATTACAAAACCGATTATGAAAGGGAGTACGAACAGCCATCCTGCACGCGCCTTGCGCCTGTCAAGAGAGGCGATTTTTCTTCTCTTCTTCGACGCACTCTTCGTGCTTACGGTGTTGTGTAATTTCGCTTCGTTTGTCATTAAGCTTCACCTCTCTTTCATCAGTGGTAAAATACAACGTACCCGGTTGCAGGTATGGTATATGTCACTCCGTCAACGACAACAGTAACATCAAAGAAGTTGTAGTTTAGAATGAATGTCTTGTATGCAATGTAAGCTCCGTTGGCATCAGTGTCACCGTAAGTTACCTTGACAATGTTTCCGTTGTCATTTGTGTACTTCGTTGTCTTATATGCCGTATCCTGTGTCGTGCTTCCGCTTGTGTTTCCTCCTGAAGACGGTGTCGTTGTTCCCGAGGTGGTTTCGTTTATAACAACATAGTCCTTGACAAGCTCCGCAGAAGCCTCATAAGTGGCTTTGGCTGCCTCGACATACAAATTGATATCGGCTGCCGCAGATTTTGCTTCATTGCAGGAAGCAATCGCAGCTGCCTTCAGCGTGCTGCTTATTCCCTCAAGAGTGTTGAGTGACTCGGCTGCTTCCATAGCCGATTCAAGAGCGGCTGCAGTTGAATCGGCGGCCGCGATGGCGGAATTCTTTGCATCAAGTACTTTCTGGAGCGAATTCTTAAGCGCCGTCACCGAAGAATTGAAGGTGTTCTTGGCTTTTGTCGTCGCTGACTGTGCTGCCGTATATGCAGCCTTGGCTGTATTCATTGCCGTTCCTGCTGCGGTGGCTGCGTTTTTGTCAGCCTCAGTAGCTGTCGGAAGCGCCGCAGCCGCAAGAGCAGCGGCGTACGCTGCCTGTGCGTCTTCATAAGCCTTAAGAGCTTCAGCCTCGGCTGCCTGAGCATCTTCATAAGCTGTTTTGGATTTGAGCAGAGAATCATACTTTACCGCAACATCAGCTGCTCTTGTTGTAGCCGTATCGGAAGCTGTCTTTGCCGTGCTTATGAGAGCGGCGACTGTTCTGTCTGCACTTATTGCTTTGGCAACAGCCGCGTTGTCGTTGGCTTTCTTTGCATATGCCAGCGCCTCAGCCGCATTTTTTTCCGCAGTCACGGCGTAATCGAGCGCTGCCTTCTTTATATCGGCGGTAGCGCTGTCAACCTTGTTTACAAATTCCGCAGCGGCACGGGCTTCTGCAGCGAGTGAGGCTGCGTTGGCAGCTGCAGTATCTGCCGTATCTGCCGCGGTTGTGCCGGCTTTAAGTGCGTTGGTGAGAGCTGTGTCTGCCGCGGTTTTATTGGTCTGCGCTGCTTTTGTTGCAGCCTGCGCTGCAGTGTAAGCCGCTTTTGCATTTGCTTCAGCGGTTACCGCCGCATCGTATGCAGCTTTCTTTTCAGCTATCAGCGCGGTATCGGTTCCGCCCTTCACGGCGTTATATGCCGAAAGAGCATCTGACTTTGCAGTCTGAGCCGCGTTATATGCCGAAAGAGCATTTGCTTCAGCCGCAACTGCCGAATCGACGGCGGCCTGCGCTGCCGGAATCGCAAGGAGAGCGTTCTCGATAGCCGTAATCGATGCTTTCGCATCTTCCACAGCCTGTTTTACGGTTGCAAGCAGACCCGCGGTTTTCTCCGCATCTGTCTTAGCGGTCAGTCTTGCGGTCAAAATATCCTTGACCGCCTTAGCCGCCGCATCCTTGTCTGCTTTTGAAAGCGAAGCTTCAAGCTCACTCATCGCGTCTCTGATATCGGCCTCAATCTCGTCCGTATCGGGAACACGTTCGCCGACAAGAAACTCATGGTCGATAATCAGCTTTGTCTGAACATCACGGAGCGCGCTGTTCAGCTCATTATAGATGCTGACAAGCTGATCGTACCATATGTCATAGCGCACCGAGTAATACTTGCTTAGGTAAGCGTCTTCTTTCAACAGGGTTGTGTTCTGATATGAAAGAATGAAATACGGTGACGCGCCGTTCTCTATTGTGCGGAGCATAGCGTATCCGATGTTGCCCTCCATGTTCAAGGGAGATCCCGAGAACTGGATTGAGCCGTGAAGCACAACGCCGATAAATGGAACGGAGTTGCTTGATTTCACATAACGGCTTGAGTCGAGCGATACATTCAAAATATGGTCGACATATTTCCATGTGTAGGCGTTACCGCCGCTTGTCATAACACTGTCGTAGTTTTCGTCGAGATACTCAAAGGCTGCGATTGTAAACTGCTTTGAGTCCTCGCGGTTGTACGGTTCATCCTCATCAAAGTCGGAGCTCAGGTCGGAACCGAGCGTTGATACCGATATCGCGGAATTTCCGTACTTCTGATAGTTGCTTGTCAACTTTTTATAGAAATGGCTGTAGTATGCCGAGGAAATAATGTTCTCGACTGACTTTGCAAAAACTGATGTGTACGTCTGATAAAGCGCGCTGTATTCACGTCTTGCTGCATATCTGTTGTCGATGGATTTAGCGAGATGCTTGCTCAGCGTCAGACCGTCGGTCAGGTTGTTCTGGGAAAGGGCAGCTCTTTCATAAACAAAGTTGAAATCCGGATATACTCCAAACCCTTTCTCCGCGGCATATGCCACGAGATCCTCAAACCCGCTCTTTCCGCCAACCGCGCTTTCCCATTTGAGCTTATAGGGAACGGTTGAATACATACCGCCGTTAGCATAGCCGGTCAGCTTGAAGTCGACATTTGTGATGCCGTCGGCGGAGAGGTCGTCGTACATCTTCATTATGTCCTCGAAAGATGTGAGAGGAACCATAGTGTTGACCGGAATTGACAGAACCTTTTTGACTGTTTCTATAGTGCCGAACGTTTCGATGTATAGCGGGATATCTTCCTTGATATCAGTCGACGTTAAACGTTTTAATATTCCGTTGTCAATCAGATAATCACGGAAAGCTGTCGCCATTCCGATCCAAGATGTCTCGTAATATTTTGTGATACCCTTCTGCGCCGCGATTGCATCGTCGGTAAGCATGATGTAGCGTATCTTATAATTGCCTACATACTTTCTTGTGGATACAACCGTCACGGACGCGTTCTTTCCCACGGATATCGCATCCTTGAGGTTGTAAGTATCCTTAGGACGCGGATAGAATCTCATCTCCATGTAGTTGTATTTGCTGAGCGAAGCCGCATGGTTCGTGTAAATCTCAGCCATCGAGTCGCCTTCCTCGATTATGGCAAGATATCCGCGGCTCTCTTCAACCTCTTTTGTAACATATGTGCCGGTTTGCTCATCTTTGACCGACTTGGAAACGATATCGTTTGCTACAATTCCGAACGCAGGATACCGGATTACTTCCTGATGCTCGCCGCCTATGCTCTGATATGCGTAATCCTGACCGTAAATCTTTCCTGCTATAATGGTGGAGGTTAATGCCGAGAGCTTTTCAAATCTGAATATCGAACCCGAGCCGTCCGGGAAAAATGTATAACCGCTCTGAACCTTTGTTTTATCAGTTCCGGCGTAGTTTGCGCCAGCCCCCATATACGGCAGAATGCTTATATATGAAAGCTTATATTCGGATTCGTCAAAGCGTATGCCGTTTGCGGGAAGTCTGACGCTAAGCCCTTTTTCGTCAAGTGTGTATTCAAGCGCCATCTTGAAGAGAGCCGGAGCACGGTCAGAGCCTTCGTATTCTGTCAGCTCATGGTCGTAATCAAGATCCTCATAGGTGTACTCAGGGCAGTAGGTCTTGATTATTCCTTCGACTCTGCGCTTTTCCGCTTCGGATGCCGACGGGTCAAAGATGTAAACCGCCATCTTCTTTGTGATCGGGAAGGCTGCGATAAGTTCGGCCTTAGCCCGTTCTGACACGCACTCGTTCGTATCCTTCAACTGATAATATGATGTGAGCTTTTTGAAGGTAAAGTTTTCTGCCCCGAGAGCTGCTTCAGCAACCGAGTAGATCTTTTCTTCAAATCGCTCTTTGCTTATCATCTTTGGAACCAGCATTCTGGTTTCCTCGCGGCCTATCGTGTATTCGACACGGATGCCGCCCTTGATGTTTTTGAACTTTATCTGATCTCTGTACGCCGCCTCCACAAAACTGTAGAAAGTCTTCTCGGCGTCGTTGTCCACATATCGAACGACAATCTGCGACATAAGCTGCTCCTTGGTTGACGCGGAGCCGTTTGTCGTTGCAATGTCGTACGGATTTGTAAACAGTATCTGTCCCGTCGCAACGTTGACAACTGCAACCTCGCCGCTCAGCTCATCCGCCCAAAGCTGATAGCCGTCTTTTTCAAGCTTCAGCTTCATCGTGCTGAGCTTAGCCTGCGGGGTGTCATCCTTGTTTGTAAGGTACAGCTTTAATTTCTCCTCTGTGGTGACTTTATCTGTTGCAGCCGAGATATCAAGCAGAGAAACCCACGACATACCGCCGGCCAGCATTACTGCAGTCAAGAGCGCAGATACAATTCTTATTAGTTTTTTCATTCTGTGTTACCTCTTTTTCTGCATTACATTCGATAGGCAAGCTCAACGATAATGTTGGAAATAAATG
The DNA here is from genome assembly GCA_964570825.1 of uncultured Lachnospiraceae bacterium. Classification (GTDB taxonomy): domain Bacteria; phylum Bacillota; class Clostridia; order Oscillospirales; family CAG-272; genus UMGS1002. Next base: position 9,321 of record CAZMZJ010000018.1, on the reverse strand, counting down.
CGATAATCTTTCCGAGCAGGGTTGAGAACAGTATTCCCACAAACATTATGAACAACATGCCTACTATTGTACCGAGAGTCGTTGTGATGCCCTTGAAAAGCGAATAATCATGCGTAACCATCATCCCGAGGAATATGAGGAGTCCGGCCCAGATATACCCGAAATTTTCAATAAGCGTGACCAGATTTGCTTCGTTTGAAGTTATCATATTTGAAATTATGGTTGCGGGAATCAACGTGAGAATTACCGGCGTAAGAGAATATGAAATTGCTATTATGATATCTTTGAAGCTGCCTTCACCGTCGAACAGGGTCGTAAGACACCAGTTCGCCGCCCCGTACAGGAAAATCGTGAGCAATGTGCCCAATGTCCAGTATATAATCGTATTGTGCTTCCCTGTGCTGTTCATGACATACCCTATGCCGATGTCATTATAATAGAAAGCAAGAATTGTCACGATTATTATTATTACTGCAGCGCGCATCGAACCGCGCTTCTCGTGCTTGAGATCCCAGAAACCATCGAAAGGATGTTTTATTATATGGAAGACATACAATAATTCTTCCTTCAATGTGCGTTTTCCGCCCGCTGTAGCCGCCCGCTTATTGATCTTATTAGCGTAGCGCATGAACCAGTTCCACCCGAAAATAATCAGACCGATTATAATCGGAATCAGCAAAGTAACCTTTGAAATCCATGCCTTCCGGACTTCCTTGAAGGCTTCAGAATAGTTTGTTGTGTCATACGCCGCCTGGTAATATGCCATGGCCTCTTCAAATTTGCCGCTTCTGTAAAGCGCCTGGCCTATTCCGACATAGGCAGCGTCAAAGTTGGAATTCCTCATCAGAATCTCTGTCCAGTCGGCAACTGCCTTGTCGTACTGACGGGTGTTCTGATGGTACAATGCCTGCATTAGAATATTGCCGTACTCGGTTCTCTCATATACCGTGATGGTATTGTTGCCTTTGTCGAGAATAAGAAGCGTGTCGCCCTGATAGGTGATTGCTTCTATGTTCGAAAGGTTGCCGAGCTGCTGGCCCTGATCTCCGAAAGCAAACAGCAGGTTGCCGTCGAAATCATAGGTGTAAATTTTATTTCTTTTTTCATCTATGACAGACCAGGTCTGCTCCGGCCCGACCGCAACGTCGATAAGTGTTGAAACACCCGACTTGGATTGCGTGTTGTAGCTTGAATAGTCAATCTCGCCCGCCGGTTTCTGGAAGCCGTTGCGTCTCATTATTTCGTCGCCCGCTGCGTTCAGAAGCTTTACCGGCGCATATTTGTTCAGCTTGTTTCCCGAAGAAGTGTTTTTACTTTTTATATATTTAATCACATCTTCGGATTTAATCGACGATGTCGTTACATATATAAGGCCTTCTTTAGTGATCGCTATATTATTGAACTCAGTGGATACGAGCGAAACCGTCAGAGCCCTCTGTTCGTCTGTCTGGAATCTTCTCCAGATAATCTGCCATGCCGAAATCGAAACAGCCTGAGCACCGATGAATCCGGTCATAGTGCCGTCGGATGTCATGACTATGATACCTTCATAAGTCGTTGAAGAAACGACAAACATTCTGTTGTACTGATCGACAGCGATTGCTACCGGCTTGTAAACGGCGTTTTCATCAAACAAACTGCTCTCCGGCTGCGGAATGATTTTTTTGTAGTTTCCCTTCCGGTCGAAAGTCACTATTCTGTTCGCATCTGTATCGCAGACGTAAATCGTATCCTTTGTGACAAATATGCCCGAGGGGGCTGTGAACTCATCCTTGACGCCGTATTCGTTTATGAACGAATCGATAATAAATTTCTGCTTATAATAACGGTCAAGCACAACTATCCGGTTGTTCTTAGCGTCGGCAATATAAACGTTAAGTTCATCATCGACCACAAGATCGCGCGGATCTGAGATGGCGGTCTTCAGTCCCATGTAGGTTGAATCGACAGTCATCAGCGGCGTGTATGCATCCGGCGAATATAGCGGATGCCTGTTGATGCTGTAGGTATATGTTGAATAAGGCTTTGACGCTCCGACCGGGACGGAGAAGAGCATGATAAGCGCAAATACAACACATATAATTGATGCTAATCTTTTCATTTTTCTTCCCTCCTCCCTTAGTCTTTCATACCGCTGGAGCCCATCGTTTCAATAATGTTCGACTGAGTAATGATGAAAACTGAAATCGGCACGAGCATCATAATGACGGTGGCTGCAGCGCTTGCTCCGGCGCGTTTGATACCGCCGAGCACTATCTGTGAAATTGCATAGTTGAATGATTTGAGCTGTTCAGAGTGTATGTAAATCGAGGCTCCGGCATTCCAGAGATCCTGGAAGCTGTAGATAATCAGCGTCAGCCACGCGGGTTTGACCATCGGCATCGCTATCACCCAGAAGGTCTTCAGCTCTGATGCACCGTCTATCCGGGCACTTTCAAGAACCGAGTCGTTGACGTGCGATTCCATGAACTGCTTCATGAGGTAAAGGCCAAGAGTCGCCGCAAACGCCGGAACAATGACCGCAAGATATGTGTCGATCCAGCGGAATGCGCTCATGACCATGAATATTGTTATAGCCGTAACAGTCTTATGGAACATAAGCGACAGACGGACTGTCTTGAACATGAGCTTGCCGCCAGGAAAAGCAATTTTCGACATCGCATACGCGGCGAGCGACGCCAAGAACAGATGCCCCGTAGTACCTACAACTGATACAAACACCGTGTTGAATATGTATCTCGAGAACGGCACCCACGCGGTATCCATCAGGTTGAACAGGTCTTTATAGTTCTTGAATGTAGGGCTTGTGACGAAGAATCGCGGGGGGAATCTCCAGATTTCGTCGAGGGGCTTGAACGACTGCATCACGACATACAGCATAGGAAGGAACATGAACGCTCCAAGAATCACGAGAATCACCGTAATTCCTGCGTCGCCTCCGACCGAGCGGCTAAGGACGACCTTATGTTTTCTTGTTCTTAATTTTGCCATATCATTGCCCTACCTTACTGAGAACTTTTCTTACAACCGAGTTTGCGCCGACCATTATAGCGAACAGCACAACCGCAATCGCAGAAGCATATCCCATTTCAAGACGGAGGTGTCCGTAGTCATCAAGGTGGTGCATTATGGTATGAGCCGCGTAGTCGACCGACGGGAAGCCGCAGAGCTCCGTGACAACCCCGCCGAAGCCGAATGAACTTGTGATAGCCATAACCGCACCGAACATAAGCTGCTGCTGCATTTCAGGAAGCGTTATGTACCAGAGTTCCTGCCACCGGTTCTTGACACCGTCGACAGCTCCCGCCTCGTAAAGCTCCTGTCGCACGCCCTGAAGTCCTGCGATAAAGGCAAGGAATGCCGTGCCGAGCGACATCCAGAGCGCAACCACAATGCAAAGCGTCATAACATACTTCGCATCTTCGAAAAACTGGATTTCCTTGTTTATAAGACCGAGCTGAAGCAGCCAGCCGTTCACCCAGCCGTACGAGTCTCCGGAAAACAGTGTTTTCCATATAAGATAAACCTGACCCGATATCGAAGGAGCGTAGAATATGAGCGTTACAACCGCTCTGATTCTCGGCGAAAGCTCATTTATGAACCACGCCACGAGAAATGACATCAAATACGATACAGGACCTATTATTATAGCGAAGATAAACGTGTTCTTGCATGCAAGAAGGAAAATATCATCGTCAAGAAACAAGCTGATATAGTTTTTTAGAAATACAATACGCGGCCACTCCAGCATATTGAAGTCCGTAAAGCTGAATATTATAGACAGCACCACCGGAAATACGGTGAATATGGTAAAGAGAATCATGTACGGCGCAACCATGAAGTAAGCTACTTTATTGCGCTTTATCTCTTTCAATGTCCACTGCCAGCGCGTCATATCCTTGCGGGCAACAGCCTGTTTCACTGCTGTTTTCTGTGACATGTGCTCTTTCTCCTTATATAGATTTGTTCAATATTCTTATCTTAGTCAACGTACTGATTGAGCGCTTCGCCCGCATCATTGAGAAACTCGGCGGCGTAATAAACCTTTGTCGCCAGCTCCTTAGCGTAAACATAAGCATTATATGTATAGCAGCCCTGCTTTGCCTTGATCGAGGCTATCTCGTTCGCGGCGATAGACCCGGTTGGATCAAGCGTGTTCAGGATGCCGCGGAGCGAATCAGCCGCAACAATCATCGCAGAGGCTTCTCCGCTGGCAATCGCCGCGCGGGCTCCGCTGATAATTGAATCATACGCTGAGGTGTACGAAGAAGATGCAGTGATGTCATCAAGAAGTCCTTTGACCTGATTTATTCTCTTCTCGGCCTTTGTCTGCCCGAGCTCGAGAGTTTCAAGATCAAATTCAGTGCGCTTTCTTGTAATTTCCTTGTTAATCGTCGTAATATACTTAAGCAGCTCGTCGACGGGGTCATAATTGTAGTTGTATGCCTTAAGGAATGCAAAGGTTGTATAACGGCTTATAATGTAAGCTCCGGGATAGTTCGGAATTGACGCGAGATTGCCAAACTGAAGGCTTACATTTTTATATTCCTCCGAGGTCCAGGGCAAAGAGCTGAGAGCTTTAATGTTTGCCGTCGAGTGCTTTGCAGAGTCGCCGAGGAGCGCCACCATCTCGTTTGCATAGTCGCTCTGGCACTTCACTCCTACATGCCACTTGAGGAATTCCCATGAACCGGCTTCATTTTTGCGTCCGTTGACCATGACTATCGCCGAAACGGTTGAAACAGACACATTGTTGATATTGCCGTTTTCGTCTTCAATGCCCGGAAGCGGTACGAACTGCCAGAGTCCGCGGATCTCGGTCGCATATACAACCAGCTGGTTGTAGGTCCCGATATATGATGCAATGCCTATAGGCATCTCTCCTGTCCTGAAGCGGTTCGCAAAGTCGTATTTGTACGGGAAGGAATACATCGTGAACATATTGCACATCATCGCAAAGGAGTCAAGCGCCGTGTTTGAATCGAGATTGATTCTCATGCCGTCGTCCGCAAATAGGGTTCCGCCCATCTGATACAGGAATATCTTATAGTCGTTTGAAAGACCGATTTCCATGTTGTTTGCCTGAAGGATCGGAACGGCCTCGAGTATGTCGTCCCATGTCTTAGGAATGTCTATGTTGAGGTCTGCAAGAATGTCGGTCCTGATGAACATCATCGGGAACGACTGGTTCTCGGGCAATCCGTAGTAATGATCGACGCCGTCTGCGTCCGCGATACCGAGGACCATCATTGCCGCCTCGTTGAACTGGCGCGTCTCCTTGTTTATCGCAAGGTCATAGAAACCGTCGTAATTTTCAATATTGAGCAGCGCGCCGCGTATCGCGTAGTTTATGACGTTGGAATCGCTAAGCCCGATATAGACGTCAGGCCCGCTGTTTGAGAGAATAGAAGGAAGAAGCGTGCTTGCAGCCACAAGCTTGAGGTTGACCGGATATCCGTACACAGGAGTGAAATCGTTATTTATAAGGTTGCGGACAACCTGCGCCTGGTCGCGTCCGGTCGCAAGCCAGACTTCAATACTCTTACTGTCATCTGTGACATCTGTCGTCGCGCCCATGCGGTTGTAGTTGCGTATAAAACTCATGAAAAAGCTTGAAAACTCATGAGCAAACGACTGGAAAAAGTTCGGTTTTGCCTTCGGAATTTTCGCATCGGCAGACTGAATCATTATAAAATCAATCTGCAGCGGCTGGGTTTTTGCGTTACTCAGCAGCGTGCCGAGCGTTCCGAGATAACTCTTGAGCTGGTCGAGGTTGCGGGCGATCTCATCCTCATCGCCGTGCATGCGGCGGAGCAGCCACACAATCTTTTCAAGAATAGCAGCGTTGGTGCTCTTTACACCGGCTGTTTCGGAAATCTCCTTAGCTATTTTCTCAAGTATATCCGCCTGCACCTTCAGGTCGATTATGGTATCGGGCATTATACGGTAGAAGCCGTAATCGCGGTACTGGTCGGGAGAGGCGCCGGTAAGCTTGAGAATATCAAGGTAGTCATTATTGATAGCCTTGAGAGATTCGCTTATCTGACGAACTATATCGCCCATTGCGCCGAGAGATACTTCAAAACGGATAGTGTATTTTACTCCGGCTGCGAAGTAAAGCTCCACATCCTTGTATTCAGTCGTTGTCTTTCCGTTCTCATTCTCGGTTTTCACCGAATACTTAAGCGATCCGGACTGCCAGTCCGTAGAATAGTTAAACACCAGCTCGGTAGCTTCCTTGAACGGAATGCCGTTGTAATAGCCCTTGTCGCCCTCTTTTAGCCCCGAATTCTCATCACTGTATATATACAAAACGCGGGATGTGTATATACCGTCAAGAATATTTTGTCTGAATCTCGTGACTATCTGGTACATTCCGGCCGAGTCGACTTTGAATGAATATTCAATCCACTGTCCGGAGGTCTGCCACTTGTCGCCGCCGATGGTGTTCAGAATCATTCTCGTCGTATCCGACGGGGAGTTGATCGCGCAGGCTCTGTCTTCGACAGGGTACACCGTCTGCGTGGATAGAGCCGACGGGAACTCGCCTTCAATCTTTATGACGCTCGTTCCTTTCGCCTCATTTGCAAACTGATTTCTGTATTCTTCATACGAAATCATATCCTTATGCGGTATAAGCCTGATGGATTTGATGGCGACCGGCTCGTTAACGCCCTCAAGCGATATCTTGTGTTCGCCCGCAGTAAATGCAAACTCAAAGCTTTCCGAATAGAACCCATCCACATCCTTGAGCTCATAAGTACACCACGCCGGACTCTGCACCATCGCGCAGCGGACTTCGTTGTTGTCTATATCCGTCGTAAAGAAACGTATAAGCTTCGAATCGGTAAGAGTTGAAATGTCTTCGGTCCAGTATTCCGGCATCTTGTAAACAATATAGGTGCCGTCTTCCCTCTCCACCGATGAAGCCGTGATGTTCATAGTCTCCGCTGCGGCAAGATAGTCGGATGCGCTTTCGTTCTTGCCGAGTTTGAATTCGCCGTCACTATACACGTTTTTCCATATCTTGGTCATCGTTATGTAACGCGCTTCGGAAAACGGAATTGCGCCGTCGATCCTGAAAATACGCTGTATGGACGACGATTTTGCGTCAATCGGGTAATACTCGATAATTATACTGTATTTGGCCGTCTCGGGGAATGATACATTCCAGACGACGCTACCCGCGTCGGGCACATAAAGAGCTTCTATGCCGTCATATGTGCTTGTATACACGTTGGCATCCGTGTCTTTTTTATCGTAGTCAACACCGTTGACCACAATTTCTTTTTCCGCTTTTTTGACGCTTGCATACTTTACGCTGTACTCTTCGTACGAAATTGCGCTCAGCTGCTCTCTGACATCCTCTATTGTCTTATCTGTTACCGACGTGCCGCCGGACGCAGCAGTGTCCTTGTCGGCCGCCGCAGCGCCTATAACGCCGCCCGGTATCAGAAATAACAGTGCGAGGAAAAGAGCGCAAAATCTTGAAAATTTCGTTCTTTCCATATTGGGTTCTTCCTCCTGCCAAGATTTTCGTGGTACGGCTCGGAAAGACACCGTACCGTGTGGGGCACAATTATTTGCTCAATGCACAACACTCAATTCTCAGTTCTCGTTAAAAATCGTATTGCAACATCGGCTGCGCTATGCTTTCCGGCCGCTTTGAAACAGTATTACCGGCTCGGATAATTTTGTGTAAAATGACTATCTTTTAGCCGTCGCAAAGCCGCTCGAAAGAGTTTTCGCACCGGCAACCGATGTTATCGGTTTGCATAGAAACAAAACCGGACACCATTTGCCCTGAATTTATAGAGTAATGATATCATATCGTTTTTTCATTGTCAAGCGCAGATTTCTCTTATATCTATTATATAATACGGGTAATTGAACCACCTTTTCCATACGTTGTTCAGGATGGCTTTACGCACATTTCACAATTAGTGCAACATTGCGCGGGTGCATATTTTCGTTTGATGACGGTAATTTTTATTTACTAATTTCGGCTTGTCCATAGCCTAGCATTCGTAATTTTGCCAACAATTTTGTTGTTTTTGGCTTGACAGTTTTACTCGAATATTGTCGCGTAACTTTAATTTACCCTCACCGTTTTTATTGATTGCATACGCAACAGTATCACTTTCAACTTTATTTGTACACAATCAACAATTTAAGACCCCGATTTTCTACACTTATATTCACATAATATTTTCGTGCAGAATCCGTCAAAAAAGCCGTATTCTGCACGATCCACACATGTCTGTCTTATTTAATTTTATTTCTCAAATTTGCTCACATCCCGAGCACCGCCGAACCGATAATGCCCGCGTCATTTTTAAGCTGCGCAATACGTATGTCGGTTAACATAGAAATCATGCCGCCATATTGCTCTTTCCTGACGATAGGAAGAAGCGCGTCAATAAGAGACTGCCCTTCGTTTGAAACGCCGCCTCCTATAGATATCACCTCAGGCTGGAATATATTGACTATATTCGTAATCCCAGCGGCAAGATAACCTATGTACATATTATAAACTTCACGCCCCGCTTCGTCGCCGAGTCTGGCCGCATCGCACGCGGTGCGCCCGGTTATTCTTCCTTTTTTCTCCACAAGCTCGGTCATGACCGTCGCACGCCCTTCTCTTGCGCATTCCTCAAGCTTCTCGTGCGTCATGCGTATGAGAGCCGTCGCGGAGCTGTATGCTTCCCAGCAGCCGCGTCTTCCGCAGGTGCAGGGGCGCCCGTTATACTCAATGACAATGTGACCAAGTTCAGCTCCCGCATAATTAAATCCGGTATAAATTTTTTTGTCGATTATCACTCCGCCGCCTACTCCGGTCCCCAGCGTTATCATAACCGAGTTTGTCGTTCCCTTTGCCGCACCGGCCACAGCTTCGCCCCATGCGGCGGCGTTCGCGTCATTTTCAATAAGGATATTTTTCGCTCCGGTGCGCGCGCGGAGAAGCTCGGCTATCGGAAACTTGCGGAAAGGAAGATTGTTGGCATATTCAACAACTCCGGTATCATGATTGGCGATTCCGGGCGTGGCGATTCCGACCATGTCAAGGTCTCCGATCCCGACGCCCGCGTCGGCACAGACGCTCCGGCAGAGCGCGGCCATATCGTCCACAATCAGCTCGGGCGCGCGCTCGGCCTGCGTGGGCAGACTTGATTTTGCAATTATTCTGTATTCGTTGTCAATAATCCCGGCGGCAATGTTCGTCCCGCCGAGGTCAATACCCATTCTGTACATTTTTCCTCCGGTCTGCAGCCCGCATCCGGGCCGCTCGGCATTTTCAGCCGTTATTAAATTATCAACCTC
>CAZMZJ010000017.1:0-43867 GCA_964570825.1 uncultured Lachnospiraceae bacterium | reverse complement strand
TGCGACAGCTCCACTATACTACCACGTTTCTCTTTGATTGTCAAGACGTTTTTGCGAATTTTTTTGATATTTTCACTTTTTCAAAATTATCCGGCTCTTATTGATTTAAGCTGAAATTTGCGTTATAATTGTGTTAATATATATAATGAAGAAAATGAAAGGAGCCGGTGAATGAAGAAAAGGATTCTTGTCGTAAGCTCTGCAAATATGGATTTTGTAATGAATATGCACTCCATTCCCTCGGCAGGACAGACCGTCATCGATAAAGGCTCTTACAGATTTGTACCGGGCGGGAAAGGAGCAAACTCGGCTGTCGCCATACAGCGCCTCGGCGGCGAATGTGTTTTCTGCGCCCGTCTCGGCAGCGACGCAAACGGCGCTATTCTCAAGAACCTCTATGAAAAGGAAGGCATCGACACACGTTTTATCGTATATGACAAAAAGCTCCCGACCGGTCTTGCGGCAATAATGGTAGAAGACAACGGAGTAAATCGGATAGTCGTTTACCCCGGCGCCAATACCGCCATAGTGCCTGATGACATAGACAATGCAATGCTTTCATATCCCGATGCGCTTTTCATGCAGCTTGAGATTGATGCCGAAGCTGTCATCTACGCAGCGGAAGCCGCCGCCAAGAAAAATATACCGGTATTTATAGACGCGGGCCCTGCGAACCGGTACTTCCCGCTTTCGCGTATGCCTTACCTTGAGGTATTCTCACCGAATGAAACCGAAACCGAAATTTTCACCGGTATCACGCCCAGTTCGCCGGAAAACTGCCTGCGCGCCGCCATCGCCTTATCAAAAATTGTGAACGCGCACTACTATGTAATCAAGCTCGGCGGACGCGGAGCCTATATATACGACGGACTATACTACCACTGTATTCCGGCATTTGACGCAAAGGTAGTCGACACCACAGCGGCCGGAGACGCGTTTACCGCGGCCTTCACTCTTGAATATCTGCGCTCCGGCGACGTCGAACGCGCCGGTAAATACGGCAACGTTGTCGGCGCCATAACCGTCAGCCGCGCCGGCGCCTACACTTCGATTCCGACCGCCGAGGAAGCCGAGGAGTTTATCCGGGTTCGCGGCATAAGGCTCTGAAGGCAAAAAACAACCGGAGGAATAACAATAAATGATTCTGGACAAATCATATTTTTCCGTCCCTGCGACATATCTTGCTCCCGATCTGCTCGGCAAAATAATCTGCTGCCGCGCCATCGGCGCCAGCGACAGCGACAGCGCAGGCGCGACTGTAATCCGTGCGCGCATTACCGAAACAGAGTGTTACTACGGCGAGGAAGACACCGCCTGCCACGCCCATAAAGGCAGGACCCCCCGCACCGACGCTCTTTATCTTCCCGGAGGCGCCGCATATATCTACCTCTGTTACGGGATGTACGATCTGTTCAACATAGTCACAGGCCCCGCAGACCACCCCGAAGCGGTGCTCATTCGCGGTGTCGAAGGAGCCGCAGGACCCGGACGTACGACAAAATACCTTAATATTACCCGGGCATATAACCGCCTTTCCTTAACTCCGGAGAACGGTCTCTGGATTGAAGACGACGGCGTGCGTCCGGAATATGAATCTCTCCCCCGTGTCGGCATCGGCTACGCGTCGCCTGAGGATCAGGCAAGGCTCTGGAGGTTCAGAATAAAACAACAAACGCAGCAGCAATCTTAAAACGAACTATCTAAATCTAATACATTATTTTTTGCCGAACCGACGCTTGGCGGCGGTGAATAAAAATTCCCTTCGGATTGTATAAAATTAATTTGTCGTATTACATAAAAATCGGATATAATTATCGGCAAAAATGGCGGTCAGGGCAATGAGCAAACAATACTCCCTGCCCAAATAATAAGCCGCTTCATGAACGGGATTCCCTGTGTCATGAAGCGGCATTTATTTTTTTACAATCAGCCTCCGTATGCGGTCACAATCTTTTCAAGCAGCTTAGGCATTACTTTGGAATAGCCTTTAATTGTTGAGGACCATGTTCCTGCGGCGTTGTTCGCGACGGCGTTTCTGAACGCCGATTGTTTGACGAGCACATCGGCGAAAATCCGGCCGAGATCAAACGTCAGGTTCTCTCTGATTATATCGTACATGCGCGCGGAATCGGCTTCCTGAACATATTTTATTTTAAGAGTGGTTTCATACAGCGCCGGCGTGACCTTGCGGTAGGACTCCGAGGCGTATGTTTCAAGCACTGCCGAGAGCATCGGAAGATCCTCTGAGCTTGCATTTATCGGAAGCGCGTAAAGCGTGAACGGGTTGCCCATAACCGTCACGAATTTTTCCTGGCCCTCGTCATACTTCGGAAAAGGAACGATTGAAAAATGCAGCGATTCTGAAATAAGTACAGTTATCGCTATCCGCGCGCGGTCTGTCACGAATAGGATATTTCCGTTGTTGAATTCTTTCTGATGTTGCACAGACGAAGTGTAAATTCCGTCGTTTGTATTGTAGAGCAGCCTGTTCAGCATCTCGAGGGTGTTTATAACCTTTTCCCCGCCGAATGTCGGCGACATCTGCAGGTTTCCGTTCGCGTCCTTGTCGACGATAAGCGCGCCCGAGCCATAGAACCACGGGTCGCAGTGTATGCCGGAGGTCATATATCCGTACTGATCCCCAACCGTTTTTGTACCGCTGCCGTCCTTATCGAAATAAACGCCGCTGCACATTTCGAGAAATTTCGCGTATGTCCACTTGTTATTGTCGACAAGCTCAAAAACATTGGGAAGGTTCATGTTTTTCACAATATCATTATTGACATAGCAGACATACATCATATAAAGCGCATTAGCCGAGATGTCGCCGGAACAAAAATAAAGCTTGTCATTTATCGTAGCTTCGGTAATCAGACGGTCAGGCCACCACGGCATATTGAAATTCAGATAAGTGCAGTCTGCGTCAAGCAGGTCGTAGCAGTAGCCCGCATTAGCCGTTGATGCAATTGAAAGGCTGTATGACGCCATTATGTCAAAGGTTTTGTCTCCGGCCTGAATCGAGTTCTGCACATATTTTACCCAGTTGGCTATATTGTCTCCGTTGCCGGGAGTGGAGATAAACTGAAGGTTTACGCCGAGGCGTTCTTCGACAGTCAGATTGCGCATATAAATAGCGTCGTTTACCGGCTCGCCGGTCTGGTCAGCCGTCTTAAATTCCTCATGCTCTACGTCAGACCATGTCAGAATTGTGACTTTTTTATTGCCGTAATCAAGTGTATCGGTCGGAACAGTATCAAGAATACGCCCTTGCGAATCAACATTCGCAGGATTACTTCCCTCGCCTGCTGTCGAGCTGTCCGGCAAAGTTGAATCCGGCCTTGACGTATCCGTATCACTTTTAACTTCGCCGACGCAGGAGGAAACGACCAAAAGAATCATTACTGCCGCAATTAGAGCGTTAAGCAGTTTGAAAACTGTTTTTTTCATAAAACCATTCAACCATCCCTTTTTATTTTTTGTGGGTTACATCGGTTTGGCATCTTATGTGTCTGTTTCCCTGTTGCATAAATGTCTTCCCGGCGGCAGGCTGCAAAGAAAATTCTGCTGTATCGGATACACAATTTTATAGCAGAGGCAGTATTTCCTTTGTAACTATTTTTTTCTGAGCGTCATCAAGCTCTGAAAACGGAGCCCTCGCATGCCCGAAATCAATGCCGAGCTGGCAGAGCACCTCTTTTTCGCCCTCCATCACGCCGACCTTTTTAAGCGCGTCAATGACGGCGTTGACGGTTTTCTGCTCTTCTAAAGCTCCGGACATATCTCCCGCCTCGAATTTTTTCTTCATGCGGATAAACTTATCCGCCATGAAATTGTATGTACTTCCAATACCGCCGTCGGCGCCCATTGAAAGTCCGCACAGAAACATTTCATCGAATCCGTTGTAAATCACCTTGTCGGGGAAAGCGGCTTTGAAGCTCTCGAGCGCATAATAATCGTTTGAGGTGTGTTTGACGCCTATGAATCCCGGGTTTGCAAGAAACTGACTGATATCCGAAACACTGAGATTGACTCCCGAAAAATTCGGAAAATTATAGATAATCATCGGCAGGCCGACAGCCTCCGAAATGGTGAAATAATGCCGCTTTATCTGTTCGAAGCTGAACTTGTAATAAAAAGGCGATATCGCCGATACTGCGTCATATCCGAGCGACCTGGCAATTTTACCGTATTCAATCGTCTGTTTTGTAGATATGGCTCCGATATGGGCAATAAGCGTAACTTTTCCGCCGGCGTATTTCGCGGCTGTCTCGTAAATCAGTTTTCTTTCGCCGTCGGTCAGCATGAAAACCTCGGCGGTGCTGCCGGCAACGTAAAATCCGTTTACTCCGGCATTGATGTTTAGTTCGATAAGCCGGCCGAGAGCACCGGCGTTGATGTTGTCGTATTTGTCAAATGGCGTCAGCAGCGCGGGAAAAACGCCCCCGAATTTTTTGTCCATTATTAAAAAGTCCTTTCATTTAATATATAAGTTAATATGCGGCACGGCGGGATTTTTCAGCTTCAGTCCTGCATAAGAATAACGTCGGAAGGATAAAAGCTGTAACCGCGTATCTGCGCCTTCGGGGCGTCGTCCGTGATATAGTTCACAATATAAATCTCGCCGTCGTCAAACTGAACCCAGCCGGTATATCCGAGGTCGCTCGACGGGCTGCGGTCGTAGTCGACAGGCATTATCCTTACAGACTGTTCAGACCTCTCGGAACTTCTTGCTGTATCCTCAGTGAAAAAGGCTGCGAACACATTCTGCGTGCAGGCTCCCAGCCAGCCCCTGCCACCCTGCATAAAGCGGTAGGTCATCATAATCCTTCCGTCGTTCAGCCTGCCTGCCACCGGGCGGTGGCAGCCGGGTATCGGAGCCGTTTTGACATTGCTCCAGCACTGACCATGATCATAAGAGAAGGATTTCAGGCAGTCTATTCCCTTCTTTGAGTTTTCCCGCATAAACGAAACGAGTGTCCCGTCCGACAGTTCAAGTATTGACGCCTCGCAGATGTTATACCGGGGATCAGCAGCCACCGTTATCTCTTCCGACCAGCTTTTTCCTCCGTCGTCGCTGTACTTAAGGTACTGTCCGCTCTTGCCGGCAACTAAATTCTTGCGGTGAGCGGTTATTATAATTCTGCCTGTTGATAAAACATGATATTTGTCAGGTACTATTCCCAAAAGCGGCAGTTCGCGCGGCTCACCCCACATCTCTCCCTCTGCATCGCCAGTCCAGCGATATATTTTTGTCCCCGGCCCGCACTCTGTCTCCCCGGAGCTGTCAACCCTGTCGCAGATTACGGCTAAAGTGTCATCGGGCATTCGTGAAATGCGAGCATTGTTGAAGTAAAAATCCGAATCTGAAAACCCGGTGAACGGACGCTTCGGAGTCCATGTCCGTCCTCTGTCGTCCGAATGCGTCATCATAATGCGCGAACGGTTCCGGTCCTTGTGGTGCGTGCATTCCGTGAAAACGCAGATGAGCCGTCCTCCGCGCGTTCTGACAAGGTCAGGCCACGCCTCATATACGCTGTCGTCTCTTGACACTATGAATTTCTCTATTGCCATTTCCGCATCTTCCTTTTTCTGTTTCATCAACCGGATTATTAAGCAAGCTGCCGTTCTAAATCAATTATACTGTATATCAATTATTATTTCTACCAATATTTTGACATATAATATAAAAATATTGACCTTGTTCAATTCTTTTGTAAAATGCAAGACGGTATGCCTGCAAAAAAGCACAGGTTCGGAAGCCTTTCTTTTTCCTGCCGTAAAAAGCGCGGGATTGCGGATAAAATCCGTAGATATTGCTATAGTCTATATGGTGGTGTAAATTTGCCTGTAAAAATAAAGCCAGGCAAAGTTGGATACGCTTCACAGTGAGGAACCGCGAAAGAAGGTATCTATACAATGTCTGACAAGAAAGTATATAAAGCATTACCGATAACACCCGACAAGCCCGTCTTTCGCTTAGCTTATATTTTCAGCTGTTTTTCTGACGGCTGCCTTCCGCTTGTGCGGGCTCACCGGTTTTTTGAGTTGACGTCCTTAAGTATTGCTCTGTCAAAGCTCAGTCCGGCTGCGAGCTTTTTCGTTAGGTCATTCTCTTTTTCAAGCTCCTTGAGCCGTTTAGCCTGCTGTGTATCCACGTTCCCGTAACGTGGGGATCCGAACTTTTAAGCCCCCAAAAGTCCGATTTGCAGAATTATATCTGAACAGAAAAATGTATCCGGAGGGTGACTATCGGAGCATTTTATTTATATTTGGAATTATTAAAGTTACCCCGGCAAAAACCGCGAGAACGTAAAGCTCCCGCGGTCATATTTTCTATAATGTTTCTGACTTATACTATAAATTTGTTATTTTTTCTTTTTCTTGATTACAGCAACAGCCGGAACAAGCAATGCCAACATACCAAAGCTGATTAAGCTTTTACAGCTATTTTGTTTGCCGGCAGTTGTCACGGGAGTCGTCGTCGTAACGTCCTTTATCGGCGCGCTTGTTGTTGTCGTTGGCGTTGTTGTGACTGCAGGAGCCTGTGTCGTGACCTTCGGAGCCGGTGTTGTGACAGGTGCTGTTGTGGTTTCCGGAGGTTGTGTGGTTGTGCTCGGATCAAAGAAAGGATCCTGCTCGGGCATGATCACTCCAAGCCATTCACTGGCCATTATGCGTTCCCCGGAGATAACTTTATAAATTTTGGTAAGACCGGTCGTTTCGTCGAATTGCAAATGGACATAGGAATTGGTCTCAAAAGCTGCTACCTGTGATTCAAAACCGGTTACTATGTAAGCCTGATAATCCTCGGCAGTGGCTTCCTTATTGACAAGATACAGATAAATCCAAGCGTCACCCGTGTGATTGAGCATATAGAAATTGCCGCCGGTCACAAATTCGCTTGATGATGTTATATCGTGTTCGGCAATAAACATGTTAACCTCATCAGGAGTTTTGAAATAACTTTCGAGGAAATTATCGGAGGTCAACTCCGAAGCGTTGCTGCTTCCGGAATTGCCCTTGATCCATATGACGCCGGCCTGACCGGGCTCCAGCATGGCCTTTTCAGGCTCGACCTTGCCCGCAAGAGCAATATCTGATTTGGCGTATTTAGTGATTTCGTTAAAGCATATCACGATGTTTGTCGTAGAATTTCTGTAGGCAAGCTTATAGTCCTTGAGATTGATCGGCTCCGAGCTGCAGTTGTAAATCTCTACATACTCGCCGCGAAAATCCGTACCTGCCGGATTCATTGAAAATTCTGTCATGAGCAATGGAGGGAGATCATAGGTACTGGCACTAATCGCCACAGTGCTGAACATCGCTGCCATTAATGATAAGATCATAAATGCTGAAAGAATTCGATATCCTTTTTTCATGACGGTTGCCTCCATAAAATTATATGAATTTGGTTACCTGTAATTATTTTATCATTGTTTAACATGAATGTAAATATATATTTCTTAACTTGTAGAACAATATAACATTTTTAATTGCAGATATTTATAAAAATAAATAATAACAACACAAAGTTTTATAGACAGCCAAAAATCAAACGAGTCCGAATTAAAATTGTAAGGAAATGTGCAGTCGAAAACTCCAAAAAAACAATACAACATATTTTAAATTTTCCGAGCCGGAGAGAGCGCAGCACAGCCGCTGCGGTATTGCCGCAGACTGAAATCTTTTTGTTATATCAGGTTTATGCTCTTAGGGAATTACCTGTTAAATTATATAATATTCTATTGCCATTATAAACCAAACGGTTTATAATGGTTGTCGGGAAACCGGATGCACAGCTGTGACTGCATCATGTATTGTTAAAGAACTTTGCAAGCAAATGTAAATATGTGTTTTCTGTATTGACTTGCCCGGCTTATCTGGCAGTCGCCGCAAAATTCCAATAAAAGCTCAAACGGGAGGCCGTAACCCTTGAAGGACTTAAAGCCATAGCAGAAGCTTTGGGCGTGTCTTTTGAGCAGTCATTTATCCTTCAGGATGGAGAGAAAATACGTACAGGAGCTGAAGATAACCGTATCAAATATAAGGCGAGTATCATCCATAGAGCGTTAAACCTTTGGCGGATATTGAAAATATTATGAATCAGGTTACCGGAGAAACACCTCTCGGTGGCATAAAAACAAACAGCTGAAAAAACAGTTTTTTTCAAATCCTTGCCGTTCAGCGGGAGCCTGCGCCAAGGCTTCTAAAAGCCGAAAAAAATCAGCGCAGTCTATTTCAAAGCAAAACTTTGGAGGGGCATAAATAATGAGATTCTGTCTAATAACCATAGGTTCAAGGGGAGACGTCCAGCCGCTTATCGCTCTCGGGAAAGGATTGCAGCGCAAAGGGCACTCCGTACATATCTGCGCGATGGACAAATTTAAGGAGCTGATAAAGTCAGAAGGATTCGAATACGCTCCCATGGCAGGCTCGGCGGAGCTTCTGATGGAGAAGCTTATAGGGGAGCAGGTTTCCTTTGCCGAATATTTCAGGAATCTTAAAGGGCTATTGGAACCTGTAAAAGAACAATTTTTAACTGATATTGAAAACGCCTGCAGAAATGCGGACTGCGTATTATACACCACCCTGGGCAGCGTGGCATACCACGCCTGCGAGAAGTATAAAGTGCCATGCTTCCGTGCGTTTTTCTGTCCGCTTGACCCAACGGGTGAGTTTCCCGCCATGACAGCGCCCCGCCTTCCCTTGGGGAAAGTGTATAATCGCATCACCTTCAAAGGCGGGGATATTTTATGGTCAAACGCAACGAGGGCCCTGCTTAACGATTGGCGTGCGGAAATGGGCCTGCCGAAAATAAAGCCATATCAGTTTCCTTACCGTGAGATGAACGGGAAACCCATACCTACGCTATATGCTTACAGCCCGACGCTTTCTCCGAAGCCCGAGGAATGGGGTGATGACTGCCATCTGACCGGATTTTGGGTTGAAAAAATCCCAAAGGAATGGGAGCCGGACCGGGAGCTCAAGGAATTTCTTGAAGGCGGTGAAAAACCCGTTTATATTGGTTTTGGAAGTACTGTCGGCGGCAACTTTGACAGGATTCTTGATGTGATTTTAGAGAGTCTGAAAAGGACTAAGCAGAGGGCGCTGCTTTCTGCCGGATGGAGGAATATCGGCGAGCGCAAGCTGCCTAAAAATGTCCTGCTGATCGGCAATGTTCCGCACGAATGGCTGTTCCGGCAGGTAAAAGCGGTGTCACATCACGGCGGGGCAGGCACAACGGCGGCGGGAATACGGGCAGGAGTGCCGAGCGTGATTGTGCCGTTCGGCGGCGATCAGCCGTTTTGGGGCGACCGCGTATATAAGCTTGGTATAGGAACAAAGCCGATATGGTGTAAAAAGCTGACTGCCGACAACTATTCGGAGGCTTTGAACACTGCGATATCGGATGAAGCCATGCAGAGAAGGGCGGCTGAATACGGAAAAAAACTGCGGGACGAAGACGGCGTGGCAAACGCCGTAAGCATCATCGAAAATTATCTGGGATTATAATCTTTATATTTTTCGGACGCCTTTCCGCATTGTGCTGCTGTCCCCCGGGTAGCTGCCCTGTATTTGATTTTGCAGAGCGCCTTGACGCATGATGATGTCTTTTCACATAGCAAAGAGGGGCAAGAACATAATTCTTGCCCCTCTTATATATTCAGGTATTCTGGCCTGCCCGACAGGATTCGAACCTGCGGCCTCAAGAGTCGGAGTCTTGCGCGCTATCCAGCTGCGCCACGGGCAGATATTGAAATAGTGAACCTGCTGTCATAAATCCTCAGACCAAATAATTTTACCACAAACGCGCCGCATTTTCAAGAGGATTGCTGAGATTTTAATTATTGGTAAGAAAGAGTAAAATGAAATCAGGCTGACAAGCCAGCCTGAAAGAAGTAATAAAATATTTATCTTTACTTTTCCGAGGCTTTCCGGCCGCGGATTTCGGACAGTTCAAAATGCGGCATACACCTATCGGATTACTCATGTATGAACCATCCTTTTGTGCTGTTTGCTATTTTTACAAGAATAAGCATAACCGGCACTTCAGTGAGAACGCCGACTATTGTGGCGAGCGCTGCAGGACTTTGCGTGCCAAAAAGAGAGATAGCCACTGCTACGGCGAGCTCAAAGAAATTTGACGCGCCTATCATGCCGGCCGGCGCGGCAATATCGTGGGGCAGCTTTAACGCCCTGCTTGCAAGATAAGCTATAAAGAAAACAAGAAAGGTCTGGATAATCAGAGGTATCGCAATCAGAAAGATATGCAGGGGATTGTTCAGAATAACGTCGCCTTGAAACGAAAAAATTATAATCAAAGTCAGCAAGAGGCCGATGATGGTGGTATTCCCGAATTTCGGTATGAATCTGGTCTGAAAATAGTCAAGGCCTTTTTTACCGACGACATAGTTGCGCGTTATCACACCGCCCGCAAGGGGAATGACCACGAACAAAACCACCGATAAAATCAAGGTATCCCACGGGATAGATACGCCGCCTACGCCGAGCAGAAACGCGACAATCGGCGTAAATGCCACAAGAATAATCAGGTCGTTGGTAGCGACCTGCACCACGGTGTATGCGGCGTTGCCTTTTGTCAGATGGCTCCATACAAACACCATTGCCGTACAGGGGGCGGCGCCCAGAAGTATCGCGCCCGCGAGATAATCCTTTGCAAGCTCGGCAGGGATAAGCGTTTTGAAAATCACAAAGAAAAACAGCCACGCGATTCCGAACATGGTAAACGGCTTGATCAGCCAGTTTACCACCCATGTTACGAACAGCCCTTTTGGGTTTTTGCCTACGTTTCTTATGCTCTGGAAATCCACCTTAAGCATCATGGGATATATCATAAGCCAGATAAGTACGGCAATCGGTACGGAAACATTTGCGTACTCGAACCGTCCGAGGAAGGAAGGGATCTCAGGCAGAAATTTACCGATCAATACCCCTACGGCCATGCATATGATAACCCAGAGCGTCAGATATTTTTCAAAAAAGCCGATGCCTGAAACCTTGCTCTTCTGCATGGCGAATACCCCTTAATTCTGTCTGACCTTCCGGAGGATTTTCACCACCTCATCGGTATTAAGAACCTTGCCGTATGAAACCACCTTGCCGTCGACGACGAGGGCCGGAGTGGTCATCACGCCATATGACGCAATCTGTGAAAAATCGGTCACATGATCTATTGCCGTATCCATTCCGAGCTGCTCCAGCGCCGATTTAACAGCTTCTTCAAGCTGTCTGCATTTTGCGCAGCCGCTGCCCAAGACCTTAACGCTTGCGCCTTCCTTTTTAGCGTTTTCAGCCTTCGCCATGCTGTCTGCATTGCAGCTGCCGCCGCAGCAGCAGCACGAAGATGTTTTTTCGTTGTTGTTTTTCTTTCCGAACAGTGACATAATAAAAATCTCCTTTTTTATCAAAAAATATAACTAAGTTAAACGGGCAAGCCTGTTAATTTTATGCGGAGCCTGCTTCGTTGTACTATTCTCGGTAAGCCAACATCCGCAAATCTTTTAATAACACTTTTCATTATCCATCAGCATCCGTCAGCACAAATCGCCTCCGCATGAGCAGCCGGGTTTGCTTTTTGCCGCCCCGGATTTATTTGAATTATCATCTGATTCATATTCGCCGCAGGAGCAGCATGATACTTTCCCTGAAATTTTAATTTTCCCTTTTGTATTCGGCGGCGTCCATCCTGTGTCATCGCCGACATAAGTAATCGCTCCGGACGGGCAGCGGTTGCCGCATCCGTGGCAATGGTCGATGCAGAATTCGGGATTTTTGACAACAGGAGTCGGCGCCTTTGAAACGTCATACACATTATGCGGACACTTTGCAACGCAGGTGCCGCACTCCGCGCAGATAAGATAATCGATAACGGGATACCATGTTTTTGCCATACCAGTGATCTCCTATATTATAAACGGCTGAATCGCGTTGAAAAAGTAGCCAACGATGATGATGCCGATTGTGCAGATGGCGATAAACAGCGCAAGCAGCTTCGGTTTGACGGCCTTCCTGAGCATAATCATTGAAGGCAGTGACAGGGTTGTGACCGCCATCATGAAAGACAGGATAGTGCCGAGCTGAGCGCCTTTCAAGAGCAGTGTTTCCGCAATCGGGATCGTGCCGAATATGTCGGCATACATCGGGACGCCTATGATAGTCGCCAGTATCACCCCTAAAGGATTGCCGCTTCCGAGCACGGCGGCGACCCATTCCTCGGGTATCCAGTTGTGAATGACGGCTCCGATGCCCACGCCGATCAGAATATACGGGAACACCTTCTTAAAGGTTGCGAGCATCTGCTCCTTTGCATATACAAGCCTGTCTTTTCTTGTCAGGCTTGGGGATTCTATGTCAACACTTCCCGCCGTCATGATAAAGCTTTCCACATGCTTTTCCATATGCAGCTTCTCGATGATCGTACCGCCGACAATGGCGATAACCAGCCCGATGATGACATAGATTATAGCGACTTTAGCGCCGAAAATGCTCATCAGGAGAACCAGCGATCCGAGGTCGACCATAGGAGATGATATCAAGAATGAGAAGGTCACTCCCAAAGGAAGTCCGGCGGACGTAAAGCCGATAAAGAGCGGTATGGAAGAACATGAGCAAAACGGGGTTACCGTTCCGAGCAGGGCTGCAACAGAGTTCGCCCAGATGCCGTGGAAACGTCCCAATATGCGTTTGCTGCGCTCGGGCGGGAAATAGCTTTGAATGTAGCTTATAACGAAAATCAGAATACACAGAAGGACTGTGATTTTTATGACGTCGTAGGCGAAAAACTGGATGCTCCCGATCCAGCGGTTGGAGGTGTCAAGCCCCAAGGCCGACAGACCCATGCCGATTATTTCGTTCAGCCACTTCATCCCGAGAATCTGATTCTGGAAAAAATCCCAGACCGACTTGATTATTTGCATAAAATATAAGCCTCGCATTAAATAATAATTTTGATGAATACCGCTGTGTTAAGCCGTCAAAAGACAGCCGGCGTCTTATTTTTTACAACAGTATTTTTCTTTATCAGCTTCAGCCGCATATGGCGTCGTCAGCTCCCTTAGCAGCGCTCCGGCATACTCGCTGCCTTTTTGACTTATTTTATAGTGTGTCCATTTGCCTTCCTGCCTACTCTCCACCACGCCCGACTCAACCAGAATTTTCATGTGATACGATAATCCCGACTGGCCGAGGCTCAGCTGTTCCAGCAAAACGCAGGCGCATTTTTCTCCGCCGCGCAGAAGTTCGAGTATTCTAAGTCGGTTTTCGTCGCAAAATGCTTTGAATACTTTTGATTGCTCCTCGTAAACGGTTGCCAAGATATCACCTCATATCAAATTTATTTGATATATATTATATGCTTCAAATCAAGTTTTGTCAATGTATTTTTAATGTACTTCTGAACAATAATGCGCCCAAAATCCGATGATATTTGGGTATTTTATCGGATTTTGGGCGCTCTTTCTTCTCTATCTATAAAATAACACTGAAAAACTAGCCAAAGCGAATCAAACATTAACCCATACGCCGGGCTGTTCGAGAGCCTTCTCGCCCGCCTCGATGACACCTATCACCGCCAGCGTGTCCTCCTTCGGAACCGAAGCCCTGCCGGTCATGAAAAAGCGGAGCATGTCGCCGATGTAATTCTTGAAAAAGTCGGATTTTATCTGGCTCCAGAAAGCATTTTTACATATTTCTTTTCCGCTCTCGATGCTGACCGAAAACGGCGCTCCCGAGCCGATCGCCTGATTAAACACGGCCCGCCTTCCGCCGTCGAACTCGATGACAAGAGTTTTATTAAGAGTATTCTGCACAGCCATAACCCGGCGCGGCGCGCTGCCCATGCACTTGACAATCATTTCGACCTGATGCACGGCGTAAGTTTTGTACGAGCTTCCCTCGCCATAAGTGGTCATTCCGGCGGCGTCCCCGTTGTACGTGGAAATTTCCGATGCAAAGCGCAGCGCCGACGACGAGCATACCGGAACTCCGGATTTCTCCGCCGCATCGAATATTTCCTTAGCCTCGGCAAGAGTTGGAGCGAATGTTTTGTCAATTACAACAGGCTTTCCCGCAGCATGCTTGAATGTTTCCCTTGCGTAGCCGAGATGCTTCTCGGCGTTGTCGGGCGAGAGAATTACAATATAATCGCTCAAACGGCACAGCTCCGCTATGCTTTCGCACCTTTCTGCGCCATACTTTTCGCACCACGCCCCGGTTGTTATTCCGCCGCGCGGCGGTACGTCAAGCTCCGCCCAAGCATAAGCAATTTTGAAGCCGGCATTGAGCTTTTTCCCGACCTCGGCAATCCACGCCGGATAATTGTTCGCATGCCACTCGTCGAGGTAATAGTCGATAAATCCAATCTTTTTCATGTTCAGTTATTCCCTTTTATCTCCATGCCAAGCTCGGCAGAGCGGTAAATAAGGTCAAGCAGTCTTGCGCTTTCAAGCACCGAATCGATATTGCTCCGCGTCTTGACTCCGGTGCGCACCGACTCGATGAACGCTCTGTCCTCCGCTTCATACATATTGGGTATTTCATATTCCGGAGTGATTTTCGCAAGCTTTCCGTCCTTGATCGAATAAAGCGTGAACGTGCTGCAGTATTTCAGCCTGATGCCTGCCTTGTCGCCCATGAAATCTATGTACATCTCGTTCTCGAAGATGTTCTGAGCCCATGCGCCGTTGAAGGAAATAGACGCTTTATCGGTACGGATGTATCCGGTGATGTAGTCCTCGACGTCGTTTGTTCCATTGGCTATCGCCGGACCCGCCCACATGCCGTCATAGACATAGTCGCTGATTTTCTTCGCCATCTCCGAATATGCGTCGGCGCTGACAGTCTTAATCTTTGCGCCGCCGAGAATATAAAGAATCAGGTCGAGGAAGTGGACTCCCCAGTCGATAAGGACGCCGCCACCCGACATTTTTTTAGTGGTGAAAGGCCCGCCGAGTCCGGGAATCGAGCGTCCGGAGCGGAACGAGCAGTAGACCGTATAAATATTTCCGAGTACTCCCTCGCGGTTCAGCCGTTCGATCTCCTCGACCGACTTGTGGTACCGGTTGCATACGCCGATGTTGAGTATCCTCCCTGTTTTGTCGGCCTCGTCCTTCATTTCTTTTGAGAGGGCATAGCTGACGGTGATCGGCTTCTCGCAGAAAACGTGCTTCCCTGCCCTCAGAGCGTCCATGGTCACGGTATAATGAACGTAGTTCGGTGTAAGCACATACACCGCGTCGACCTCCGGGTCGGCGAGCGCGACCCTATAATCGGTTCCCGTCCGTTCGATAACGGGATATTTAGCCTTCATTGCCTCTGCCTTCTCGGGGATAAGGTCGATTGCATATTTTACCCTTGCATCCTCGATTTTCGAGAGCGCGGGGAAATGGGCGATATCAGAGATTCTTCCGCAGCCGATGACTGCCACAACCAGTTTTTTCATTGATTTACACCTCATTTTTATATATTTTGAAAAACATTGAAGTATAAAATACCCGTACACACGCCTGTTCGCCTATTAAAAGGCGGCCTTATTTGCCGGACAGTTTTTTCCTCAGAAATTCGGCGGCCAGTTCGATATCGGCGTAAGGATTTTTACCCGTCTCCCTCTCGATGGTGAGGAAGCCGTCGTATCCGATATCGCGCAGCGCCTGAAGATACGCGTCAAAATCCACTTTCCCCTCTCCGAGGACAGTTTCCCTGAAATAATCCGCGGTATTCAGCGCCTCGATGCCGCCGTCGGCGAAGTGGTCGTATATTATGCGCGGCGAGGTTTTCTTCAGCATTATTCCGTCCTTCGCGTGGGTATGGACGATATAGTCTTTCAGTAAATGCACCGCCTCGACCGGGTCCTGCCCTGTGACCATCACAAAGTTTGCCGGGTCAAGGTTCACCCCGACGCCGCCGTGCGTGCGGTCAAGAAAGCCTTTGAGTGTCGCCGCGGATTCCGGTCCTGTTTCGATTGCCAGCGTCACACCGTGTTTTTTGGCAAAAGAGCCGAGATAATCGAGCGCACTGAGCATAACTCTGTACTTATATGTGTCGGGGGCGTCAGGAATCACGCCGATGTGAGTGGTTACTACGCGGCATCCCAGCTCCTCGGCAAGTCTTATAATTTTTTTAGTTAAAGCAATTTTCCACACATTGTCGGACGCTATCTCAAAGCCGTGCCCTCCGAGATCTCCGCAGAGCGCGGAGAGGGTAAGGCCATATTCATAGAGCATTTTTTTGAAGCCTGCTTTTTTTGTTTGCGTCAGCTCATCAGGGGAAAAACCGCCGCCTGTTGCGTAAACCTGAACTCCTTCGAGTCCAAGCGACGCTGCATTTTTAAGAGAGTCCTCAAGACTGCTCTTGAAGCAGTCGGCGACCACACCGATTTTCATCACAATAATCAATCCCTTCCGCTTTTTGTTTTTTCCGCGTAAGCAGCCGCCGCGGCTTCGGTTTTGTTGTCCCCATACGAATAATATTTCCGCCCGACCAGATCGTCCGGCAGGTACTGCTGCTTCACATAATGCCCCGGGTAGTCATGCGGATATTTGTAGCCCTTGTAAAGCGGACTTTTTAGGTGCTCGGGGAGACTGCTGCCGAGACCCTTGGCCGCGTCGTCAAGCGCCGCAGCCGCCGCAAGATAAGCCGAATTGGACTTCGGCGAAGTCGCAAGCATCAAAGCCGCGTTTGCGAGAGGTATGCGGGCCTCAGGCATGCCCAGCTCGCGCGCAGCTTCTGTGCAGGCGTAGGTAATCACCGCCGCCTGAGGATATGCAAGACCTATGTCCTCGCTCGCAATGACAAGGAGGCGACGGCAGACCGAGAGCAGTTCTCCCGCCTCAAGCAGTCTGACGAGATAAAACACCGCCGCGTCTGGGTCGGAGCCGCGTATTGACTTCTGAAGCGCAGAAAGCAGGTCATAATGCGTGTCGTCGCTGAAATTGCCGACCTTTGAACTGAACGAATCTATTTCCCCGCGCGTTATTTCTGCGTCAGCGGCATAAAACGCGTTCTCAAGCAGGTTTATAGCCCGCCTGACATCGCCCCCTGTGCATTTGCCAATATAAATCAGCGTTTCATCTGCGGCCTTTTTATCGGTTCCCGACTCCGAATTCATATAATCGAGGGCCCGGCGCAGCGCCTTTGCGCATTCCTCCGGCGGGACAGGCTTGAACTCAAAGAGCGAGGAGCGTGAAATAATAGCGTTATAAATATAAAAATGCGGATTTTCGGTGGTGGACGCGACCAGCGTCACACGCCCGTCCTCGATATATTCAAGAAGCGACTGCTGCTGTTTGCGGTTGAAATACTGAATTTCATCGATATACAGCAAAATTCCGCCGGCACCGAAGACATTGTCCGTTTCCCGCAAAATCCCCTTTACGTCCGAAACCGACGCGGTGGTGGCATTTAGACGGTAAAAAGACATCCCGCTCTTTTTTGCGATGATTGCCGCCGCAGTCGTCTTGCCGGTGCCGGGCGGGCCGTAGAATATCATATTTGTCACTCTGCCGCCCTCAACCATCCGGCGTATCACACCGCGTTCTCCGAAAAGCTGCGGCTGACCGACGATGTCGCTGAAATTCTGCGGCCTTACAAGATCGGCGATCTGAGCGTTTTTCATGGCTTATTTTCCTTTTCGCCTTTGTCTTCAGGATTGCAGATAATAATAATCGGTATTATCCTTTGAAGTGTCGGCGTTCTCAACCACCATAACCAGCGCGTCGCGCGACAGAGTAACGGCGTGCCATTCGGCGGCGCGGACATTGTAGAGCGTCCCGCTCTCCATCTCATGCTGCTCGGCATTCATATCCTTGTCCGCGGTATATAGAACAGCCCTGCCCTCAAGCAGGATAAAAACCTCGTCGGTAAGATTATGCCTTTCAAAGTATGTGAGGCTTTCGAATCTTCCGGCCCAGCGGATAAGCCCAGTGCGCCAGCTTCCGAACTTAATAACAGTGGAGTAGCCTTCACAACGATATGTTATAATATCCATTTAATCCCCCGAAAAAATACTGCGTTTATTATATCACTAATCATAATCATAATCAATACATAAAAATTTACGTTTTTCTTGACATTCGGTTGTTAAAATTGCCGTTCCGGCTATTGAAAAGCCTGTCCGTATATGTTACAATGTTAGTGTTAACTTATTCCGGAGTCATTCCGGTGATCTATTTCAGCCGTTTAAGATACGGCATCGGAGGAAAACAATGAAAAATCCAAACAGACTGCTGTCGCTTCTGCTCGCGCTGCTTGTAGTTGCGGCCATGTGCATTTCCTGTGTGAATAACGGGAACACAGCTGTAACCACAGACGCAAACGGAAGCACCACATCGACAGAAGAAACCTCGCAGCAAAAAGCCAATGACCTGAAAATTATCGCTGACAACACTTCATACTGCTCGGTCGTCCGTCCCGAAAAGTATTCGTCCACGTCAATGGCCGTAACCTGCGCCACCGACATTCGCGCCGCCATCGGCAGTGCGACAGGGACTACTCCCAAAATTATTGACGACTGGACAAGAGACGGCACTCACGATGAGAATGCGATAGAAATTCTTGTCGGCCAGACAAATTATTCAGAATCAGCCGCCGTTCTGTCATCCATCAGCTACGGCGAGTATATGATAAAAATTATCGGCAACAAGCTTGTTGTCGCCGCATATACCGATTCTGCATTGAGAATCGCCGCAAACAAGCTCATCAATCTGATCAAATCGCTTTCAAAAGATGGCTCGCTCACCATTCCGGCTGACACCCTCGTCACTGATACCGTAGACAAGGATCTTGCGGCTCTTCCATCATATGATGGCGGCACTTTTTCCGCCACATACGATTGCGGAAACGGCGCAACCGAAATAATTATCAAGAATACCAACTCAAATGAATACCAGAGTTATCTTGCAAAGCTCGAGGCAAACGGTTACACGGCTTACACGACCAGCACAATGGCCGATAACCTTTTCGCCACATACGACAGCAGCAAGTACACCGTAAACGCCGGCTTCTACAAATACGAAAATTCCACTCGCATCATAATCGAGTCGCTGGCGAAGCACGTCGGCCTTGAATCAGAAAATGTCTACACGGCGGTAACCACATCACAGATAACCATGTTCGGCCTTGAATACACCGATTCCTCTGGAAGCACTGTCAGCAACGGGCTCAGCGTGCTCATCCGCCTGACCGACGGACGTTTTGTGATCATCGACGGCGGCTTCAACACAGCAGCCTGCGCCACAAACCTCATCAACGCCATGAAGGAGCAGTCCTCCTCATACATCAAGTCGGGACAGAAAATAACAATTGCCGCATGGATTGTCACCCACGCGCACGGCGACCATACCGGCATGATAAGAAAAAGATACAGCTCGTTCGCATCCTTCAAGGTTGAAAAATTCCTTGTCAACTTCATGTCCGAATCCGAGCGGCAGAAAGCCATAAGCACATACCCTGACAACTGGGATTCAGGCGAGGGCGGCGGATATACCGATGTTCTGACTGCCGCGGCTGCGCTTAAAGCCGACGTTCTATGGGTTCACGTAGGACAGGTTATATATCTTGCCGACCTCAAGATTGAAGTGCTGTACACCATCGAGAGCTTTGCTCCGCAGGTCTGCAACGCCTTCAACGGCACCTCGGTCGTCATGAAAATGACCTTTGGAGACGGCACGGTCTACATGAGCACCGGAGACGCGACCGGAAACGCGCTTCAGATTTGCGCCCGTATGTACGGTTCATATCTCAAATCTGATATAGTTCAGGTTTCCCATCACGGATACTCGACATGGGGCAACAACTCGGGAACCGCTTTGGCATACAAGCTTATGCTCCCCGCCACCGTTCTCTGGCCGCAGGGACTTACAGCGTATCCGAATTATCAGACAAAGAGCTATAACGTCGTTCTTTTCTCCCCTGAATATATATCAGGCGGTGAAAACCCCAACTTCAAGGAAATTTACATCGCAGGCACGCAGGGCGACTATATAACGATCCCGATTCCCTACTCGGTAGGAAACGCAATCGTTTCAAGAAAGAAGTAATTACATAAGAATCCAGCCGCTAAAATCCAGCGGCTGGATTTTTAATTTTATTAAATTCCCCGCGCTAATGCAGCAATTCTCTGTATGCAGCAGTTCTCGCAGCCCATATCAGTACCCTTTCCTCCCGGATAAAAATCGCCAGAGCAGCTTGCGCACGAACTCGGCGGGAAAGACGAGCAGCGACATCAGCATTGTAAAAAGCAATTCCCCCGCATTTAGTGGCACCGTCCTCAGCACGCTGCCGCCGAGATAGACAAATACCAGCTGCACCGCAAGCACCGACAGCATAATAAATATGAAGGCACGGTTTCCGCCGATACCGGCCAGCAGCCGCAGACGGTCGGTACGCGCGTTAAAGCAGTTGAAAACCGAGGAAAAAATGAAAAGCGCGAAAAATGCGGTCAGGAGAAAAATATTGTCGGGCGCCGTCCTGAATTTTGAAACGATCTGCGGCAGCTTGAGAAACGCAATTAAAAGCGCGACCGTAAATCCTCCTAAAAATACAATTTCGTTGATCATGTATCCGTTCAGAATCGGCTCGTCGCGACGCTTAGGCCGCTCCTTCATGCAGGATGGCAGTGCTCGCTCGCCCGCAAAAGCAAGCCCGCCGAGGGTGTCCATAATAATGTTTATCCAGAGCATCTGCACGACTGTGACGGGCGCGTCCACTCCGATGAAGGGTCCGATCATCGAAACCCCCACGGCGCAGAAATTCATTGTAAGCTGAAGAGTAATGAATTTTCTTATACTTTTGAATATGTTCCGCCCGTAAAGCACGGCTTTTGCCACCGACGCGAGGTTGTTGTCGAGAATTATGATGTCCCCTGCTTCCTTTGCCACCTGCGTACCGCATCCCATTGAAAAGCCGATGTCCGCCCGCCGCAGCGCCGGAGCGTCGTTTATGCCGTCCCCGGTCATTCCGGCGACAAGCCCCGCCTCCTGCGCTATTCTCACCAGCCTGCTTTTGTCGGACGGCAGCGCTCTTGCCAGCACTCCGAGCCGAGGCAAAATTTCCTTGAGCTTCATATCCGACATTGCCGCCAGTTCGCTGCCGGTCAGCACGATGTCAACGCCCCCCGAAAGGATTCCGCAGGCTGAAGCGATGGAAGCTGCGGTATCCCTGCTGTCCCCGGTGATCATCACCACATGTATTCCGGCGTTGCGGAGCTCTCTCACCGCCGCCGGTGCCTCGTTTCTCAGTCTGTCGTCAAGAACCGCAAGACATACAAGCGCAAGCGGCCCGAAGCCGGTCATTTCAAGGCCCTCGCGCCCTTCGGCGATCAATATCACCCTTTTGCCGGCGGAATTAAGCTTTTTCAAAAGCTCCGAAAGCATTTCCGAATCGGGGGCATCCGTTCTTCCGTCGGGCAGATATGCCGACCTTATGTAAGGCAAAAGCAGCTCCGGCGCGCCTTTGATCAGCGTCAGCCTTTCCGGGCCTGCGACTTTAGCCGCCGAATACTTTCGGACACTGTCAAAAGGAAGCCTGCGCAGTGTCCGCCAGCCTTCCGGCTTGTTTTTTTCAACCGAGGACAGAATGGCTCTGTCGGTGGAATTGCCGCCGCTCACCGACCCGCCCTCGCTGACCGCGGAACTGTTCAGGTGCGCCGAGAGGCAGAACTTATCGAATAGAGCGCCGCCCCTTTTCTTCAGATCCCCGACGCCGGAATACATGGCGCCGCTGCCGGAATAAATCTCCCCGACCGCAAGCCTGCCCTCGGTGAGCGTCCCGGTCTTGTCTGTAAAAAGAATATTCATGCTCCCCGCCGCTTCTATCCCCACTGGTTTGCGCACCAGCACATTGTCGCGGACCATACGCCTGATATTTGCCGACAGTACAACCGCGATCATCATCGGGAGCCCCTCCGGAACCGCGACGACGATGACAGTCAGCCCGAGCGTCAGCGCATGGAGCAGCGTTTCTCCGATAAACCGCCAGTCGGTAAGCTTCATTATAATAATGTCGGTCTTAAATCCGCTGTCCATCGCGATAATGTCGAAGAGGTAAACCGCCGCGACAAGCGCCGCCATTATGTATCCAAGCCTGCTGATCTGTCCGGCAAGCTTAGCCAGCCTCAGCTTCAGCGGACTGTCGCGGGTTTCCTCCTGTACCTCGCGTGAAATCTCTCCGAGGAATGTCGCGTCTCCCACCGCTGTGATGACGGCCTCTCCCTCTCCCGACATCACGGGGCAGCCCCGCAGCACCGCCGACACCGCCGACGGGTCAACCCTGCCGTCCGCCGAAGGTTTTTTCTCCACCTCTCGGTTCTCCCCCGTCATCGCCGACTGGTCTACCGACACCGTCCCCGATATCATGAGACCGTCGGCAGGAACCTTGTCGCCCGGCGCGAGCAGGACAGTATCCCCCACAACGACATCCGAAATTTTCAGCCTGGCGATTTTTCCGTTGCGCCTCACCCGGCAGTATTCCTGCCCCGCCTCCGCGTTAAGCTTTTCAAAAGCCGCCTCGCTGCCGTGCTCCGACAGTGTTGAGATAAAAGTGGCGAGGAACACCGACACCGCGATTCCCACGCACTCCACCCAGTCGCCGCCTTTTATAGTAAATACGACATTGACCGCCAAAGCGGCGATCAGTATCCTAATAACCGGATCCCACATATTGGCGACAAAGCGCGCCAAAAAGCTCTTCTTTTTTTTCCTGCTCAAAACATTGGCTCCGTATTTTTCCCGTGACGCAGCCGCCTGAGCGTCATTAAGCCCGCCCGCAGGCACCGAGCGCACATCGGCTGCGGAAAAGAGCCTTCCCGCGCCGTACCTCTCCCCGCGGTAATGCTCCCCCTGTCCCGCCCGCCATGCCATATCCTGCTTTTTTGTTTCAACGCCGTTCACTTCAGCCAATCTCTCCCTTCCCGCGGGGAAAATAAAAACGCCCGCCCGGATAAAGCCCGTTTACAGAATATATATTCAAAACGGCTGACTGAAATGATAACCTCCATGCAAAGAAAGAGAAACCGCGCCGTGTGAGCTGTGTGAGCGTGTGAACTGTGTGAGCCGTGTTAGCCGTGTGAGCTGTGTGAGCTGTGTTAGCCGTGTGAGCTGTGTGAGCTGTGTGAGCGCATGAGCTGTGTGAAGGGAACCCGGAATACTTTTGAAATCTCCGGGCAAAAATTTTTCTTTTTTATGCGTTATGCGGCAAAAAGGCCGCGGGCCTTTGCCCGCGGCGAAATTATGAAATTATAATTTTTATTTGTTATTTTCCGAAACTAATGGCGGCTACCTTAAGATTTTCGTTTCCTTCCCCGATGCTGACCGAAGCCCATTCGGCCGAGCTCCCCGCGAAGCTTATGCTTCTGAGAACCTTGCATTCGCTGAAGCTCTGTCCGTAAATCGACTTAAGAGTAGAGGGAAGGCTGATATCGGTCAGTGCGCTGCAGCCGGTAAAGCTGCCTCCGCATTCGGTCGTGCCGTCAAGATAGCCGATGGAAACGACGCCTTCGGGAATGGCTATTGATTTAAGCGCGGTGCAGCTGACAAACGTGTTGGCGCCGATGAATGTAAGCCCTTTCCCGAGCGTTATGCTTTCAAGCTTTGCGGCTGAACGGAAAGTATTGTCGCCGAGCGAGACGACCGAATCGGGAACCGTCACAGCCTTGAGGTTCTGCGCGTAGGCAAAGGCGAAATTTCTGACCGTGACGATGCCTTCCGGCATCGCATAGCTTTCGTCCGTCTTTCCCGCGGGATAGGCGATGAGCGCTGCCGCCGCGGCGTCCATTAAAACCCCGTCGGCGCTTGAAAACGCCGTATTCGCCGGGGAAACATTGATATTTTCAAGGGATATGCAGTATCCGAACGCTGTCGTGCCGATTTCCGTCACTCCGGCGCCGACGCTGACCGTCTTTAATGCCGAGCAGCCGTAAAAAGCATTGTCGCCGATAACCTTGACGGAATCCGGTATGCTGACCGATGTAAGTCCGACGCACCCGAAGAAGGCCATGCTCCCTATCTCTGTAATGCTCTCCGGCAGTACGATGGAAGTCATATTGCGCATACTCTCAAAAGCGTTTGCGGCAATCTTTGTGACTGGCCTGCCGTCATATTCGGCTGGAACTGTTACGCTTCCTATCGCGTTGACGCATCCGGTGACCTCGGCATATGTATCGAAAACCTTAATCTGGACTTCCGGCTCAAGGTTGGGGAGAGTGCCGTATGTGCCGTCATTGATGGCTTTTGAAATGCTCTCGACCAACTCGTCAAGATTTATTGTGGTTTCCTTGCCGCTGCCGCTGCCGCCGCTGCAGGAAGTCAGCGCCGCCGCGAGCAGCAGAGCAAGCAGCATGAGTAAAATTTTTTTCATTTTATCATTTCCTTGCAACAAAAGTATTCATGCTCTTATTTTAACCCCAAACGCGCTTTTTGTCAATGGCGGTCTATGTTCAGCCTGTGAACTGAGTGTTAATTTGCTGCGAATATTGAGTAAATATACGCCGTCAGCACGTCGGCTTCCTTTTTATATCCCGATGCTGAAAGGTGTATGACGTCGCTGATCGCGTTAACTGTTCCCCCGCTGCGGTCGGACACCGATGTTTCCGCCGTTGTCCTGTCGCTTGAGTTGTCAACTACAACATAATTCGGTATGAGATAAATTCCTTCGCTCTCCCTCCCGCCGAAAGCCGCGAACTGCATATTGAAATACTCGAACTGAAGGTCGCGCTTCACAGCGATATCCGGGCAGTAGGACAGGCTGTATCCGTCAAGAGGAGCCAGATACTCGGTCATAATAAGGATCTTCACAGACTTGCCGTTCGCCCTGTTGTACTCAAGTATAGAATCGACTATATTTTTATAGTAGACTATTGACAATGAACTGTAGTTGTCGTTTGCTCCGAGGTCGAATACGACGAAATCCGGAGAAGCCTGCGAGGTGTTTGAAAGGTAATATCCGAAATCAAATTTGCTCTTTGCGGGATTGTAGAACGGATTCGTATATGTCGAGGTTTTGTTGTAGACCGCGTAGTTGGCGACGCTCCACGCCCCGCGCCCCTCATGCGCGTTGCCTGAGCCGGTTTTAAGAGTCCCCATCAGCGTAAGCGAGCTGCCGAAATTAGCCTTCAGCGTGTCCACGAGTGTCCCGTCAGATATACGGCTGTCGCCTATAACGAGCCCGCGCAGCGAAACGCTTCCGGCATTTATGGAAATCAACTTAACCGTTTTGGAATAAATAACCGCAAGGCCGCCGTCGATATATTTTCTTATGCTGAATGTCAGGTCTGCGGTTTCCGCGGCAGTCGGGGTAATGGCGATTGAGTTTGCCGTCACTTTTTTAGTTCCCGTTCCTGAATAGTTGAACGAAGCGTACATATCGGACGCAAGTCCGACCACAAACTGGTCGATCACAAAGCACATTTGTTTTCCGACCAAAAGGATATACGAATCCATAAGGTTGACTTTGGGTATTTCAATGCCGGTGAGATCGACCTCTGTGCCGCTTCCCGACTTTACCTCAAGGTATTTTGTAGAGGCGTAGCAGACCTTGCCGTCGTAAATCACTTTACTCCAGGTAATGTCGCCCGTTCCTATGCCGACGCGGTGCAATTCGGTGCCTGTCGTGACAACGGCGACCACAGACGACGATATGTCCGGTGCGGTTCTTATATTAAGGCTTCCCGCGATAACCACCACAGTCTGGTCGACGACAGTATATCCGTCGCTGTCAATCGTACCGATCTTCGGATCGGTCTGGCTTCCCGAGGAGTCCGAGCCGCCCGCTCCCACGAAGCCGGCGTCAATAATTGTGCTGTTTGTAAGCCTGACAATCAGATGCCTGTCCGCATTTATGTAAACCGTCGATATGCCGACGCCGCTCCCGGTTCCGGAATCCGAGCGCGAGCCGAGCAGCTCGGCGACCCACTGAGCCTCGGTTCCGGTGAATCCGTTCGCCACAGCCACCTCATAAGCAGATTTGCCGTTTGAGCCGTCCTTGCCGTCGGCCCCTCTGAGCGACGCCAGCCACTCTTCGACAGTTCCGGTAAAACCAGCGCCGCAGGCAAGCTCGTACGCCGATTTTCCGGCTTCTCCCGGCTCGCCCTTAAGAGACGCAAGCCATTCCTGCTCGGATTTGGCGGTAGTAGCCCCGTTTTTCAAGGCAATCTCATAAGCAGAGAGGCCGTCGGCTCCGTCCTTCATGCATGAGGCAAGCAGCGGTGTCAGCATTAAAAGCGCCAGCGCTGCCGCAAGGATTTTTATTATAAATAATTTTTTCCGGTTCATCTGAGTGTCCTTTCAGATATTGAAATCTGAATTATTATAACAAATCTAACAAAACTTTTCAATAGACGTCTGAAAAGAAAAATGTCTTCCGGGAAATCTTAAGAAATAAATATGTAATATTGCACAAACAATATGTCTATTTTTGTAGGAACTGCCAGTTGACAAGCTTTATGAATAATGATAGAATTTAGCCAATTAAAATGCGTTGACCGGAAATAAGTAAGTTATACCGAACTTATCAGAGAGCCGCCGTACGGTGCGAGGCGGCAGGTCTGGTTTAACCGAATACATTCCGCGAGCAGCAGCCTGAAATTTGAGCCGAAGCATTTTAGAAGCCTCATACTCATATAAAGTAAGGTTCGCCGGGTTCGCCCGTTAAAGCGACAGGGTATAATCGTACCCGCAAAGGTCATATCCGCGAGGATATGATAAACTGAGGTGGTAACACGGCAATGATATTGTCGTCCTCTGTATCAAAAGATACGGAGGACGTTTTTTTGTCCTCCGGAACCCGGAAATGCCTAAATAAAAGAAAAGGCTAAAGGTTTGAAAATAATCTTTAATCTTTCAAACTTTCAAGCTTTCAAGCAGTGGGTATTGAGCCATACCGCCTGACGTACGGAGGCGGTTGGGCGATGCCGGACCGGCACAATTCCCACATAAAACTTAAAATTATAACGAAAAACACAAAACGCAAAACGGAAAGGATGGCAGTATCATGTCGGAAACAGTCGCTATGTTAATCAAGCTTGCAATGCTCACAGTCTTCTTCGGTATCATGATTTATGTCGGTATTCGCTGCCGCCGCCACGCGGTGGATGTCAACGGATTTGTTCTCGGGGGCCGCGCGGTCGGCTCATGGCTAACCGCCTTTGCTTACGGCACCTCATATTTTTCCGCCGTCATATTCGTCGGTTACGCCGGCCAGTTCGGCTGGAAATTCGGCCTTGCCTCTACATGGATCGGAATCGGGAACGCCATGATAGGCTCGCTGCTCGCATGGGTAATCCTCGGCCGGCGCACCCGAATCATCACACAGCGCCTTGAAACAAAAACCATGCCCGACTATTTCGGCAAGCGTTTTTCGAGCAAAGCGCTCAAAATCGGCGCGTCGATCATTGTTTTCGTTTTCCTGATTCCCTACACCGCCTCTCTATACAACGGTCTTTCCCGCCTTTTCAATATGGCTTTCGGCATCGACTATGTCTGGTGCATAGTGCTGATGTCGGCGCTGACCTGCATATATGTGGTCCTCGGCGGCTACATGGCGACCGCCGTCAATGATTTCATTCAGGGAATCATAATGCTTGGCGGAATAGTCGCCGTTGTCGCCGCGGTGCTAAACTCTCAGGGCGGATTTACCGAAGCTGTCGCAAAGCTTTCGAACGTTACCGCCGACGGAACGAACCCCGGCGCTTTCGCCTCCTTCTTCGGGCCCGATCCCAAATCATTGTTCTTCGTGATAATACTCACCTCGCTCGGCACATGGGGGCTGCCGCAGATGGTTGGCAAGTTCTACGCCATCCGTGACGAGCATGCGATACAGAAGGGCACGATTATATCCACAGTCTTCGCTCTTGTCGTAGCCGGCGGCTGTTATTTTCTCGGCGGCTTCGGACGGCTCTTCAACATTGACGTCGCCGCAAACGGTTACGACTCAATCATACCGACAATGCTCCAAAATTTCGGTCCTGTGCTCATCGGCGTCATAGTTATTCTTGTTTTATCGGCCTCGATGTCCACCCTCTCGTCGCTTGTTCTCACCTCCAGTTCGACGCTTACCCTTGACCTTATCAAAGGCAACATCGTCAAGGAAATGAAGGAAAAGCAGCAGGTGTTCATCATGCGAGTGCTTATCGGGGTTTTCGTCCTGATTTCAGCCGTCATCGCGATCCTGCAGTATAAGATCGGCTCGTCCGGCAGCCTGCTCAAGTACATAGCCCAGCTCATGGGCGTTTCATGGGGCGCTCTTGCAGGCTCGTTCCTCGCTCCCTTCCTCTACAGCCTCTACTGGAAACGCACCACGAAGGCTGCTGTCTGGACGTCATTCGGCTTCTCGGTCACCCTTATGGTGCTCAATATGCTCTTCCGCTCAAGCTTTCCGGCGGTTCTCCAGTCTCCGATCAATGCCGGCTCGTTCGCGATGCTCGCAGGTTTTGTCATTGTACCCCTTGTGAGCCTTTTCACCAAAGCGCCGGACAGAAAATTCGTGGATGAAGCCTTCGCCGGATACAACCGCTCGGTGACCGCTAAAGCAAAGGAACACCTTGAATAAATAATAGCCTGCCGCAATCCGGAATTTTACAAATCGTGACGCGCCTGAATCCTTAGAAATAATCGGAACTCAGCTTTCCAAAACGCCAAAAATACTACCGGGCGCAATTATAATAAACGATAAATTATTCAAAGAAGGATTATTAAAATGCCCATTACCGAAATACTGTCGCAGAACGCGAAGCTGTACCGGGACGAAGTCGCCCTGGTTGAAATAAACCCCTCTCTCCCCGAAGAAAAGCACGTCACATGGCGTGAGTACGCCCTTATCGAAGCCAGCGTCAACGACCCGTTCCGCACCGAAATAACCTGGGGCGAATTTGACAAAAGGGCGAACCGCTTCGCTAATCTTCTCCTCTCGCGCGGAATCAAAAAAGGCGACAAGGTTGCGTTGCTGTTGATGAACTGCCTTGAATGGCTTCCGATTTACTTCGGGATTCTCCGCACAGGCGCCCTCGCGGTCCCTATGAACTACCGCTATACCGCCGCCGAGATAAAGTACTGCGCGGACCTTGCGGACGTTGACGTTCTGGTCTTCGGTCCCGAGTTCATCGGGCGCGTCGAGGAGATTTCGGACAGACTCCCGCATGTTAAATACCGCTTTTACGTTGGCGACGACTGCCCGACATTTGCCGAAAGCTATAATAAACTTGTAAACTATGCCTCATCGCGCACTCCGGACATAAAGCTGTCGGATTCTGATTTTGGAGCCATCTACTTCTCGTCCGGCACGACCGGGTTTCCGAAAGCGATACTTCACACCCATGAAGCTTTAATGCACGCCTGCCGTGCGGAACAGATGCATCACGGGCAGACGCACGGCGACGTATTCCTCTGTATCCCGCCGCTTTACCACACCGGTGCAAAAATGCACTGGTTCGGCAGTTTTCTTGTCGGCGGGCGCGCGGTTCTTCTGAAGGGAGCCAAGCCCGAATGGATAATCCGCACGGTATCGGAAGAAAAATGCACCATTGTCTGGCTGCTTGTGCCGTGGGCGCAGGATATACTTGATGCCATTGACCGCGGCGAAATAAAACTTGACGAATACACACTTTCCCAGTGGCGTCTTATGCATATCGGCGCGCAGCCCGTGCCGCCGTCTCTTGTCAAACGCTGGAAGAAGGTGTTTCCGCATCACGATTACGACACGAACTACGGTCTGTCCGAATCTATCGGCCCCGGCTGCGTCCACCTCGGCATTGAGAACACCGACAAAGTCGGAGCAATCGGCAAAGCCGGATACGGCTGGGAAACCAAAATCATCGACAGCTCGGGCAGACCCGTTCGCCGCGGCGAGATAGGCGAGCTGTGCGTAAAGGGTCCGGGCGTAATGGTCTGCTATTACAAAAACGAAGCGGCTACGAATGAAACGCTGAAAAACGGCTGGCTGCTCACAGGAGACATGGCTAAAGAAGACGATGACGGCTTCATATACCTTGTCGACCGTAAAAAGGACGTAATTATCACCGGCGGCGAGAACCTCTACCCGGTTGAAATCGAGAACTTCATCAGGAAGCACGACGCCGTAAAG
Organism: uncultured Lachnospiraceae bacterium; assembly: GCA_964570825.1. Classification (GTDB taxonomy): domain Bacteria; phylum Bacillota; class Clostridia; order Oscillospirales; family CAG-272; genus UMGS1002. Next base: position 13,780 of record CAZMZJ010000017.1, on the reverse strand, counting down.
GATGTAGCCGTCATAGGGCTTCCCGACCAGCGTCTTGGCGAAATAGCCGCTGCGATTGTTGAAGTCAAACCCGGCTTTACTCTTACCGAGGCAGAGCTGAACGACTTCTGCCTTGGCATGCCGAGATACAAACGCCCGCGTAAAATCATCTTCGCGACCGTTCCCCGCAATCCTACGGGGAAGATAGAAAAGCCGAAGCTCCGCGAGAAATACTGCGGCAAAAGCCTTGTCGCGGCGCAGAATGAGATTGAGCTGAGATAAATACAAAAATTGACGGGGAGCTTCTGAAAAAGCTCCCCTATAAGCTTCAATAAACGCGCCCGCAAGCCGGAGCCGCCGCTTAATCTTAAGCTTCAGCTACAGCTTCAGCCGTCGGATGTGTCTGTGCATCCGCGGCTTTTTGTTTTTTGCGTCGGCAGCGCGGTGCCGTGGACAGCGGACACCGTATTCAAAAAATGCGCAACCCCGGTTATAATCCTTGACACAAACGAATATAATTGTTATAATATTGTAATATTATTTACATTTACAAATACATAACCTATACAGGGAGACCGTATATGCACATTACAATCACGGGAAAAACCGGCAGCGGAAAAACCACCATCAGCAAGCTCATACGCGACCAGATGGGGTATGAGCGTTACAGCACCGGCGAGTATCAGAGAGAGATCGCCAAAAAAATGGGTGTAAACATGGTCGAGATGAACCAGATAATGAGCGACAACCTCTCCTACGACCGCCTTATCGACAGCACCGTCGAGCGCATTTCAAAGGAACGTGCGAACGACAATATAATTTTCGACTCTCGCATGGCGTGGCATTTTGCCGGCGACTCGTTCCGCATTTTCGTCACGATCGACCCCGCCATAGCCGGCATGCGTGTTTTCAACGATCCGAGATCCGAGGAGCCGTATAAAAGCGCCGAGGAAGCGGCAAGGCAGCTGACCCTTCGCAGCGAAGCCGAGAATATCCGTTTCCGCACGATATACGGCGTTGATAATTTTGACTACGCCAATTTTGACCTTATCATCGACTCGTCATACGCCGAGCTTTCGGACTATATTCCGATTATAAAAGAATCTCTTGCCATATACGAAGCCGACAGAAAGAATTACAGGCGCCGCATATACCTCTCCCCGAAGTCTCTCACCCTTGTCGGCAGATGCTGCACCGACGCCGCATACGGGGATATAGTGGTGGTTCCTTATAAAAACAAGCATTACGTGGTCTGCGGTCACGCGAAAGTGCTCGAAGCGATGAACGCCGGTCAGAAATACATCGTTGCCGACATACCCGAAGCATAAATGCCTCCGCCCGCACCGCATCATGAATATTAACCGCATAAATGCCGCAGGTTTTTCTGCCTGCGGCAGATTTATGGCTTTTTGCCAGCCTCATGATTATTTATCCCGCGCGTGTTCCGGATTTTTCGTCCGCCTCCCGCTTTTGCGCGTTAAATTGTTAAGATGTTATCTTGACAATCTGATGATTATGTAGTAAACTGTAATCGCTGTGCCCTGCGTATGGGCATAAATACAATTTCATTTAAGGTGAACAACTATGAAACGCATTCTTTCCCTTGTAATTGCCTGCCTTTTATGCACGGGCTTTCTCGCCTCCTGCGCCGGAACCGGCTCTGATTACGAATCAATAAAGAAAGCCGGAAAACTTGTAATCGGCATAACAGTGTACGAGCCTATGAACTACTACGAGAGCGACGGTACAACCCTCACCGGATTTGACACGGATTTTGCGAAAGCCGTCTGCAAAAAGCTGGGCGTCGAGCCTGAATTTCAGATTATCAACTGGGACACAAAGGAGACGACCTTAAAATCAGGCAACATCGACTGCATCTGGAACGGTCTGACCGTTAGCGAGACCCGCCGGGAAAACATGGATTTCACCATCTCATATCTGATTAACCGCCAGTGCGTCGTCATCAGCAAGGCAAACGCCGCAAAATTCACCACCACCGCATCTCTTGCGTCGGCGCTTGTGACTGCTGAGAGCGGCTCTGCCGGCGAAACGGCGGTGCAGGCTGACGAAAACCTCAGCAAAGCTCACTACACCGGCTCCGATTCACAGGCAACAGCTCTTCTGGCGCTTAAAGCCGGCAACTTTGACGCTGCCGTTGTTGACTACACGCTTGCCAAAGCCAGCGTCGGCAATGGGGATTATGCCGACCTTATGATAGTCGACGAAATCAAACTTGAGGACGAGCAGTACGCAATCGGCTTCCGCATAGGCTCCGACATGACCGCAAAAGTCAACGCCGTCATTGAAGAGCTTATCGCAGACGGCACTCTTGCTTCAATCGCCGCCAAATACGACCTGACAGAGCTTTACGAAGCCGCCGTTGCAAAATAAAATAACATAATTTCTGATACAGCGCTCATTGTCCCTGAAGGCAATCGTCCGCGAAAAATAAAAATAATCTGATCTTTGAGGAGTCCGGGAGCTTTTTCATAAGCCCCCGGCACCTCCTTTCAATACATAAAACAGTAAAGATGAATTTGAAATGAGCTTTTGGCAAATAACCCTGTACCTTTCTGAAGGCTTCGGCACAACGCTGCTGCTTTTCGCTCTTACGCTCGTGATGGCTCTGCCTCTCGGGCTTGTTTTTGCGTTCGGCTCAATGTGCTCATTCCCTCCTCTCCGCTGGCTGACGCGAGGTTTTGTCTATGTGATACGCGGCACTCCGCTGCTGCTCCAGCTTATGATTGTAGTATATCTGCCCGGGCTTGCGTTCGGCTGGCCGCTGACGCGCTGGCCGGTTTTCCACGGAAACGTGGAGACGGCGTATTTCTGCGGAGTTCTCGTCGGCTTTGTCATCAACTACGCCTGTTATTTTTCCGAAATCTACCGCGGCGGCATTGAGAATATTCCGCGCGGGCAGTTCGAGGCGGGGCAGGTGCTGGGCATGACCAAGCCGCAGATTTTTTTCCGCGTCGTACTTCTGCAGGTAGTCAAGAACATTCTCGCCCCCATAAGCAATGAAACGATAACGCTCGTCAAGGACACGGCTCTCGCGCGCGTAATCTCGGTTATTGAGATATTCTACTGCGCCGAACATGTGCTTAAAACCGAGTCTATCATCTGGCCGCTTTTCTACACCGGCTTGTTCTATCTTGTCTTCAATACAATTCTGACGCTTCTTTTCAATCATTTTGAAAAGAGGCTCAGCGTTTTCCGCGCCTGACGCGGCGAAGATTGGGATAATAATAAAAAGGATGTGAACATAATGCCGATACTTGAAGTCAGAAACATACAAAAGCACTTCGAAGACACCGACGTGCTCAAAAATATAAGCTTTTCTCTTGAAAAGGGCGAGGTTCTCGCCATCATAGGCTCGTCCGGAAGCGGCAAAACGACCCTGCTCCGCTGTCTTAACTTTCTCGTCCGCCCGGATTCCGGTCAGATATTTGTCAACGGACATCTGCTCCTCGACGCGTCTGACAGCTCGTCGCTTAGCGAGGAGCAGATACGCAAAAACCGCCTGCATTTCGGACTGGTATTCCAGTCGTTCAACCTTTTCCCTCAGTACACTGTCCGGCAGAACATAACTCTCGCGCCTACTCTCGCCCTTTCGGAAGAGGTAAAGAGAGTCCGCGCCGAGCAGGGCATCGCCGCGGCAAAGTCATTCCGGGCGGCGCAGGAAAAGCTGATCGGCGCAAAAGCCGACGCGCTGCTTGAGCGTGTCGGTCTCTCGTCGAAGAAAAACGCCTACCCCTGCCAGTTGTCCGGCGGTCAGCAGCAGCGCGTTGCAATAGCCCGCGCTCTCGCGATGAAGCCCGACATTCTCTGTTTTGACGAACCCACCTCAGCCCTCGACCCGGAGCTTACCGGCGAGGTGCTCTCAGTCATCCGCGGACTTAAATCCACCGACAGAACAATGATAGTCGTCACCCACGAAATGGAGTTTGCCAGAAACGTCGCCGATAAGGTCATCTTCATGTCGGGCGGCGTCATTGCGGAAGAAGGCACGCCAGATGAAGTCTTCGGCAACCCCAAAAGCCCGGCGCTGCAGGCGTTTCTGAATAAAGCTCCGGAGGCGTGAAAAAAAAACGCGCCTGCGCCTCACGCCTCATCGGAAACCGCAGCCTCATGCCGCGACGAAGCCGGCTTCCGTGCGGTTTTTGAAAGCATAAAAAAACCGGTCCGCCGCATCTCATGCGTCGGACCGGTTTTTATATTTTACTTTTTTCCGCACCCGTGGTCGAAGCAGGAGTGATTTGCCTCATCACCGTGATGGTGGCTGCAGATCGCATCGGGATTATATGAAAGGCTGCCCCTGAGAAGCGCCTCCACCGCGCTGTCTGCATTTCCGGAGGCGCCGGGATATATCTCGATTCTCGCCTCGGACAGCGCGAGTTTAGCTCCGCTTCCGATTCCTCCGCAGATAAGAGCGTTCACACCCTCGCCGTGCAAAAAACCCGCCAGCGCGCCGTGCCCGCTTTCTCCGGATGAAATCACCTTAGATGAAACAATCTTTCCGTCCGAAACATCATATATCTTGAACTTCTGTGTATGTCCGAAATGCTGGAACACCTCTCCGTTATCGTACGCTACCGCTATTTTCATTGTTTTTCTCCTCGATCAGTTTATCAAGTATTGCCGCCGCGTCCCGAATGATTGCCGCGCACGGCCTTTTATCATAAAAATCCCGTGTCCGCTTTGCGGGCTCCGGTTTTGAGCTTTTCCCCTCTTCGCCGAGCAGATCCCGGCAGAGAAGAGACCCATATTTTTCGCGCAGTTCGCCTGCAAGCCGCTGAATAAGGGCATAATGCTCCCCCTTCAGTATATCATTCCCGATTTCGGAATATCCATACAGCAAACCCGCGACCATGAACATTCCGGTATATGCCCCGCAAACCTCGCGCAGGCGTCCCATGCCACCGCCGAACGAGGATGAAAGCTTAAGCGCAGTCTTCTCATCCATTCCGGTAACATCGCAGAACGCCGTAAAAACCGCCTGGGAGCAGTTGCAGCCCGAGCGAAAAAGCTCTTCCGCTTTTCTGCTGTGATCCATTGTCAGCCGCCTATCTTTTCAACCATATTGTCGAGCCAGCCGCCCTCGAACAGTTCTATCATGCCGTGGTCGCATGCTCCGGCAAGCTTTTTGTTAAAAGGAATTTTGGCGACCAGCGGAATTTTGTGCTTTGCCGCGACCTCGTCAATGCGGCTTTCACCGAAGATATAATGCTTTTCCCCGCACTTGTCGCATTCAAAATACGACATATTCTCCACGATTCCGAGCACCGGCACATTCATCATTTTCGCCATATTGACCGCCTTTTCGACTATCATTGAAACCAGCTCCTGCGGCGAGGTCACAACGATTATGCCGTCGACGGGGATAGACTGAAAAACCGTCAGCGGCACGTCGCCTGTTCCGGGAGGGCAGTCGATGAACATAAGATCAATCCCGCCCCACATCACGTCGGACCAAAACTGCTTGACAGTTCCGGCGATAATGGGTCCGCGCCAGACGACCGGGTCGGTATCGTTCGGCAGCAGCAGGTTCACCGACATTATTTCGATTCCGGTTTTGGTCTTGACCGGAAAAATCCCCTTTTCGTCGCCGGTAGCTCTTTCCTTTATTCCGAATATTCTGGGAATAGACGGCCCTGTCACATCGGCGTCAAGTATCGCCGTATCCTTGCCGTTTCTCTGCGCAAGGACGGCGAGCATCGAGGTCACCAGCGACTTGCCCACTCCCCCCTTGCCGCTGATTACGGCTATCACTTTTTTTATTTCAGAAAACTGGTTAACCGGGGCGAGGAAGCTCTCGGTTTTGCGTTCAGAGCAGCTTTCGCCGCAGGTCTCGCAGTTGTGTGTGCAATTTTCGCTCATTGATTTTATCTCCCGTTATAATTGATGTCGTTATTATTGTCTGTTTTTTTGCCGCATACGCAGTTGCCCCGGCAGCATCCCGAGTGTTCGCAGAGAACATAATCGCCCCCCGCAATCATCAGTCCCTTGCAGTTCACGATGCAGTCGGCGATTTTCCGCCTTGCCGACTCATAAATAAGGGTGACCGTCTGCCGCGCCACATTCATCTGTTCGGCGCATTTTTCCTGCGTCAGTCCCTCAAGGTCAATAAGCCGGACGGCTTCATACTCGTCGAGCGTTAAGTTTACGCGCCGGTTCTCGCCGCAGCCGCCCGAAGGGCTCAGCTCGCTCAGCTTCGGCAGCCGGCAAATCCTCCGGAATTTTCTCGGTCTTGACATATCGCACCTCGTTATTGGCAAATGCCAATAATATTATACCACTGATTTGGCGTATGTCAATAGTGTTTGAAAAAAGCTCCCGGGCGGCCCATGCGCCCGGGAACATATGATATGATATGAATTGTATTCAGTTGCCGCGTCCCGCTTCGGAATTGCCGGCTTTTCTTCTTTCGGCTTTTTTTTCAAGCCTGCGCAGATATATCTCGTAGTATCTGCTTATTCTGCGGTTTACCGCCGTACCGCTGTTTTCCCCGGCGGCTGACTTTGCGAGATAACGCAGATACCCGGCTGAAAAAGCGCGGAGCTCCTTTTCGGTATATCCGGTGCTGACCGCCATTGCCTCCTTAAGGAATTTCAGCTTTGCAGGCGAAATATTTTTGACGGCTTCCCTGATATTTTCAAGCACGGTGACGGTGTCCTCGTCGAGCATGGCTTTTTTGTTTTTCAGCGCCGCGGCGCGAGCGAGCTCGGCGACTTTACCGGCGCGGCTGTTGTTTTTTCCCACCGTACTTATAATCAGCTCGCACCCGTCCGGCAGCATGTCAAAGTCCGACATATAGCTCACGACCATATCTACCGCTGCCGAAACCTCTTTGCCCTTCAGTTCTGCCAGTTTTCCGCATATGTCGCATATGCTGCTGTCAGCCGCCGCGACTGATGAAGTCGACGAACCGAGCTCAAGCGCCGATATCGGGCTTATTACGGAAAGCGCGCCGTACTGATAAGCCGCAGAGGCTGCATTGCCGATGTCATTGTCAATATCAATATCAGCGTCGTCCGACATCAGAAGCTCTGCGCTGCGCACAGTGCCCCGCGGGGATACCACAAGCTTCACCGATTCTTCTGAGTCAATATAAAGCTCGGTAGTGTTGGCCGAATCATACGCAATCGCACCTACGGGGATGCCTGCTAAAACCGCAAAGGCAAGCAGCGCGGCGACAGCATAGACAAATTTTTTCCGCGCCGTGACAAAATAGCCGCGCGCCCTGTCTGCCTTCGGTTCAGAAACGGAGCCGTCCTTAACGGCCGGCGCAACCGGATGCTGAGCTTTTATCGCGTCGAGGTTGACGGGCCGGATATTTTCTCCGATGCTGCTCAGCGCCGACTCTATATCAGAGCGGCTCATATATTTAATTTTGTTTTTTTTGTCGCTCATCAAAGACTCACCCCCGTTTCTTTTAGCTTTGCCCGGACCTTCGCCACCGCCTGCGCATAGGTCCAGCGTATTGTTGCGTAAGGCTTGCCGAGCGCCTCGGCGATTTTTTTATGCTTCATGCCGCCGACAGTATGCAGCAGCAGAATTTCGCGTTCCCCTTCGTCAAGACAGATATTTGCGGCTTTCAGCACTTCGCGGTAAGCCGCGCGGACACTGCCGTCATCGTCTTCACCCGTCTGTCCGGCCGCCAGCACATTCTCAAGCTGCTCAAGCTGGACGTCGTTTTTCTTTTTTCTCAATATGTCAAGCGCAGTATTTTTCGCGATTCTGCAGACCCAGCCTTCCGGATTATCCGAACGCACGTAGGAATGAATGAAATCGCAGATTTTTCCGTATGTTTCCTGAACTGCGTCCTCGGCGTCGCTTTTCTGACCGAGAATATTCAGTGCAACGGCAAAAACCTTTCGGTTTGTCAGACGGTAAATTGTATCAAGAGCGTCCATATTGCCCGACACGAGAGATAAAAGCGCATTGTGAAGCCCGCTGTCCTGCATACTGATTTCACTCTCCTCACTTTCAGTCAACGCTCATATATGACAATTATACAATCAGAAGACAATAAAATCAATAGCATTAGTTTTGAAAAAGACCTTCTGATTCCCCTCAAATACTGGTATTCCAGCCCGGATTTCTCCGGGCTGGTTATTTCGTAATTCAGAAATCAGGCGCGTCAGTTGCCGCCGTTCCTTCTTCCCTTCCATTCCTCGATTGCCCTGTCGCGGGCGTTTTTGATAGCTTCCTTCATCTGCTGTCCCCTGCTCTGGTCATTTCCGGTTTCATCATTATTATTGCCCTGAGTCAACCCGTCTGCGGAAGCCGCGCTGCGTATGTCTGCCAGAAGGCGTGCGGCAGCGCTTTTAAGCGTCGAACGGATCTCGTAAAGCGTGCTGAGACTGACGCCCGCGCTAATGTCGGGAAGCGTAATGCCGTCCGGAAGGGTCAGGGTTCCGAGAACAGATTTAAGAGTTTCAAGATCTGCGTCGCTGATAGGCTGGCTGAGCCAGCGGTCCTTAACCGACTTGATTATTTCGCGCAGCTGCGGGATTATCTCCGACGCCCGGGTTCTCATCGCTGCTCTTTCTTCGGCGCTTGCTGCGGCATACTTCTTGTAAAGTCTGTTTGCAACGTCCATAATGTTTTTCGTTGTGACAGCCGTTCCGTCCCCGATTTCAGCCTTGAGTTCCTCCGCGCTTATTCCGAGCACATCTGCTATTGCCGCGATTTCGTCTTCGGTGAGCGCGATGTCAGCGGCTGTTCCGGCTTTGGGAATAATATTGTCAATAGTTTCAAGCGCTGCCTGAATAGACTTGAGGGCAAGCGCGTTCTGGTCGTCCGGATTTGCGGAAAGGTATTTATCAAGAAGGCTTCCGTCCTCCTGATTCTTTGAATTTTCAATGAATGCCTTTCTCGCCTCGTTGATCTTATTGCGCACATAGTAAGCCATCTGCTGCTGTTCGGTTCTGACTTCCTTCAGCATGCTGATAAGCTCTTTGTTTGAAAGCGCCAGCGCCTCGTCGAATGTGAGGTCGCAGCTCTCCATGACTTCCTTAATCAAGGCATATCTGCCGAGCCCCAGCGTCTGGACGGCTTGGTTGTCCTTATACTCCTCGCTTTCCTTTATCTCCTGCAGCTCGACTGCAAGCTCGACCCGGCTCTCGCGCAGATACTTGATGAAAGCGCGTCCCGATTTTGCCGATTCGGCCTTCACGGCTCCTTCGATTTTGGAGCTGATATTGTCCTCTGCGGCCTGATTCCCGTCGCCGCTGACAACCGTAGCCTCAACCACGGGATTATCCTCGTTCAAAAAGCCGTTGTCTGCGGCGCTCCCGACTATTGAGGTCACCGCGTCTGTGATTGTTCCGCCGTTAAGGCTTCCTGTTCCGTCAAGCACCGTATCCGCGTCCTCGTTGAGGGCCACGCAGGAAACGACTGTTCCGCGGCGGTTCACCAGCAGTTCAAATGACGGGTTGATATCGATCGTCACATACATCATGCCCGCGGCCGATGCGCCGTCCGCCGAGCAGCCGGCAAAGGCAAGCGTGCCTGAAAAGATAAATACGGCAGTAAGTAGGATGCTTAAAAAACGTTTCATAATTTTCCCTCCGAAATTTTTGTTTTGGCATTTCCGAGTTTTCCTCTGACAATATAACGCGGCTGCGGTCAGAAATGTTTGAAAAAAATAAAAAAAATTTTCCGGCAGCTCAGCTCCGGAAAATTCATTATTGATTTTAGTCGTTCAACACAGAAACTTTTTCCGCCCATTCGATGAATTTCGGCCTTAAACGGCCTTTATTCCTGCTCTCGCACGAAAACTCGATAATCCAGTAATTGGCGTCTTCCTCGAAAATTGCGGCCAGATAATAATATCCGGTATTTTCAGCAATGTCCGCGACGCCGTCTTTTACTGTGTATTCAGCATATGCAGGCGACGAGCCTGCTGTAATTTCACCGGTAACGCCTTTGCGGGCGAGGTAAGCATTTGCAAAATCCGCGATATTCCCTGAAAAGGCGGAGAGGCGCTTCGGTTCCTTTTTCACCGATACCTCAGCGTCCTCCGAAGCGAAAACGAATTCGCAACCGTATCCCAGAGCGGCAGCCCTGTCCTCCTTGAAGCTATTGTCGAGATGAATTCTGATGTTTTCAATATAAAAGGTTTTGGGTTTGTTTTTGTTTACCGCATATAACAGCCATGACCCGCCGAGGCCGGTCGAAACGGCAAGCAGCCAGCAGATTGCCGAAATGAATATTACCAGAGTGATTTTCTGATTGTTTTTAACTTTCCGGAGACATCCGACTGTGACGCAAAGTCCAGCGCAAGCAAGCCCGATTAAAGCCGGAATCGCCCCGCCGAGAGCAGCGGCGGCAAAACAGACAATAACGGAAATCCACGCCGGCTTAGGCATAATTACAGGTTTTTCGTAAGGCTTTCCGGAAATCAGCGATATCCCGCCGCAGAAGACATCGGTATGCCTTCCGGTGATTACAAGGCGGCATTCCTTTCCGCCGACGCTGAAGGGGACGTCATACATGCCGCTGAGATAATTGTTGAATCCGGCTGCCAATGTAAGCTGTTCGTTGTCAAGATAAATTTCCGGACACCCGAATATCCTGCGCTCAAGAGCAAGGGTATGCCCGGCTCCGCAGCAGTCCATAATTTCCCAACTGGTGCTTTTCATCAGTTAATTCCTTTCCGTCAGTCAGATAAATTATAACATTTCATTGACATTTTGTAAACAAGATATGTATCAAAAAGCGCGCCTATTGAATATTTTACTTTTACCTCTTCAAAGTCAGTCTGTCAAATCCGGCTCGTCCGGGATACAATATAGAGTTTTTATAATTTCCCTTACGCCGCGGCATATCGTTCAAAGCACCGAGATAACGTTTATGCCGGATATCGCGGAGCGGCAGCGGAAAGTTAAAAAACGCAACAGCCCGGACAACGCCGCATTTCTGCGTGTTATCCGGGCTGTTTTCATATTTTCATATGGCAAAGGGCACGAGTTTGATACAAATGCACCCTCTTACCGTGTTTCCGTTTGTTGGGTGAACACCCTTCCCTTTTCCCGTTTGTTCCGTGTGCAGGGGTGAACACACTGTGCATTAAAGCGTTTGTCGAGTGTAAATAATTTTTAAATAACTATTTTAGTGGCGATATCTCCTCACCGAATATATAAAGATAATAATCCTCAAGTGTAGGATTAACGCAACGAGCATTATCAAAAGGTGCTATTTCAGAAAGAATCCGTAATTCCGCGCCAGAATCAGTTTTTATTATATTTGTGACACGATATTTTTGTTGAATATCAGCAACATCAGCTTCATCACACTGAACAGCAAAAACCTTTCCTTTTATTTTATTTATTAGCTCATTCGGCGGAGCATGATCTATTATTACGCCCTTTTTAAGCATTATGATATCGTGGGCTATATATTCAATATCTGAGACTACATGTGTCGCAATGATTACAATTTTATTAAACGCAATTCGTGAGATATAATTCCTAATAGCTATTCGCTGTTTTGGATCAAGTCCAGCGGTCGGTTCGTCTAGGATGAGGATTTCTGGATCCCCGAGCACAGCCTGTGCCAACGACAGACGCTGCTTCATACCTCCGGAAAGAGCGCTGATTTTACGCTTCAGAACATCGTCTAACTCTACAGATTTTAATATTTCTGGAATCTGCTTTTCAACACTGGTCTTTTCAATATCCTTGAGAGCAGCCATATAACACATAAACCGTTCAACGGTAAAATTCGGATATAATCCGGGATACTGAGGCATAAAACCAATCTTTTCGCGGAATCTGACGCCCATTTTCAATGCATTTTCAGGTTCATTATCACCATCTTTATATAGAATCTCTCCTAAATCAGCCTTTAGATTGTCAGTAATTATATTCATAAGCGTGGATTTCCCTGATCCGTTAGGGCCTAGCAATGCGTATATTCCCGGTTCAAATACAGCCGTAAAATTCTGTAGTGCTTTGTTGTTTTTATAAGACTTGGATACTTTATTCAAGTGTAACTCCATTTAAACATATCCACCTTTTCTTATCTGATGGTTTGATACAAAAATCATTGTCAGGGCTAAACTAGTAAAAAAAGCAAAGAAAATCCATATCCATCCATAAGCTCCTGCTATGCTAAGATCTATTGAAAATTTATACAGGTAATTTACATTTATTAATTGTGTCATATCGAAATATTGAAAAAACGCTATACCGATCCGTTTTATAATATTAGGTGCTAGAATAAATGCTAAGGCAATCGAGTAAATATAAATTTGATTTTTGAGCAGTTGTGAAAGCGAAAAGCATATAACGGTTAAAATTATAACACCTATTACTCCAAGTAGAATATTCATAATAAAATAGCTTTGCAGAGAACTAGTTGCGTTTGTGTTCTGAAGAAATTGAATGCTTATAACTGGAGCTTCAAGTGATGGAAGTTTATAATTTTTAAGCAAGCAGATGATATCTATAATTTTAAAAATTATGCAAGCAAATATCGTAGATACAAGCGATAAAGTTAACTTTTTAAGATAAAGAGATCCACGTCCTTTTTTTGTTGTCTGTATTATAGATATGGCAGCTCCGCATGACGAGGTTTTGATATATTCCTTCGAAAATATGTTACAACATAAAATAATTATAAATGCTATAAGAAACCAGTCGACATCCTGATTAATGTATTTCAAAAATCCCGTTTCGTAAATAAACCAGCCATGAAGTCCTTGATATGATATATTTTTAAGGTATGCTGCTTGCTTTTTTAAATCAATTAACACAGAATACTTTGTTTGATCCAAGGCATACTTCTGCAAAAAGTTATTATATTCGCTTTTTGATATTTCCCCACTCCAAAACCGTTGCTGCATATCGTTATACTGACTAAGTAACGCGGTACATATAGAATACTCACTGTTTATGTAATCAGCTTTTTCAACCGAATATTCACCCCCTATCACATCTATGTATTGATGGTATACTCTATCATATGAAGATGATATCAATGTGTAATATTGAGCTGATGTTAATATTTTAAGTCCTAGCAGAATCACTAGAAGCACATATGCCCACCTGCATTTATACAGTTCGTTTGGATACAAAGATAACATCCTCTTCGGAAACTTATATATACTTTGAGATAGTGCCTTTCTCGGTGATATCTTGTTTATTTCAGATTTTTCTGTTCTTTGAATCTTTACGTTCATTGAAACAATATTGTAGCACTTTAAAATAATTGAAAACAATATTATACAGAGAAATAACAAGATTAATAAAGCAATTGTACTCATACTCACGGAGTAACCGAACAGTTCAGTTGCACGGTACCGTGCTGGAAATACATTTGCGGAGGAGACGGAAAATATATTCAGATATTTCCACTGCCCCATCGTTACGGCACTTATTTTTGATACGATCATGTTAACCGCTACGAATATGACGCCCGAGAGATAGCTGATCAGGTAATTATGTGATACAGCGGCGATCGCCGCTGTAATAAAGCAGCATTCTATTACAGCGAATAGTTTGAATACGGATGTAATAATCATAAATCCGAAAACACTGACATGATAAGAAACCATTGACAGGTCGTCGACCGCCTGTACAGGTACTGAAGCATCAGAAAATCCGCTAATAAGCCCAACCGACAGCAGTGTTGAAAGAGTAAAGAGTACAGATACAGTCACGCACATGATCAAGAGCGCAGCCATCTTGGATACAGTCGTGCTTCCCCTTCCCAATTTACATACGCTTTCGATATTATAAAAGCCGGATTTTTTATCGTTCAGGAAAATCGCTGCCCCGGTGGCGATAATAAACAG
>CAZMZJ010000016.1:0-45833 GCA_964570825.1 uncultured Lachnospiraceae bacterium | reverse complement strand
TATTTTTTGCAATAATTTCATTTTGGGGCTTGACATTTAATAGTTAGTCTCCTTTAAAATCATTTACATCAAACCGGATTTCCGCCATGCCGCACAACGCGGTTCTTCTCCGATTTCATTATACCTCATGCCGCATTGATTGTCAATCAAATAAAGAAAAAGGAGCTTCCGCTCCTTAAATAAATACCCCGCCTGGCCGTGTAACCGTGCATTTAGAAACCCTGCTTATGCAAGGCGGCGTCCTATCCTTTGCTTTACTGCTCCCAACGTCCAGCCCCCCGCGCCGAGACAAGTCAATCGGACCGGGAGGTGGGAGGTCTGCAAACCACTTCGGAATTTATTTCGGACTCCTTTAATCTGTTGTGGGTCTTAACGCCCGGCATCACGCACCACGCAGGAATGTACGCAAATTATTTTTACTTTATTCTCCGTCTTTTTCTTTTTCCTTTTCTCTTTCTCCGGCGTCATAGTCAATTTCCTCGGAGAAGAGGTCGTCGAAGTAATCGGCCACGTCGTCGAACTCGTCGTCGTCGTCAATAGAAACCCATTCGGTCTCACCTGCCGCATTTACAACTTCCTTTAATATTGTATATTCGCTGAATTCATCGTCGCTGTTCGTGTCGTCAATGGGAGTAAAAGCGTAATACACATTTCCGCCAAGCTCGCAGCGCCCGATCATTTCAAATTTATATTCATTTCCGTCTTCATCGGTCAATGTATAGTATTCGTCGCCAAGTTCCATATTATGTTTTATCCTTTCCGGTATCAGGTTGCGGGATAAATCATATTTCCCGCCGCCGGAGCTTTCCCTCCGCTGACTTTATTGTAGCCTAATACGCTGAAAAAGTCAATAACAAAATGTAAAGAAATTATTGCCTTTGTTAATTCTGTTTTTCTAAAGATCGAGAACAGACGAAAGTATATAGTTGCTGACGAACATTCCGCGCGGCGTGAACCGATACCCGGCACTATCGGAAATCACATATCCGTTTTTTATGAATTTATCAAATCTGTTGCTGTATTTTGCCGTCGGATCGACGCCGAACCTGCGTCTGTACTCAGCTGCGTCAAGCCCGCGCGAAAGACGCATCGAGAGCATGACATATTCAGTTTCACGCCCGGTATTTCCTATCTTTTCTCGTGTGCTCTCATCCGTGAAGAATCCGCCAAGATACCGCTCAAGGCTCTTGTGGCAGGCAAATCGCTCGCCGCCGAAATACGAGTGCGCAGCTATTCCTATGCCGATATATTCGTCACAGTTCCAGTATTTCAGATTATGCCTTGATTCATACCCCTCTCGCGCAAAATTGCTTATCTCGTATTGCGAATAACCGTGCTTAGACATAGTCCCGATACCTTTCAGGTACATATCCGCTTGCTCGTCTTCGTCGGGAAGAATCAGAGCATCGCCCATTTTCCCGAAAGGCGTGTTTTCCTCGACCTTCAGACAATAGGCTGAGATATGTTCCGGATTCAGCTCACACAAACGTGCAAGCGTCTTAATATAGCTGTCAGCACTCTGCCCCGGGATACCGTAGATCAGATCTGCGCTGATATTTCCAAAGCCGGCCGCCCGGGCTTCGAAAAATATTTTAATAAAATCTTCCGACGTATGAAGCCTGCCGAGAGTTTTCAGCTCGCTGTCATCAAGGCTCTGCGCACCGATGCTCAGCCGGTTTATTCCAAGCTCTCTCAGCTGCTCAAGGCTTTCGCTGTTTGTCGTCGCCGGGTTGCATTCGGTGGTTATCTCGGCATTGCCCGACACGTCAAAGCCTTCGCGCAGCGAAGCCATAATTGTCTTGAAATTCTCCACTGACATCAACGTCGGGGTGCCGCCGCCGAAATAGACCGTATCTACTGTGTAATCTCTGCATTTTCCGCTCCAGAATCCAAGCTGCTCAGACACCTTTGCCGCATAACGGTCGATTTCTGATTTTTCCCTGCCTGTAAACGAGCAGAAGTCGCAATAAAGGCATTTTTTTTGGCAGAAGGGTATGTGGATATATACGCCAAGTGTTTTTTTCATGATTTTATATCCTTTGGGGATATTTTCAAAATTATTGTTCGGCGGCACAATGGCGCGGCGCCGCTGCTATCCGTCACTCGTCGTCGCTGAGTTTAAGCACCGCCATGAAGGCTTCGGGGGAAACTTCAACGGTTCCGAGCTGGCGCATTTTCTTCTTGCCCTCCTTCTGTTTTTCAAGCAGCTTTTTCTTCCGGGTAATATCGCCGCCGTAGCATTTTGCAAGGACATCCTTGCGCATTGCCTTAACAGTTTCGCGGGCGATTATTTTTCCTCCGATAGCCGCCTGAATCGGTATTTCGAAGAGCTGCCGCGGAATATTGTCCTTGAGCTTCTCGGTAATTTTTCTGGCTCTTGGATATGCTTTTTCCTCATGAACAATAAATGACAGCGCGTCAACCTTGTCGCCGTTGAGCAGGATATCAAGCTTTACAAGGTTGCTTTCAACATAACCTGCAAGCTCATAGTCGAGCGAAGCGTAGCCGCGCGAACGGCTCTTCAGCACATCGAAGAAATCATAAATTATTTCATTGAGCGGCAGATTGTAGTGCAGCTCGACGCGGGTGGCGTCAAGATATTTCATATCGATGAACTTGCCGCGGCGATCCTGGCAGAGATCCATAAGGCCTCCGACATATTCAGACGGCGTTATAATATTCGCCTTGACCACAGGCTCGTACGCTTTTTCAATTTCATCAGGCTCGGGGTAGTTCGAGGGATTGTCGATCCGTTTCTTTTCGCCGTTTCGGCATAAGACCTCGTAGATAACGCTCGGAGCCGTGGTAATCAGGTCAAGATTAAACTCGCGCTCAAGTCTTTCCTCTATTATTTCCATATGAAGAAGGCCGAGAAATCCGCAGCGGAAGCCAAAGCCGAGGGCTATCGACGTCTCAGGCTCGAAAACGAGTGAAGCGTCGTTCAGCTTTAGCTTTTCAAGCGCGTCGCGAAGATCTCCGTATTTGGCCCCGTCCGAGGGATAGATACCGGCGTACACCATTGGAAGCACCGATTTGAAGCCGGGCAGCGCAGCCGATGCCGGATTGCCCGCAAGAGTAACCGTATCGCCGACACGCGTGTCCCCGACATTCTTGATTGACGCCGTAATATAGCCGACATCTCCCGCCATAAGGCAATCGCTCTTTTTAAGTCCGAACGGTTCCATAACTCCGACATCGACAACATCAAACACCTTGCCGTTCGACATCATCATGATTTTATCGCCCGCGCGGACGCTGCCGTCGAAAACCCGCACGTAAACGACGACGCCGAGATAACTGTCGTAATACGAATCAAAAATCAGGCATTTGAGAGGAGCGCTCTCGTCTCCTTTTGGCGATGGTATATCACTGATAATTTTATCAAGGACCTTATCGATATTGATCCCCATCTTTGCGGAAACCGCCGGGCAATCCTCGGCTGGGATGCCGATTATGTCTTCGATTTCTTTCCTGCAGCCTTCTATGTCTGCGGACGGAAGGTCGATTTTATTTATGACCGGAACTATTTCAAGATTTGCGTCCACTGCGAGATAAGCGTTAGCAAGTGTCTGGGCCTCGATGCCCTGAGTCGCGTCAACGACCAGCAGCGCGCCCTCGCAGGCGTTCAGCGAGCGCGAGACCTCATAATTGAAGTCGACATGTCCCGGAGTATCAATAAGGTTGAGCGCATAAATCTCACCGTCGGGAGCTTTATAGTTTAGCCTGACGGCCCGCGCCTTGATAGTAATTCCGCGTTCGCGTTCTATATCCATATTATCGAGGAGCTGCTCTTCCATATCGCGCTTTGCGACAGCCTGAGTCGCTTCAAGAAGCCTGTCGGCAAGAGTCGATTTGCCGTGGTCTATATGAGCGATAATCGAAAAATTGCGTATATGCTCCTGTCTTGCAGTCTTTCCCATTTGACCTCCGTTATTTACCGAACCTGTTTTTTATTATTATTGATTTTTAACACAAGGATTGTTATAACATTATATAACATATCCTGGTTTTTAACAATAGTTATTTTTATTTTTCTTCCGAGCCGACAGCGGCAAGGGGGCCGGTACCCG
This sequence comes from uncultured Lachnospiraceae bacterium, assembly GCA_964570825.1. Lineage (GTDB taxonomy): Bacteria > Bacillota > Clostridia > Oscillospirales > CAG-272 > UMGS1002. Next base: position 41,763 of record CAZMZJ010000016.1, on the reverse strand, counting down.
ACCCCCTCTTTTCATTTGCTCCGTGTGTATCCTTATTGTTATCTGCCGTTGCAGCAGCAGCAAAGAATCAGGAGCGCAATGATGATTATCCATACGCACTCATCATCGAAAAGATTGCATAAACAGTTATTCATCTACATGACCTCCCTTCCGGACGCGCGTGCGAACGCCGCCCGATCTTACCGTGAGGATTGCTGGATCTTGCTCCTCGGTATCATATTATGCGGGATTATAAAGAATGTGATATGCGCAAGGGGATATTTAAGGGAATTTATCTTATAACCGCAATGAAATTGGTCATTAAATTATAAACTGCTAAATTTGATTTCCGGCAATAAAACATCCGCCTGCGCGGATGTGCAATCCGGCAGGCGGACATCAAAAAGCCATAAAACGTTTCAATGGTGTTTGAAAACTGTAAAAGACTATCTATAATAATTCTACAAAAAATCCGATTTTCGAGCCTTTATTCAAGATGCAAACTGTCGCAATTCAGAAAAGCATGCGCGCCGAGCAGCGAGTCTGTGGGGACATCTCGGGATGCGCCGCATTTTTTGCACCTCACGCGGATAGCCTCATCGAGAACTTCCGCATCGTACTCCCCCTCTCCAGGAGGGCATTTGCAAAATATTTTATTTTCCGCTTCAAGGTCATGAATCACAAACATAATGATTTCGAAAATCTGCGGGTCTGAAAGTATTTTTTCTTCGTCTTCATGCAATGCGGAAAAGCTGCTTATACCGTTTTCCTCAAGAATGTCAAGGAGTTCAAGCTCGGTCCGTGCAAGTTCCGCCTTGACATGGTTCATATCGCCCATAAAACAGATATTCACATCTGAATATGGGCAGGCCAGAACGAACAAATCCTTGCCGAAAAAAAGCGACGAGTTGACAGTGAACGAATGAGGCTTCGGGCAGAAAATACATGGAACGCTCAGCCTGACTTTGCCGTCCTTCGAGTAAACCACCGTCATCTCGCTGTGTCCGCAGTCGCATTTCAGCTTAACCATGTCAGCCGACAGAGAAAACAGACCGACGGCGCTCATAATTCCCGCGCCGCAATAAGGGCAGCGGTACGCAACCGTCGTCTGTTTTGAATCAAGAACCATAAATTATCCCCCATCTTCCGGCATAGCTTGCGGCTGCCTGCCTGCTACCAGTATATGTTTATCCGACGCTTTGTGCAATCGCTATAAATGGTAAATATATCTGCGGCAAAAGCCGTTTTTCGTGCCGGAGCCATTTCCCGTCATCTGATTTTAATTAAAAATCGAGCTTCAGCCCTTTTATCATATCGTCTGTTATTCCGTTTGCATAAACATTTTTGTTGCTGCTATACCACTCGTCGAACATTTTTTTGACCAGCTCCACTTTAGCAGCGGCAACATTTAACGGATCCCCGTCAGACTCATAGTAAACGATGCAGGCTCCGTAATCGGTTGAAACCACTCCCGCATCTCCGATGTTTTTCGCTGCACCGCCGTAAAGCCATTCGTCTATATCGGATGACATATCGCCGTCGGCAACGTTATAGAAAAAAATCTCGTTGCTTTCAGAGTTGGCTTTAGCAGAACTCTCAAACGCTCCGGCTGTCAGCGGACCGTTTTCTTTAAGGGAATTGAGGATGTTTTCCGCCTGCGTAACCGCGCCTTTTGACGAACCGTATTTCTCTGTTGTAAAAACCATTATGCCAATATCTCTTGTCAGCGTTGTGTCGGTGTTCCCGCCCGCCGCCAGCTGTTCGTTAATCATAGCTTCGGTGAGCGAGGCGGTAAACCTGTCCTCGAGTATTTTGGAATATTTCGACGAAAGGTACTGCAGCTGGTAAGCATATTTCAGCACAGCCTCGGTGATATAGCTGTTGTTGTATGTCATTGCAAGATAATCGTCAAGCGTATATCCGTTTGCCGCCGCGTTGATTCTCCTGTCAAGCAGCAGTTGCTCAATCGCTGCGTTGTCGGAATCATCAAGAGAAACGCCTTCTTCGGCTGCAGCGTTGCAGTATGTCAGAAGATAGTTCAGCGATTCGCGGGCGTTGATCATCAATATATCATACCATGTGTTCTCGCTATCGTACATCTGATCCTTCAGCGACTTGCTTGCGTCAAAATTATGCGCCGCGATTTCTTCTTCTGAAAAATCGGCAGCCGCGCTGTAAACGTAATATACAAAAAGCCCCTCAGTCGCCTGATATGTTCCGGTTTTATTCCCGTTTGTTTCGCCGCCACTTGTTTTTCCGCCTGAATTTTTGCAGGAAGTGAGGCTAAGCAAACCACAAACCGCAAGCATTATACATATTATTCTGAAAAACGATTTCATCATCACCCGTTCATCCGTGCCTTTCCGTGTGAGTTCAGTTTCAGCTTGCATTTTATACAAAGTGGCACGAAACAACGTCCATGCCACTTTGTGTTCAATTAATTGAATTTATGCGTTGACCTTGTAGGACGCTTCCTTATCGGATTTTACTCCGAAGGCAGCTACCTTATCATTGTACCACTTTTCGCTGTCATTGCTGAGTATTGTGTTTTTGACCTTGACATACCATGTAGGCGAGCTCTCGCCGACGTAATACATGAAATGGAAACCATAATCAGTCTTAATTACATCGACGTCTCCCGAAACACGCGAGCTGTCAAAGAGCCAGTCCTCGAACGCCGTGACCATCGTTCCCTTGATAACGTCGTCGTAGAAAGTTTCGGAATCCTCGTTATACTTTTCCGCAAGAGCGGCAAATGCTTCCTTCGTCATCGCTCCGCTCTTGTATTCGGCAAGAATTTCATTTGCCTTTTTTTCTGCCGCTTCTTCAGTGCCGTATGTGGAGGTTGTAAAGAGAATATGGCCTACGTTTCTCGAAAGGGTTTCGTCGCGGTGCATGGGGTTAAGCATCAGATAAACAGTGACTGTATAGTCACTATCTCCGGTCTTGCTTATTATTGTCTTGTCTCCGGCGACTCTTGCGCTGTCACAGACCCACTTTACCTCGTCGGAAGCGTCTTCCGCGGTCGGATCGCTGTATGAATAGCTGCTGTTCGTAAGCGCGTCAAGAGCGGTTTCGATTTTTGTCGTAAGGCTGGATTCGATCGAATTCATTATTTTGTCAACAGTCTCGGTGCTTGTTGTCGTTTCAACCGTCTTGCCCTCGATAGCGTTTGAAACAGCCGCCGCGATTACATTTGCTTTATATGTTGCAAGAGATGCCGCATCAGGCAGAACGCTTGCTTCATATTTCTCTGCTTCTTTATTGTAAAGCGTGTCAAAATTCGTCTCCGCGACATACTTTGCTACATAATTTTTAAAGCTGTCCTTATCATTGCATGCCAGAAGCTCGGCTCCGAGCGCATCGATCTTTGCCTTCTCGGCTTCGTAATCGTATGACGCATCGCTGCCGGTTGAAGACACCTTGAAGGCATAGCTCATAAGCTCGGCCGTCCAGAAATCCGTTTTGTTTTCATCATAATAGGTGTTTACTCTGTCAGCCGTTATTGCGTTTTCAAGCTCATCCTGAACAATCTCAGAGCACTTTGAAGCGAGCTGAGATATCTCAAGTGCCTTGCGGACATCGCTTATATTAACGCCCGTTCCATAGAGCGCGGCAACATATCCGTTAACAGAATAATTGTTTTTATTCGCTGCGCTCTTGAGATTGTCGATAGCCTTATCTATATCCTTGTAATCCTCATCGTCTAGCTTAATACCGCGGACTTTTGCCTCCTCACAGTACACACAAAGCTTTTCCGCCTGATTTATCGCGTTATCCATGAAATAGTCAAACCATGTGGTCTCACCGTATTTCTGTCCCTTGAGCGAAGCCGAAGTGTCAAGCCCGAAATACGAGGCATAACTTCCGTATTGGTTAAGGAAGCTGTTATAGCTCGAATAGAAATAGTATGACATCATCGTGCCGGTGATTGTATAGTTGTCGCTGTAAACCACTTTTGTCCAGCGGAGCATATATCCGCCCTCTGATATGATAGTGAGTACAATGCAGGAAACCAGCAGTGCTACGACAAGTATAACCACAAGGGTGGAAACCCAGGCGGGATTTTCTTTTTTTACTTTTTTGGATTTTGTAAAGACATTTGAATCGGACTTTGCCTGTGCTTTAATGAGCTTTTGTCTGTTGCCTTTTCCCATAAAATTGACTTCCTTCTAATTCAGTTAGTATAGCATGATGCACACATGCATCCGCTGGTAAAACAGTATTATTATATCTTGTTTCCTTGATGGTTATATGAACAGATTATGAACTATGTCAAAACTTTTTTACACAAACAGCAGTCAGTGGTAATTCTACCGTCAAACATACATTATAATCGGAAGCACCATTGGTTTGCGTTTTGTTTTGGCGTACAGGAATTTAGAAACCTCGTCCCTCACCTTTCCCTTGAGAGCAACCCGGTCGAGCTTTCCCTTGCCGCTGATACCCGCGAGCAGTGTGTTGACCGCAACCTCGCGCGCCTGCTCCATCATCTCGTCAGATTCGCGCACATATACGAACCCGCGGGACACAATATCCGGGCCCGAGAGCAGCGACTTATCGTTAAGGTCAACCGAAGCCACCACCACAACAAGTCCGTCCTCGGCAAGATGCCGCCTGTCGCGCATGACTATGTTTCCTATATCGCCCACGCTGTCGCCGTCAACAAGTATCTTCCCCGCCTGAACCGTTTCGGCGAATTTTGCGCCTTTTCTGTCAATCTCGAGCACTTTGCCGATTTCGCTGATAAATATATCCGCGCTGTCCATTCCGAGTGAGAGCGCTATCTCACGGTTGGCATACAGGTGCCTGTATTCCCCGTGTACCGGCATGAAGTACTTCGGCTTTACCAGAGCCTGGAATAGTTTCAGCTCCTCCTGGCATGCATGTCCGGAAACATGCACTTCCATCGAGCTGTCATACAGCACCTTGACTCCGTTTTTGCATAGCTCGTTGATTACGCGTCCAACAAGCTTTTCATTTCCCGGAATAGCGCTTGCTGAAAGCACAACAAGGTCGTTCTGACCGAGCGTCACCTGATTGTGGTCGGAATAAGCCATACGGTAAAGAGCCGACATCGGCTCGCCCTGGCTGCCTGTGGTTATCAAAGTAAGCTGATCAGGAGTGTAGCGCCTTATATCATTGATATCGATCAGCACTCCCGCCGGAATTTTCATATACCCAAGCTCAACAGCCGCGCTGACAATGTTGAGCATGCTCCGTCCGGTAATCGCCACTTTTCTGCCGTAGCGCGCGCTTATGTCGATTATCTGCTGAACGCGGTGAACATTTGACGAAAAGGTTGCGACAACAATCCTTTTGTCTTTGTTGACAGTAAAAATGTACTCAAGAGATTTGCCGACCTTTCGCTCCGACGGCGTGTATCCCGGACGCTCAGCGTTTGTCGATTCGCACATAAGGAGCAGAACGCCTTTATTTCCCAGCTCGCCGAGACGGGTGATATTGATCATATCCCCCTCGTACGGCGTCGTATCGATTTTGAAATCGCCCGAATGTACGATAACTCCGCGCGGAGTTGTAATAGCAAGCGCGCACGCGTCGGCTATCGAGTGGTTAACGCGTATGAATTCCACCGAGAAGCAGCCGAGCTTTACAGTATCTCCCGCGCTGACTGTGTTAAGATTCGGATCCCACGGCAGCGTAAACTCCTCAAGCTTATTCTTCACAATGCCGAGCGTGAGTTTTGTTCCGTATACCGGCGGGTTGATCGAACGCAGAACATAAGGCAACGCGCCTATATGGTCCTCATGCCCGTGAGTAAGCAGTATCCCGCGTATCTTTTCACGATTATTTTCAAGATATGTGATGTCCGGAATAACAAGGTCTATGCCCAGCATATCCTCGTCCGGAAACCCGAGGCCGCAGTCGATGACGATTATATCGTTGCCGTACTCAATTGCGGTCATATTCTTACCAATTTCATTCAAGCCGCCGAGCGGTATTATGCGCAGCTTATTGCCGTCCCTGCGGCCGCTCTTCTCGTTCTGATTATTATTCACAGATATGTTTGCTTTGTTTTTCGCTCCCGAATTCCGGCTTGCGTTCTGCTCCGCCGTACTGTTCTCGGAATTGTTCAAGGTAAGGTTTGCGTTGCCGCTGTTTGCATTTTGATTGTTTCTTGCCGACCGCCTCGATCTTTTTGTCCTTCCGGACGGCTTGTTATTTTCTTTTTCTTTGCTATTATCCATTATTAAATATTTATCCTTTCATAGATATCGGTCATTTCCGGCATATTCCTGCCGGATTCGTAAAATTATGCAGCATCTGCTTTTTATTCAATTATTATCTTATAAAGTATATATGTCACTTCAAAAAGAGCCTTTATGGCATGTCCCAAAAATACAAGAATAAATAATTGCATGCGAATATAAGCCTCCCCTCCCTGCGGCAACGGCCATCCGCCGGGACTTGCGAGGCTAAAGAATCACAACGGTCACATAATTTATTTAATTATACACCACATGCCATACTTTGTCAACTGTAAGTTTTACGCCCCTAAAGAGCGGCTGAAAGCATAAAGCAGCCAGATAATCCCGATAAGCGTAGCTCCGAGCAGTACGCCTGCCGCGAAAAAAAGCCACCTGTAGCGGACTTTCGAAAAGCGGCGCGCTTCCGAGCACACCGGAAAAGTGTTTTCTTCAATTATCCTGTTGGCCTCCCGCATCATGTCCCCGTGCGAACAACGATGCACGTCGGCATCATTTTTTATGATGAAGTATGCCGTTTCAAACATGCTGCTGCCAGTTCCGTTGAGAACTATCATCTGCCTTGAGCAGCCTTTGATAGCCATTGTTTGCATCCCTTTCTTTCCGACTCTTTTTTTGCGTGAAGATTGCGCCGGCTTGATGTCGCCCGCTCATATGTCGCAGCTTATTCTGCTTTATCAGCGTCAAAGGCGCAAAACCCGCAGTTCGAAAGTTTTGCCTTTCAAACCTTACTTAAATAAAAAATCTATGTATGCTCATATTATTTGCCGGCAAAGAAACTGATAAACAATATTTTATAATATTCAAAAAAACAAACGGCAGACAAAGCACGACAAAAAAATGCAGAGCAGCATGACTGCGACGGCACACGGAAACGCGTATCTCGTTTTTTTTACTCCCGCCCCCGAAAAATACACTGTGATGACATAAATAAGCGTGTCCGAACTTCCCATGATGACCGACGCGCAGAGAGCCTCGAAGCTGTCCGGTCCGTATTTTTGAAGCAGCGTCGAATAAACCGCTGTCGAAGCGCTGCCCGACACCGGACGCGTAAGAAGCAGCGGAAGAAGGCCCTCGGGAATTCCGAGCGACGCGGCGGCAGGGGAAACAAGCGAACAAATAAAATCAACTGCCCCTGAGGCGTTGAGCATGCTGACAGCAGTAACAAGCGCAGCGAGAGCGGGAAGAAGTCCTGCAGCGGTTTTAAGTCCGGTTTTGGCACCGGCTGTAAAGCTCTCGAAATACCTGCCTCCTCCAAGGAGCATAACAAGTCCAGCCGACAGAATTATTGCCGGGATTGCCAATGACGATAAAAAATCCATCAGCGACGCTCCTGCCTCCGCGCAGATCCCGAACCTTCAAAGCCGGCTCTGCATATTCCGGACTTGCGATTTTTACTTTTATTGCGCACACGGCTTTCCGCTTTTCCCAACGTTGCCGCGGCGCGCGCAAGCAGCAGCGCGAACAGTGAGCAGCATACCGACGTTATCCAGACAGGAACAACCACGGAATATGGCTGCATTGATCCCGCTGCGCGGCGCAAAGCAATTACAGTCGACGGAATAACGGAAACCGACGCGGTATTCAGCACCGCAAGGGTAATCATATCTTCAGTCGCGCGTGCAGGATTCGGATTATCTTCCTGCATTTTCTGCATAGCGCGAATGGCGAAAGGAGTCGCTGCATTGCCGACGCCGAGCAGGTTTGCGCCTATGTTTGCGGCTATCTCCTCGGCTCCGTTGCCGGTTCGGTATGCAGTCGGAAAAAAATAGCTTAAAACTGGTGATAAAAGCGCAGAGAACCGCTTAATCAGCCCGGCGTCGGCAAGCACCTGCATTATTCCGCACCAGAGACACATAATTCCGGCGAGCGAAATAGTAAGCTCGACGGCTCCGGCGGCGCCGTCAAGCACCGCATTCCCGAGTGCTGACATATTTCCCGTTACAGCAGCAAAAACGAAAGATATTACACAAATGACACCAAAAACCCTTCCTAACATATTCCGAAGATTTCTCCTTATACAATACAATTTACGATAATGAATATTATTTGACATTATTTTTCATTTTGTGACATTCCTTAAAAAATAAAATCACAAAACAACAAAATATCCCATATAATGGTATTGACAATGTGCATTTTCCAGTGTATAATATAAGCGTAAACAATTACGAAGAACATAACCCGAAAGGGAGCATTATGTTCTTGAATTTATCAGAAAGGGAGGGGGGAAAAGTTATGAAATCCACAGGTATGGTTCGCCCAGTCGATGAACTTGGAAGAATTGTTCTGCCCAAAGAGATTCGTACTGCTTTTGATATCAGCCCCAAGGATTCAGTAGAAATATTCACCGACGGAGATCGGATCATTCTGCAGAAATACCTGCCCGCGTGCATTTTCTGCGGCAACGCTGATCATATAGTGTACTTCACCGGAAAGCGTATTTGCACTGAGTGTCTTGAGAAACTGAAGACAATGCTGTAATATATTATTACAGCGAAACCCCAAATATAACGGCGGACCGCTTTGCAGCGGTCCGCCGTTATATATTATTAAATTTCTGTTATAAAACACCTACTATTCCCACACAGTTAGCTGTCACCTTTTTTAATCGCCCTTGCCCACTGAACTGTCGCAACTATTTCGCCGGCAAATAAAAATATGGAGAGCATCATTATTATCATCGGCAGGAACACCAGCAGTTTATCACAATAAAGTCTAAAAACGTAATATACCGGAACCGCCGATACGATTATGCCGACAAAAGGCACCCGATCTGTCGCCGAGGAAACGGCCGACGCCGCCAAAAAGATCCAAAACATTATAAAGTATTCGCGGAAGCCTTTGATATTTGTCCAAACAGTCTGAATTTCTCCAGATTCTTCATCAGTGAACGGCTTCCCGAACGAAAAATATGAATAAATCAGGAATATCATTATAAGAAAACATGAAAAGTAACCGAATCCCTCAGTGAATCTCTTGCAGTATTTCAAAGTTACCCCCCGAACCTCAGTACCGCCGCCATGCGCCGGCGTTACGGTAAATTGACAGTCTTATTTTATCATACAGAATGTCAGATTTCAAGTATTTATCTTAAAACCGTCTTGCTACAGACGTTTTTTTATGCTATAATCCTCATGTTGGGCAAAAATAAATTTCAACGCCATAATATGTAGCAGAGGATAGCAGAATGAACATTCCGTATGGTCTCGCAGAAGCCATTGAAAGGCATACCGAGGGCATAAGCCGCAGTCAGCTTTCTCGCGACGCGGAAAAAATAAGCCGCAGATACCGCGAAGCCGTCGGTACCGGAGAAACTATTGTTTCAACGCCGGGCGAGGTGCTTGCATACAGCGTAGCCAGAATGCCGGCTACATACGGAGCCGTTCTCAGCGCCCTTAAGTATTCGCTCGACACAATTTTATCAGTACCAAAAACTCTGCTTGACGTCGGCGCCGGAACCGGCGCCGCATCATGGGCAGCGTGCTCGCTTCTCGAGCTGAACGATATCACCTGTTTTGAAAGAGAAGAAAACATGTGCCGGCTCGGCGCAAACCTTATGTCGGATGCATCGGGACAGTTTCCCCGCGCAAGGTGGATTTGCGGCGATATCCGAAAAGACCGCCTGCCCGGGAAAGCCGACCTTGTAATAGCATCCTATGTTCACAACGAGTTGACCGAAAAAGAAAGAGCGGAAAGCTTTATCAAGCTGTGGGAATCGACGGAAATGCTGCTCCTCATTGTTGAGCCGGGAACCCCGGCCGGGTACTCGGTCGTTATGCAGGCCCGCAACCTGCTTCTCGGCAAAGGTGCAAATATTGCGGCTCCCTGTCCTCACGGTCATGTCTGCCCTCTTGAAATAAGCGATCCGTACGGTTGTCACTTTTCCTGCCGCATTCCCCGCAGCCGGCTGCACCGCGAAATAAAAGGCGGTGAAGCTCCATATGAGGATGAAAAGTTTATTTATCTTGCGGTGTCGCGCACTCCGGCCAAGCCCGCGCCTGCCCGGGTGCTCAGGCATCCGTATGTTGAAAAGGGTAAAGTAACCGTAGAGCTTTGCACATCTAACGGGCTCGAAAGGACAATAATCAGAAAAGGTGACGACAGCTACAGACAAGCCGCAAAAGCAAAATGGGGAGACGCTTTCACGATATAAAAAATGAAATTCAGGCTGGCTTGCCTGCTAATCTGTTTTACTATAGGAATTAAATATGCATTATTTAACCTGGAGGCATTATGAACATAAACAATCTTATCGACACAATTGAAGCCGGAGGGCTTGACGATAAACTTGAGTCGCTCTACCCCGGTGCTGATATCCTTGACGTGCGTTCGCGCTATCTCGACGCCGCATCCAATTTTTTAGGTATGTACGGTTCCGGACGCGAAGTTTCCCTTTTCTCTGTTCCGGGGCGCAGTGAGCTCTCGGGCAACCACACCGACCATAATCACGGCTGTGTCATCGCGTCGTCGATCGACCTTGATATTATCGCGCTGGCATCCCCCCGCCCGGACGGCATTGTAAAAGTCAAGAGCGCAGGTTTTTCTCCGAACTGTGTTGACATCAAAACATTTACTAAGCCTGTTGCGGCATTGGCGGGATACTCGGATTCACTTATTGCCGGCATGTGTGCCGGGTTCAAAAAAGAAGGCTACGATATCGGCGGGTTCGACGCATACACCACTTCGAACGTTCTCAAGGGTTCGGGACTTTCTTCCTCGGCTGCGTTCGAGGTCATGATGGGCAATATCCTTAACCATCTTTACAATAACGGAAAAATAGACAATATAGAAATCGCAAAAATTGCGCAGTACGCCGAAAACGAATTTTTCGGAAAGCCCTGCGGCCTTATGGATCAGGTGGCCTGCGCGGCCGGCGGCATAGTCGCTATTGATTTTGCCGACCCCAAGAATCCGATAATCGATAAACTTGATTTTGACCTGACTGAGCGCGGATATTCTCTCTGCATAGTCAACACCGGCGGCAGCCATGCGGACCTTACCGACGATTACGCTTCAGTACCCGCCGAGATGAAGAGCGTCGCCGCCCACTTTGGCCGCTCCTGCCTGCGCGATGTCAATGAAGATGAGTTTACTGCCTCAATCCCCGCTCTGCGCGTAAAATGCGGCGACCGCGCCGTGCTTCGCGCGCTTCACTTTTTCGGTGAAAACCGGCGCGTCGGAGAGCAGAAAACGGCTCTTGTGTCGAATGATATTGAAAAATACTTTGAAGGCGTCATAGCCTCCGGCCGTTCCTCGTTCTGCTATCTCCAGAACGTCTACACCTCAAAAAACATTCGCGAACAGGGGCTTTCCCTCGCTCTCTGCCTTGCTGAAAAATATCTGGCTGGGAAATGCGCCGCATGGCGCGTACATGGCGGAGGTTTTGCAGGAACTATTCAGGCATATGTCCGCTTTTCGGACGTCGCCGGCTTCCGCAGCCTGATGGATTCCGTATTCGGCCGCGGAGCCACCGCCGAACTGCATATCCGTAAGTACGGCGCGCTTAAGATCTGTTAAATACAGCAATACATAAAGCCGGCGCCTTTGGAGCGGCTTGGAAACCCGAAATTTACCGTGAGGTATAAACAAATGAAAAAAAAATCAGGCAAAAATGAAAAAAAACAAGAGCAGAAAGACTTTTCTCCCATTCAGAACGCATTTGAAACGGCGAAAAAATTCAACTGGAAGCTGCTTTTGATTCTTTTTGTCAATACCGCGGCGATCCTCGGTTTCTACCTTTTTTCCATGCAGTACTATTTTTTTGAATATGTTCTGATTGCATACATGGCTCTCGCCACCGTTTTTTCAATAGGCTATGTAGTCTATAACCGCGGATTTTCACGGCGCGGCATCACGGTTGAAATGCTTCCCGACACTATGTCGCCGGAGGAAAAGGCCGAATTCATTGCGGACGGCGAGAAAAGGCTCAAAAAGTCAAAATGGGCGCTGACAATAATACTTCCCTTCCTGTTTACATTCGTATATGAACTGATAAGCTTATATTTTTCCGACTTTTTCACATCCTTGATATCCTGATTACAGGTTACAGGGCATCATTTAATTCTAATCCCCGCAGCCAGCGGTGCGCAGTTTTGAAACATCAGAAAGGCTTGCCTCAAAAATGGCTGACTATCACATATTGTCGCTCTATTCCGGCTCGGGAGGCAATTCCACTCTCATATCAGCCGGCGGGGTCAACATACTAATTGACGCCGGCAAAAGCGCGCGGTCACTCTGCCGCGCCCTCAACGCCGCCGGCTATGACATAAAAAATATTGACGCTATCTTCATCACTCACGAACACACGGATCATACCGGCGCGCTTGAGGTGCTGTCAAAAAAATACCGCATACCCGTGCATATGACCGCGCCTTCCGCCGTTTGCATCCCGCAGTTCTCCTGCGCCTTTCTGGAGGGAATCCTTACAACTCATCCGCCGATTTTCAATATGCGGCTCGGCGGGCTTACGGTCACATCGTTCCCGACATCGCACGACAGCGCCTGCTGCGTCGGCTACAGGCTTGAATTCGACGGTGCCGACGGACTGCATCACGCGCTCGGATATGCCACCGACACAGGTTGTATCACAAGCTGTATTAAAAGCAGTCTCACGGGCTGCGAAGCCGTTGTGCTTGAATGCAACCATGACATAGAAATGCTCCGCTTTGGTCCTTATCCGCCGCAGCTCAAATCCCGGATACTCTCGCGTTACGGCCATCTCTCAAACGATGACTGCGCTTCCCTTTCGGCTTATCTTGCGGAGAACGGCACCCGCCGCATCCTGCTTGCCCATCTCAGCCGCGAGAACAACAGCCCCGAGGTGGCCAGAGCCGCCGTACGCGCCGCGGTACCATATGAGAACGTAGAAATAGTTATCGCCGATCCGGATGAGCCGGTCATGCTTATTTAGCGAAAGCCGTCGTAAAGCTTCTTTTCTGCAAAAAGTTCAATGGCCTCTTCAAAAACAACGATGGAGAGCTTAATAATGCTGAATATAAAAATAATATCGGTCGGCGGCCTTAAGGAACAGTATTTACGTGACGCGGTTGCCGAATATATCAGGCGGCTTTCATCATTCTGCGCTCTCGAGATTATCGAAATAAAGGAATCCCGACTGCCTGATGACCCTTCGGCCCGGCAAATATCCTCTGCTATGGAAGACGAAGGAAAAAGAATACTTGCGGCAATACCGCCAAGGTCTTATGTCGCCGCTCTCTGCATAGAGGGAAAGCAGTTCTCTTCCGAGGAGCTTGCCGCAAAAATCAACGAAATCTCCTCGCTCTCCGGAACTCTCTGCTTTATCATCGGCGGCTCAAACGGCCTATCAGAAGAAATAAAAAACCTCGCTTCGCTGAAGCTTTCGTTTTCAAAGCTCACCTTCCCTCATCAGCTCATGCGTGTGATACTCTGCGAGGCCATATACCGCAGTTTCAACATATTGAAAGGAACAAAATACCACAAATAATCAGCAGATGCAAAATAATCACAGGCTTTTTGGAGTTTATGATTATGCGGCAAAAACAGCGATATGCCAATTTAGCGCTTGATTTCGACGCTGAGCGATAAATACTGTATGATAAGTATTGTACAGTCCGCTCTTGTTTGTGGATTTTTCGGCTGAACCGCGCCGGATGAACTTACCATAGGCGAAATAAATCACAGCGGCGAGAGCTGCTGTGATTTGTTTTTTGTCGATTTCTACGATTGAATATAAAAAAATAATGTGATATAATTGAAAATAGGGCGATTTTCCGCACAGCGAGGATATGTTTCGCATATTTTTTGACGGCAATTTGGCAATCAGTTATAGCTTTCTGAAATATATGAGGACTATACCCGTCATGAAACAAACATGAAACCGGGTATATCATTTTGATTTTATAAGAAGTATGGCAATAATCTGTTGAATCAGCGTCTGAAAGGCTTTCTTTCAGACCATGTTCCGGCATAAACAAATATAAAATGCAAAGGAATCAGAAGCATGAAAATAACATTTCTTGGGACAAGCCACGGAGTGCCCGAAGCTGACAGATACTGCTCTTCCACTCTAATAAGCGTCGGCAGCAGTAACTATCTTATCGATGCCGGCGGTCCTGTTATGGATATGCTGATACGCAAGGGGCTGAACCCCGTAGATATCACCGCCATATTCGTAACTCATATGCACGGCGACCATACGAATGGTCTTCCGGCATTTACGGACCTGATATCATGGTATTTCAAAACCGCCGTTCCGGAAATATATCTGCCGGACCAGCGCGGAGTCGACGCGCTGCGTCTGTGGAATACCGTCGTGCACGGGCGTGAACCGCGTCTTTTAAGCTACAAGGTGTTTGAGGAAGGCATAATATATAACGACGGAACCCTCCGTGTCAGTGCTGTAAAAACGCAGCATACGCAGCTGTCGTATGCGTTCGTTCTCGAAACAGAAGAAAAACGTGTGGTATTTACCGGCGACCTTGCAGGTCCAGATAAAGACTTTCCGGCCGTCTGCTTCGAGAAGGAATGCACCGCAATTGTATGTGAAGCCGCTCACTTCCCGATATCGAAGGCCGTTCCGGTGTTTAACAAGTGCCTTGCAAAACGCATTTTCATCAATCACTATGTCCGCAATAATATAGCCGGAATCGAAGGGCTGAAGACCGCCAATCCATCATATGAGCTCACCGTCGTATATGACGGATTTGAAACTGAAATATAAAAATAAAAGCGTCTTCCATTAAGGAGACGCTTTTACTTTTCTCAATAAATGCCACAGGAAAGCAAAAGGCGCAAGCAGCACTCTTAAAAAATTTGCTGATATTATTATTTGCTTTCAGACTTGCATACGTTTGCATCACACCCTGTCATTTTATATCACACTTTTTCACATACGACATATTATAGTATTAGCAAATACCTCAATATTTAAGAAAGGAAGGGTGATAATATCATATGGGTTGTGATAACAGAAAGCCCTGTGTCAATGTCTGCTGCCTCGGGCTTATACTCGGCGTGATAGTCGGGGCCTTTGTAGGCGTTTTGTTTGCGTTTGAATATATTCCCGGCATAACGGTAGGACTGTGGATTGCCTTCGGGTTTGCTGTTCTTGCATTGATTCTGCTGTTTGCCGGAGCTTATTTATCCGAAGTAAATCCGACCATCGCTCTTGCAAGATGCCTGTGCAGGTACACGCCATGCCTGCTGGCCGGCATATTCGGGACCATAATATCAACGGTTGTTTCGCTATCCTCAGCCATGCTTACCTCATTTAAAATCTATGCGGCGTTTGCTGCAATCTCGGCCATGTTCTTCACGCTGCTGATTACAGAAGTGATTGGTTTTGTATCCTGCTTTGCCTGCAAGGCTCCGAGATGTTCTGAATAAGATAGCCGGTCAGATCATCATATTATTTTGACGCAGATTTCTATTTATCTTATCTTGTCCTCATGGCGCCTCCCGGATTTAGACAGCTATCCATCTAAAACCAGCCAATTCCATCCCCATAAAAAGGCCCCGCGCAAAACTTTGCGCGGGGCCTTATCCTCACATATGTGTATATTTATGTGATAAGGATATGTTGACATTGCTCCGTCATGCTGTTATAATTATTTGCAGAAATAGGAAAGATAATAATAAGGAAGAATAACAGATATAGGAGAAAGTGTATGGAAAAATCATGGCTTAATATTGAAGGAAAATCAATTATAGTTACCGGCGGAGCATCCGGCATCGGTTACGCGACTGCGGAAGAGCTGCTCAACGACGGAGCATATGTAACTGTCTGCGACATCGCTCCCGAAGCTCCGAAATTTGATGTCTCAAAAGGTAAAATCCTCTATGTCCGCACCGATGTCACAAACAAGAAGAGCGTGGACGATATGATTGCAAAGGTTCTTGAAACATTCGGCAGAATAGATGTCATAGTCAACAACGCCGGCATCAATATCCCCCGCCTGTTGGTTGACGAAGCCGGCCAGTACGAGCTTGACGAAACAGTCTGGGACAAGGTTATGAACGTCAACCTCAAGGGACTTTTCTTCTGCTCCCAGGCAGCTGCACGTGTAATGGTCAAACAGGGCAGCGGTGTTATAATCAATATGTCGTCCGAATCCGGACTTGAAGGCTCGGAAGGCCAAAGCGTCTATGCGGCATCGAAAAACGCCGTTAACTCGCTGACCCGCTCATGGGCCAAGGAGCTCGGCAAAAAGGGCATCCGTGTGGTCGGAATTGCTCCCGGAATTCTCGAGGCTACCGGCCTCCGCACGCTTGCATACGAAACCGCCCTTGCATACACCCGCGGAATCACGGTCGAACAGCTCCGCGCAGGCTACGCAAAGACCAGCACAATCCCGCTCTCCCGCGCAGGCAAGCTAAGCGAGGTTGCCAATACTGTCGCGTTCCTCGCAAGCGACCGCTCCAGCTACATACACGGCGTTACAATCAATGTCGCCGGCGGCAAGACAAGAGGTTAAAATATACGGGAAATTTCATATGAAATTTCCCGTATTATTTATGTATGACAATTACAAATTACACTCTTAAACTATTTGAATGCAGCGGCCAAAAAGACGAAACTAAATGCCATAAAACAGCGGCAGGAACCGGACAAGGCTGGTTTTCTGCCGCTGTCTTTATTTTTAGTATCTGATTTTACTTTCAAGCTCTTTCTGCTCGTCAGTAGGATTAGCAAGCCTGAATTCTGCTCCGACATCAGCATTCTCCATCACAGTATCGCGGATTTTAACGATCTGCGCCTTTGTTGCGGCTATATACAGCCTACCGTCGATTATGCCGACCTCAAAACCCTGATTTTTGAAAAATTCATATGCCTCATTTAGCGCGGCCGCCTCGTCCTTGACTTCGTCGGAAACTACATAGTCAACTATAAGTGCAAAATATTTGCCGTCCTCCGCTGTCTCAAGCTCGCCCGAAAGAGTTATCGAGGTTCTGAAATGTCCCGGACGGATAGGGTTTGCCCAAATGCCGGAAACTCCGCCGTCAGCGGGCTCGGAAACACTCTGGGCAAGCCCGAAGAAAAGCTTCTGGAAATTTTCGGTGCTGACAATATCGTACTTAGGTGTATTGTCCGTATTACGCCCGAACAGGACTCCCACCGCAGCCAGAGTAATTATGCAGAAGCAGGCTGCAAGCGAACCGAACCGGATCATCATATTTCTTCTATACTTTTTTTTGTTTTCCCAGAATTTATCGCTGTCCTCAATCATTTTGTCCGGAATCTGACCGATGGCGTCGTACATTTTATTTTTATTCATAATTATAAAAACAAATCCTCGCTTTCAAGATATTTTTTAAGCTCTGCGCGCACGCGCCAAAGCACGTTTGCCGCCTTGGTTTCGCTTATTTCGAATGTTTTGGCAATGTCTTTCATGGAATACGAATTAAAATAACGGCAGATGAACATCCGGCGTTTATCACAAGGCAGTTTTTCAAGAAACTCTCCGATAACAGCGCCGAGCCTTTCGTTCTCTATTTCCTCGCCGACATTCCCGACGGCCGGAAGGCATTCATCAAGTTCGTCAATAGAGAGCTCGACCTCGCTTCCTCCTCGTTTTTCCGCCGAGCGTTTCCTGTAACGGTCAATTGAGATACGACGTACCAGCTTACCCAAATATGTACGCAGTATTTGAGGTATCTGCGGCGGAATCGAATTCCACGCGGCAAGGTAGGTGTCGTTCACACATTCCTCTCCGTCGGATGCGTTTCCGAGAATATTACCGGCAATCCGTAAAAGATACCCGCCGTACTTTTTCTGCGTTTCGGTCAACGCATTTTCGTTTCTTGCCAAGAAAAGCCTGACTATCGCTTCGTCTTCCATTTAATGACCATACCTTTCCCTTGACTGTACACTGTAGAAAAACGGTTTTGCCGCTCTGTCAGGCAGTAAAGCCAAAAAAGCTCACTGTCCGAAAGGTGACTCGATTCATACTTTTATCTCATTTAATCTCCTCACGTTAAAACATATTCAAGGCGCCCTCACACATATATCTCGTTAAAAAAGCATTTTCATCTGAGCTATTATGCAATTTTATAAAAATTTTTCGAAAATTCCGCTATTGTGCAGATGCCTGATTTATAGAAAATTTGAAATATATTCCGTAAAAATATCATATAACCTCCAAAAGCGGGAATAATATGATCGGAAAGTCCCGAAAAAATTAAAAGGAGAAAAATATGGATAACGAAAAAAAGCATTTGAAGCTCCTCCCGGCGACCGACAATAATAAGGCCGGAAGCGCAAGCCACAGCGCCAATGAACCCAAAAAGGATAAAAAGACAGCAGACAACAATCAATGGGTGTCAACCGGCGCAACCCCGGGTAAGGATACCAGACAGGGCTTGCGCCGCGACAGCCCCGGCGGTGAGAGCGTAAACGGGAAAAAGCCGGGACAGCAGCCGAAATAAGGGGCAAATAATAATCGGATACGGCGGGGGAGTCTTATCGGAAGGCTTCCCCGCCGAAATTGCTGACAGAATGCCGTGCGCGTTGCATTAAAAAAATCATGCAGTTAACCATTTGTCATGTGAGCACGGGCCATGAAGTCTTACGGACCCGCTATTATTTCCTCGGATTGAATTTTGCGCGCAGGCTGCTTGGCGAGACGCCTTT
This sequence comes from uncultured Lachnospiraceae bacterium, assembly GCA_964570825.1. Taxonomy (GTDB): domain Bacteria; phylum Bacillota; class Clostridia; order Oscillospirales; family CAG-272; genus UMGS1002. The sequence continues at coordinate 22,944 of CAZMZJ010000016.1, read as the reverse complement.
GTATTTATGGAACATTTTGCTGAAATAGGCATAGTCGTTATATCCGCAAATCTGTGCAATGTATGAGAGTTTATATGGATTTTCAGAAGTAAGAAGCGAGTTTGCAAGCTCCATGCGGAATTGCGTTATCATCTGCTGAGGAGAGCAGTTGCGCTGTTTTCTGAAAAGATTTCCGAGATAATCTGGGCTTATGCACAGCTCTGACGCTATCGAGGCAACCGAAATATCATGCGAAAATTTTTCGGATATAATCTTTACGGCTCTGCTTACATAATCATTATCTTCGGTCTGGCGTGTTGAAGCAAGGGTATCGTTCTGATGGATCAGATACGAGAGTATCTGCCAGACCGTGCTGTATATATAGGTATACAGATCCGTATCCTCGTGTTTTTCATATATTATGCTGTTGAACAGCGGGGCAATTTTATCGAGAAAAGCACACTCGCCTATATGAGGCGCTTTGTCAAAATTGTTTTCGGCAATAAATTCGTTCAGTTTTTTTCCGTGAAGCGTGATGTAGAACATTTCAAAACTCTCGTCGAAAAAACGGATAACATGCTTCTCAAGCGGAAGCGTGTAAAAATACTGTCCCGCGCATATTTCAGAGTCATTATACTTTATACTTCCGCGCTTGATGAAATGAATTATGAGGCGGTTGTCCGACTGGCGGAAAATCACGCGCGGCGGACGGCTGCAGTCATGTCCCACGCTCATCGGAATGACACCGCTGTCGTCAGTGTTGAAGCAGGTAAGGTAGTTGACAAACCGTTCTGCTGCCGGATTGGGGGCATTGTCGGAATCCTTCCTCAGACGTGTGTATATATGTCCGTCGCGAGGAGAATAGCGGGTGCTTTTATATACAATGCTTCTCATCCTTATGACATCCCTTTCCGCAAAGGCGGATGCTGTTCGGGTTTCGATGTGTCATGACTGGCTTTCCAACGGCATTACACGGCTTAAATTGCACACATATCGCCAAACGCATGATTTATCCTTCAGCTCCATCCTGCCTTTGTTCTTTAATTTGATTATAAAAACAAAAACAACGGTTGTCAATATACACAATAAAATATTGTCCGTGCGGCTTAAAAACATATCGCCGCGGACGTAAACTAATGTAGGAAATATACAAGCAAATGTGGAGTTTGTCTGTTGCATTTTCGATGTCAAAATGATAGATTTTATTATGCAGGATTCATAAGTAAAATGATTTTTATTCTAAAATAATCGATGTTTCAGTATAATTTTTCCCTTTCGTCAAAATCAGAGGAAATAATTGGATGATATAAGAAATATGAAATTTTTATCGGTTTTAATGGCTTTTGTTAAAAACACATCAGGACTGTGCTTTTCGCCCGCAGACAGCACATCCAGACACACTCTGATTTTTTCGCTGCGGCTTTATAATTAAAAAATATGAAAAAAAGAAAAATTTTCACATGTGGAATTTTTGTAGAACCGTTCAAAAACATTGAATGGGAATCCGCTGCCGCCTTCATAATAGCAGCTATCTTAACCCTTTTTCTTGCTTCATGCAAGACCGATAATGCCGGCGATAGCGCCGCATCAGACACGGAATCCTCCGCGGCATCTGAAATCACGACGTCATTTGATGAAGATTCGCGCTCGGCTGATATCTCTGAATATACGGTAATTTACGGAAGCAAAGCCTCAGTTTCAGTGCAGAATATTGCGGTAAATCTTAAAAAAACGCTCGAACAGAAAACCGGCAAAACGATTAAAATAAAAGACGACTGGGTAATGCCGGGCGTAAGCCCGGACAACGACGGCTTTGAAATACTTATCGGAGAAACAAACCGGCGCGAGTCAAAAAATCTCGGAGACACGGTGCTTTACAGCGATTTTCTGATTTCAAAATCCGGCAGCAAGATAGTAATTTTCGCAAACACAGATGTGCTGCTCGGAGAAGCCGTGTCCTACTTTCAGCTTTCTCTTAAAAAAGAAGGAGAAGCGCTGTTTTGGTACGGAAGCTATCTGCAGCATAAAAATTATTCCTTGGAGGGTATGAGCATGCTCGGCATACCGGTTGAAAAATTTTCTATTGTCATTTCCGATTGTCCCACCGCCGTCGAAAGCTACGCAGCGGAAAAATTAAGCGGCATGATTGCCGAGAAAAGCGGCCGTCTTCCTGCCATAGTAAAAAAATCGGCGGCTGCAGGCGAAAACCATATAAAGCTCTCTATATCGGACGATATGCCGCTTGACGATTACTCGGTAAGCTGTTCGGGCGGAAACATTGAACTGGCGGCAGGCGGTCCGGCGGCGATACTTGCGCTTGTAGATTCCTTTGAAAAGCGTCTTGACAGCGCAAAATCTGCCGCAATAGAAGCAAACCAGCTTTGCTGCACCGGGAACGCGTACGACGGGCTTGCAAAAAGACATGACGGAGCCGAGCTGCGCGTCATGACAAGCAATGTGCTTTTTACCGACAGCGAGTCGTTCGACACCCCCTACCGCATGAAATGCCTTATGCAGACATATCTTTCATATCTGCCGGATATAATCGGGCTGCAGGAGGCGCGCAACACGCAGCTTAACGCTCTTATGCCTTATCTTGAGGGCGAATACATGGCGGTGCCGTTTACGGCATCCGACGGAGGGCAGGTATATCAGCAGATTCTTTATCTGAGGGATAAATATATCCTCGTGGAATACGGATTTACGCGCTTCAGAACAAAAGTAATTCCGTGGGGAGTCAGCTGGGCTGTGTTCCGCCGGATATCAGACGGCAAGCTTTTTGCCGTTACAAACACCCATAATACAATTGTGGCAAATACATATGACCCTGGGCTTTCGAACAGTGTCGAGGGGGTGCAATACAGAATATCAAACTGCAAAACCGTGCTCGAAACGATTGATGGCATACGCGCAAAGCATCCATCTATACCCGTATTCAGCACAGGCGACTGGAATTCTACGATTTCGGCAGAATCTCTCGGACCGATGATGCAATCCGAACTTATGAAGGATTCGATGCTGACAGCGCTTGCCGGAGCCGACACAATTACAAATTCGGGACACACGATAGGGCAGCTCCCCGGCAGAGATGGCAATATCATTGACCATATATTTGTTTCAGCCGACGCCGTGCAGGTAATTTATCACGATGTAATTGTAAATGATACTGTTATAAACGGAAGCGACCACTGCCCGGTTTATGCGGATGCAAAATTCAAATAAAGGCATATACCAGTATAAAAAATAAAAAAGGAGATTTGTTATGAAAAAATCAGCTGCATTACTCGCCGCTGTCGTTATGGTCATATCCCTTCTGAGCGGTTGCGGCAAGCCCTCTTATGAGGATAAAGAAACTACGGCGGAAATTTCAACAACAGCAGCGGAATCTGTAACCGAAACCGAGGCTCCGTATTCGGAAAAGGATTCGCTTCCGGATAATCTGAACTTCAGCGGCCAGACTGTTACCTTCCTCAACTGGAAGGAGGCGCTCTGCCCGGAATTCGACGCACAGATTTCCGGCGACATTATAGAGGATGCCGTATACAACAGAAATGCCGCAGTTGAGAGCCGTCTTAACATAAAACTTGTTTTCAACGGGATTCCCGGCAACAACACCAACATGGATAGTTATATCAAAGAAGTGGAAGCAGACGTTATGTCGGGCAACGCCCAGTACGATGTATTCGCAAGCTACAGCATGTGCGGAGCGTCCATGGCAATAAGGGGTTATACAGCCGACCTCTTGTCGCAGGAGTATCTTGACTTCACCAAGCCGTGGTGGCCTGAAAACCTCATAGGGCAGGCTACAATAAACAACAAGCTTTATTTCTGCTCTGGCGACATATCTACAAACATGCTTTATTACATGTTCGTTATGTTTTTCAACAGGAGCATGATTGACTCAATGGGGCTTGCCGACCCGTACGGGCTTGTCAATAGCGGCAAGTGGACTGTTGATAAGATGACAGAACTTACTTCTGGAATGTATCAGGACCTTAACAGCAACAATTCACGCGACAGCAGCGACCGGTACGGCGTCGTTGCCGTGACAAACGTTTGGACCGACTCATTTTTCTTCGCAGCAGGGCTTTCAACCGTCAAGCAGGATAAGGACGGCAAGCTTGTTATTTCCGACACCTGGTGCAGTGAAAAATCCCAAACACTTCTGACGAAGCTTTGCGCATTCTTCAACGTGTCCGATGGTTTCCTCGGAACTGACAATACCTCTTCGCGCGCCTGCTTCACAGGCTCCAATTGCCTGTTCATCATAGACAGCGCCGGTTCCGCAAAGGATGTTTACGCTTCGAGCGACGTCAGCTTCGGAGTAGTACCGGTTCCGAAATACGATGAAGCCCAGGAAAATTATTATACCACGCTTGGTTTTACCTATACAATGTATTCAATATCAAAGATGACCTCAAAGAATGATGTTTCAGCGGCAGCCCTTGAATGCCTTGCGTCCGAGGCATATCGCGGAACAACGCCTGAAATAATCGAAAAAGCATTCAAGTACAAATATTCATCGTGTGAAGAAAATATCCCAATGTGGGATATCATAAAGAGTTCGGTCAGCTTCGACCTTGGCCGTGTGTTCTCAAGCAGCATGGGAAAATTGACATATTCGCTTTTCCGGAATGCGCTCACAAAAAATCAGGCCGACAGCTGGTACTCTACATTCGCGGCAAATGAAAGCGCGCTTGACGGCTACATAAAAAGCATTATGAATGCCTTCGATAGTAAAAAATAAATTTTAAGTTAAAAAGCGTCCTCCGGCTGAATTTATCTGCCGGAGGACGCTTCGTCTTGCGGGCGTATTGCTTTATGGATGATGTGAGGGCACTGCCACGGCGGCTCTTTATGCTGCGTTTGCGGATAACTGTTAAAATATATGTTTTATTTTTGTTATATTTTCAAATTTTGTATTAGCATAATATCCAAATTTATTGTATTGATATTGTGCATAATGTAGTGTATAATATTATTCGCGGCAGGGCGGCAGTAAAAAACCCTGACGCTGAAATACAGAACGAAAAGGAGACGCACATGAAACTGAATTTTATGAAAAAAGTATTCAAGATTTTATCTGTGACATCGGCAATACTTATTTGTCTGCTTTCCGTATCGGCAACCGCAGGCTGCGCTTTCGCACAGAATAGCACAACAGAGAACTCATATGTAAAAACCGAAAATAATGATCAGCCGGCCACATCCGGCTATGTCAATACAGAAAACGCTGAAACGGCCTGCGCGCCTGATGCGGGGAGCCGCCAGACGACTACTACTTACGCCAACTCATTTACAAGCGCGGCAGCAAGCTCGACAGAGACATCAAGTGTCGCATCAATAGCCTCGGAGACAGCAGCGTCGAAAGCGTCCGAAACAACAGCCGAATCAAAAGCAAACGTCGCGGCAGCCGGCACAACCGCCGCCGCTACAGCCGCAAAGGCGTCCGAAACAGCGAAGAAACTTTCAGACAACAGAGACAGTTCAGTCAGCTCAAACAGCTCGTCTGTTTTGGACATCGAGCGCAAAGTTGTGGAGCTGGTTAATCAGGCCCGCAAAGCAAACGGCCTTCCCGAGCTAATTCTGAACGAGAAACTTTCAAATGTCGCAAGGGTGAAAGCAAACGATATGGCGGACAACAGTTATTTTTCTCATACCAGTCCGACATACGGTTCGCCGTTCGATATGATGAGGCAGTTCGGTATCAGCTACCGCACGGCCGGCGAAAACATTGCAATGGGACAGACAACGGCACAGCAGGTGTTCGACGCATGGATGAACTCCGAAGGCCATCGCGCAAATATACTCAATCCGAGTTTCACAGAGATCGGCGTAGGTTATTCGGCAAACGGCAGCTACTGGTCACAGATGTTTATAGGATGATGTCACAGAAGATAACAATAATCTGAATACGGAAAAACCGGGGCGCTTCTCTCATGAAGCGCCCCGGTTGCATTTTTTTACTTTAGTCATGATGCCGAAAAATAAATATCCGGAAATTCAAGACCCAATGCGGTATATGAAAATTTAAGGTCATATGTCAAATGAATGGCAGGAAAGCGTTCGGAATCCCGAATAATTTATACGCATATTGACAATTTAAGGTTATGTTGATATAATGTTAGTATAAACAATGAACAAAATAAGGGGGAGTTATGAGCGCGAATTTCAATAATATGCCATCGCAGTCTCAATGTGCTAACGTAAGAATGAGATACAATAATGCACGTTCAAACCTGCTTGCAGTTACAGCGTTTACCATGTTAAATGTCATTCTGTCAGCATCTGGGGCTAACTTTTACATGCTTTTTTCGGCAGAAGTACCATATCTGATTGCATCCAGCGGCCGATACATATTTGAGAAATACGGTTCTACCACAATATTCGTAATAATGATAAGCATAGCTGTCATACTCACCGTCCCGTATCTGCTTTTCTGGATTTTTTCAAAAAAACATTACGGATGGATGATAGCGGCACTTGTATATTTCGCGTTTGACTGCGCAACGCTAATATTTTTTTTAATAAAATTTTTTAATTCAAATATGTTTTTTGACATTTTATTTCATTTTTGGGTACTTTATTACCTTATAATGGGAGTAATATACGGTAGAAGGCTGCAAAAGCAGCCCGCAGAACCTGTGCCTGAAAGCGTTCCTGCGGATGTAACCGCATACAATGCGGTAGACGGCACTGCGCCCGGCAGCACTGTCATTGAAAATTCGGTTCCAATACGCGCGGCAGAAAACGTGAAACATAGGATTTATTCAGAGGCAGACGCGTCAGGACACCATATCATCTACCGCAAGGCAGGTAAACACTACGAACTTATAATTGACGGAATGGTTTACGCGGAACATCCGTATGAATCGTGGTTGGCTCTTCCGCATACCATGACGGCATATCTTGACGGCAACAAAATTTCTGCGGGATATTTTGGCGGACGGAATTTCATAATAGTCAATGGCAAAGAATTAGCAAAATCGATAAGGTGGATTTAATTAAATATCCTCGGGGCGGCGGCGATTGAACAATTTTGGAATCGGGGTATAAAAATATGAGTATATTAAGTATGGATAAAAGAGGCTCCCTGTTTTATAAGACCGATATGACGCCGGAGCAGTTCTGCGAGTGGCTCAACGAGTGGAAAACCCCGAACAGCATCGAGTTCACAATACACAAATCGCGTGGTGCCGATATAATGTATCAATATCAGAATATCATCTTTCATTTTTTCGGAAAGGTAAAATCCCTCATTTCAAAATTTCTTGTCGAAAGCAGAGACGGAGGACTCAGGATTACTGTGATTTTCCGAAAACCGCTGTTAGCATTTCCGGCTGTGATAACAGCATGGCTGGTTTTTGTGTTCGGATTGACATATGGGATGGCGTTAACCTCAGGATCCGGCATTAAACCCGAACTTATTGTTCTGGGTGCCGCGGCGTTCATTATTGCGTCGCTGCTCTGGATCGGCGTCCTGATTCAGCCGAGATTTGCAATAAAAAGCCTGCGCAAGCATATACTTAACCGCGAACAGATGGAATGCAAAAAGTTTTTCGGGCGGAAATAACCCATTATGTCAACAGACGGTATTCGGCAAAAGCTGAAAATCACGAAAGAACTGTTCTATAATGACAGAAAATAATTAAAAATGTCATTTGCTTCGGCGGAAGCTGTGACATACAAAAACTTCCGGAAATTCTTCCGGAAGTTTATTTATTTGAAGGCGGCACAGCCTGCTGCTTATGTACCAGCCTGACGTCAGGCAGAGCGGCGTTTTCAGCCTTCATGCTTTATTATACAAGTCCATTAGATAGCAACCGACCTCATAGGCAAACTTGCCGCTTCTTATGCGGAGGCTTTCCGGAATTCCGGAGAAAAAGCCGTGAACTTCATATGTGAAGTCTCCCGGATAACCTGACGTCTTAAGATACGGCATAATTTTCTCCCATGGTGTCGTGCCGCGTATAAACGGCAGAAAGTGGTCGTCTTCTTTGCCGTCGCATTCCTGCACATGAGTAGCTTTCAGACGGCCGCCGAGCTTTTTGAGGGGAACGAGCTGATCGCGATAGACAAGCTGCGCATGTCCGAAGTCCCAGCAGCCCTGCACGTCCGGGTCGTTGAGCGCATCGATAACGGCAATCTGCTCCTCGACAATTGCCGTGAAGCGATGCTTGGTCTTTTCGGGATGAAATTCAGCCATGTTTTCAATCGCAATGCCGGTTCCGTAACGCTTTGCCCATTCAACTATCGGGGCGTAAAACTGCAGGTTTGTCTTCATGTTTTGCTCAAAACCCATCTCGTCCCCGTACACATCGGTCTGCGCGTGGGTGACCACCCACCTGACGCCGAGCTTCGCGCTTGCCCAGATCGAGCGGCGCACCGATTCGAAGTACCATTCCAAGTCCTCTTCTTTGATTGGGCGGTCTGCCCGGCGGAGGTTGGAGTCATAAGGCGCGTGCGACTGCGAAAATGTGACGCCGTATTTCGCGCCGGCATCACCGAGCTCATCGACAAATTTCATCCATTCGTCCGAGCATAGGGGAAAGCCGGATTTTCTGTCGACGGCTGAGCAGAAATTCAGGTCAATGACATCAAAACCGCATTCGCGGCACATGGCGATCGACCGGGCAAGAGGAGTGTCGCCTCCCTCGCGGCGGGCGGGGAAAATACAGGTTGAAGTGGCAAGCCGCATGGCAAAAATCATTCCTTTTCTTTGATTTTGGGATTGACAAAAGGGTAAAAATATTATATACTGATAAGGCGTTGCAGGCATAGTCTAGTGGTAAAACCCCAGCTTCCCAAGCTGGAGATGCGGGTTCGATTCCCGTTGCCTGCTCCAACATCCCGGGGATGCGCCCCGGGATGTTTTTTTAACCCGGTTGTATGTTGTTAAAAGATGGCATGCAAACCTCTGCTATTACTTTAATATTTCATCTATCGGCTTGCCGTCCGCCCAGGGCATCTCGACGCCAAGAATTTTTGCATATGTCGGCGCCTCGTCGACTGTCGGTCTGCGTTCGAGCACTACGCCCTGCTTTATAGCAGGACCGTAAGCTATAAATACCGGCTGAGGCCCTTTATCGGGATTGTGACCGTGTGTAGCGTGACCGAAACGGTAGTCTGTTGTGTCAAGATTTTTGATTATCGGACGCGTCCACTCCTCGGCGAACGAGGTGTAGCCGTCAGTTTCTATTACGAACGAGAAATCGCCCGAGAGATGTTCCTTCTCGTTGATTTCATCTTTTGTATATACTTCGCTTATGCCGTATATCCCGTCGTCGCGCATGGATTTAAGCAGATCGTATGTCTTCTGCCAAACACCCTTGTCATTGGGGTTCTTAAGAAAAATTTCAGCGGACAATCCGGAGGACAGTGCATAGGCTTTCCAGTCCTTGAGCGAGCCGTCCTCGTTTACCTCAATCAGGCCGTTGTCGGCAAATATCACGTTCGGCTTAAGCGTACGGACTATATCAAGCTGTCCGTGGTCGGAAACTACAAAAAAGTTGGTCTCCTCGAAAACTCCGGCGTCGCGGGTCGCCTGAATGAGCATCTGAAGAAATGTTTCAACCTCATCCAGCCCCATTGTGACGCGTTCGGAAAAAATGCCGGTCTGGTGGCGGTAAGCGTCGATATTGCCGGGATGAATTAGTAGCAGGTCAGGCTTATAATTTCTGATTATTGCGCACGCCGACTGCAGGTTGAACCAGTCGGTAACAGGATGTTTGCGTATTTTTACTCCGTCGCTGAAAGGCTTAATGCACTTCTCCCATACATCCTGAGATGTGCCGGCGCGCTTGAAGCAGGCTTCGTGCGTGTCAGACGGCGACTGCGGCCAGTACTCGGCGATAAGATAATCGATATCCTTGTGGTTTCCGGTCACAGGCCAGAATACCGCGGCCGTGGAAAGGCCGGCTTTTTTTGCAGCGGTAAAAATATCCGGCGTTTTGATTGCGTCGGCAAACCAGTTCCATGGGACATCCTTGAGCTGGCCGGGCATGAACAACGAGTTGTTGTAAACACCGTGCTTGTTCGGATATGTGCCTGACGACATGGAAACATGGCACGGGTATGTTACGGACGGATATATTGTTCTGCAGCGTTTAACTGACGAACCGCCGTCGTAAAGCATTTTGAAATGCGGTTTTGTGCAAAGATACGCAAGGTCTTCGTACACCAGTGCGTCAACCGAAAGGACGATGATTCTGTTCTTCCCCATTGTTGGTTCAAATCCTCCGGGAGTATAATTATTTATCAATCTATTATATTTCAATCGGCAGGTAATGTCAAGGTTTGAGGCTTATTTATTCTTCATGCCGAATACTGGCGCAGACTTCTATACGTTTCATAATAAGCAATTCTTGAATAAAAGTAAAATATGCTTTTGTCTTTACATGCCGCCGGATATTTGGTATAATATTTAATGCTTTTAATGCTGTCGATAAAAAATTATGTAAAAAATTTTACGACAAGTTTTGGAGGAACGATAATGCTGGATTTTTATGCCCTTTCGGCCAAGCCCGCTGCGGAGACACCGGCGGAGTCCGCCACCGTCGGTGAAACAATCATAAACAATGCAACATATTTTCAGCAGCAGCTTGAAAAATTCGGCGACGCGTGCGTAGACATAGCGTTCAAATTCATAGCTGCTCTGATAGTTTTTTTCGTCGGTATATTTTTAATTAAGTTCCTGCTCAGACACCTTGCCGAGGGAAAGGCGTTTTCAAAAGTCGACGATACGGTAAGAAATTTCGTCTTCAGCTTTATAAAAATCACACTTTACGCTCTTCTTCTTATTTCCGTTATTGCCATCATGGGAGTACCGATGTCCTCCGTTATCGCGGTGCTCGCGTCTGTCGGCGTCACCATCGGTCTTGCGCTCCAGGGATCTCTTTCAAACCTTGCCGGCGGAATCATGATACTGATTTTCAAACCGTTCAAGGTCGGCGACTTTATCGAAAGCGACGGCGGCAGCGGAACGGTAACCGAAGTATCGCTTTTTTACACAACCCTGCGCAGTCTGACAAACGAACGCATCAGCATTCCTAATTCTACGCTATCAAACACGAAAATAACAAATTATTCATTTTACGACACCCGCCGTCTTGACCTCAACTTTTCGGTTGCCTATGGCACCGATAAGAACGCTGTTATCGAAACAATAATGTCTGTGGTCAATGCAAACCCAAAGGCATACAAAAAGCCTGAACCGTTTCTTCGTATGACCGAGCACGCCGGCTCCGGCATTGTATTCACACTTCGCGTCTATTGCTCAAGAACCGATATTTTTACTCTTAAAAGCGATCTTCTGGAGGATGTATATGATGCCTTCGCCCGCGTCGGAATTGAAATTCCGTACCAGACGATAGACATCAACATAAGGAAAAACAATGAATAATAATAAAAAAATCTGTTGCGCCGAAATCCTGTGCGTCGGCACAGAACTTCTGCTCGGCGATATCGTAAACACAAACGCGGCTTTCCTTTCAAAAAAAATGGCTGAACTGGGGATACCGGTATACCGCCAGGGCGTTGTCGGCGACAATCCCGTGCGTCTTGCGTCGGCGATAGGGGAATCCCTCTCCCGCGCTGACCTTCTTATCATGAGCGGCGGACTCGGGCCGACCTGCGACGACCTCACCAAGGAGACCGCCGCGTCCTTTTTCGGCCGGAAAATGTATCTTGACAGGCCGTCCCTTGAGAAGATAGAAAAATACTTCACAGCGCGCAGCTGCAGGATGCCTGAGAACAATGTCAAGCAGGCAATGATGCCTGAGGGGGCGATAATTTTCAAAAATGATTTCGGCACCGCTCCGGCTCTTGCCATAGAAGGCAAGCTGACAGATGACGGCGAGTTAAAAACTGTAATAATGCTCCCCGGCCCCCCGCGCGAGCTGCAGCCCGTTTTTGAAAACGAAGTTGCGCCATATCTGCGCGAACGCTCGGAATATGTAATGGTCAGCCGCAATATAAACATATTCGGTCTTGGGGAATCTGCCGTCGAGGAAGTGCTGCGGGACATGATGAACACTTCCGAAAACCCCACAGTTGCTCCCTACTGCGGAGACGGCGAGGTGCGCCTGCGTGTCACGGCGCGCGCCGCCAGCCGTGCCGACGCCGAAGCCATGTGTGCCCGCCAGATTGATCTTATAAAGCAAACCTCGGTTGCGAAATTTATCTATGACATCGACTCCCCGTCGATTGAGGATACTGTGATACGCCGGCTTCGCGCACGGGGTCTGACGCTCTCGTGCGCCGAATCCTGCACCGGCGGTCTTATTTCAAAACGGCTGACCGATATACCCGGCTGCTCTGATGTCTTCATGGGCGGCTGCGTCACATATTCAAACGATTCAAAGGTTAAGCTTATAGGCGTCGATCCCGCGACTATCGCCGCCAACGGAGCGGTTTCCGCCAAGACTGCTGCCGAGATGGCCCGCGGAGTGCGCATGGCCCTCGGCACCGACGTTGGAATTTCAGCTACAGGCATCGCAGGTCCCGGCGGCGGCACGCCCGACAAGCCGGTCGGCACCGTCTATATCGCGATCAGCACTCCATCCGGAGAAAAAGTCAGGCTTCTGCATCTCTCGTCCATGCGCGAGCGCGCTTTTTTACGCACTCTTGCGGCGAATGAGGCTCTGGCTCAGATTTTTGACATCTGACGCGGCATGAAAACACTGATAAAACCAGACTAATTTTATAAAACACTTGATTTTTTGAGTAAAACTAAAGCTGGCGGATAATTCCGCCAGCTTTAATTTTTGCTATTGTCTCAATACATCAGACTTCCACGAACGCGCACACAGGGTGATGGTCCGAAATAAAGATTCCCTCGCTGTTACCTTCATCCGGAATAATAAACGACTCCGACGCGTCGCAGGGAAGATCAGTAAAAATATAATCTATCTTTACCTTGACCGCGCTTTTTGAAAAGCCGTGGAATGTCCCTCCGAGTCCCGCCGTAGCGTCGGTTATGGGGTGATCCTTGACAGTTGAGAAAACAGTGATCTCCGGAGCATCGGGGGTTGCGTTGAAGTCGCCGGTCAGCACAAATTTGTACGGCTTCGAAGTCAGATACTGAATAAGCTGAACCGAACCCAGAAGGCGCGCAGTTTTTCCTTTATGATCAAGGTGTGTGTTGCAGAATATGAAAGGCTCTCCGCCGTTCAGCGGTTTGAGAAGCGCCGATGTTGTAATTCTCGGGCAGGTGCTTTGGTCAAGACCGTAGCCCGTGCCGGGAATTCCGGGGGTAAGGGACAGCCAGAATGTTTCAAAGCTTATCATATCAAATTCGCTTTTGCGGAATGCAATTATGGTCGATTCGCCGCGATAGTTCTTTCCACGTCCGCAGCCGACAACCATATAGTCCTCAAGCGAATCGCGAAGCCACTCGCGTATGTAGTCGGTAGCTTCCTGGAATCCTATTATATCTGGGGCATAGGCTTTTATCGTATCAAGGATACGCCCGCGACGGTTTGGGAAATAATTTACTCCGTCGTTTTTTGACTCTGTGCGCAGATTGAAGGTAAACACTTTAATTTTCATAATATACCAGCCGCTTTCTGACAAATATTGGAATGCGTTCGCTGCATTCCGGTCTTTTTCGCCGGAGAAATGCAGTGCGAGCAGCCGGAAAACCGATTCCCGGCTGCATCTGAAAGTATAATTCATTATATATCAATTTAAGATTTTTTTCAAGTAATAATTACTTTTGGGCATTCGCCGTTATTTTTAATATTTACCTTTACAATTCTATAATTATATGATATAATAAATAGTTGTTGTAAAATCCATGAATGTAAAAAACGGAGACCGCTTTTTGTGAAAAGAGAAGATTTAAGAAACATAGCTATAATCGCCCATGTCGACCACGGCAAGACGACCCTTGTCGACCAGATGCTCAAGCAGGGCGGAATTTACCGCGAAAATCAGGTGACAAGCGAGCGCGTAATGGACTCCGGGGCCATCGAACGCGAGCGCGGAATCACCATTCTTGCCAAGAATACCGCGGTTCATTACAAAGGTGTAAAAATAAATATTGTAGATACACCCGGACACGCCGATTTTGGAGGCGAGGTTGAGCGTGTGCTCAAAATGGTCAACGGAGTTCTCTTGCTTGTCGACGCCGCTGAAGGTCCCCTTCCCCAGACGCGTTTCGTGCTTGAGCGCGCACTTGCGCTTAATCATAAGGTTATTGTCGTCATCAATAAAGTTGACCGTCCCGACGCGCGCGTGAACGAGGTTGTCGACGAGGTGCTTGAACTGCTTATCGACCTTAACGCCACAAGCGAGCAGCTCGATTCCCCGACAATCTTCTGCTGCGGACGCGAGGGAACGGCGTCCTATTCGCCCGACGGTCCGAGAAAAGACCTTACTCCCCTTTTTGATACTATACTTGAATATATCCCCGCTCCCGAGGGCGATGAAAACGGCGACCTCCAGCTGCTGATTTCAACAATAGATTATAACGACTATGTAGGCCGCATCGGCATCGGACGCATTGAACGCGGCGTGATCAGGCAGAATCAGGACATCATGATCTGCAACTTCCATTCAAAGGCGGCTCCGGTAAGATCGAAAGTGGTTTCAATTTATCAGATTGACGGCCTTACCCGTGTGCCGGTCGAAACTGCCACGGTAGGAGATATCGTCGCCATTTCGGGCGCCGAGGGCATCACGATCGGGGACACCGTAACGAGCGTAAACAACCCCGAGCCTCTTGAGTTTGTCAAGATCAGCGAACCGACGCTTGAAATGACCATCTCTGTCAACGACAGTCCGTTTGCCGGCAAGGAAGGAAAATATGTCACGTCACGTCAGCTGCGCGATAGGCTCTACCGAGAGCTTCTCAAGGATGCGTCGCTTCGCGTATCAGACGGCGACACAACCGATGAATTCAAGGTTGCCGGACGCGGCGAAATGCACCTTGCCATTCTCATTGAAAATATGCGCCGCGAGGGATACGAGCTCGCCTGCTCGAACCCGCGGGTGCTCTACAAGGAAATAAACGGCGAAAAGCATGAACCTTTTGAAAAAGTCACCATAGATGTGCCAGAGCAGTATGTGGGCGCCGTCGTCGCCAAGCTCAGCCAGCGCAAAGGCGACCTGCTTGAAATGACGCCCGTAGGAAGCCGTATGAGAATCTTTTATTCGATTCCCGCGCGCTGCCTTTTCGGATATCGTTCGGAATTTTTGACGGACACCCACGGCGAGGGGGTTCTCAACAGTAATTTTGAAGGCTACAAGCCCTACCGCGGCGATGTGACCATGCGCTTTACCGGCTCACTCGTCGCCTCCGAAACCGGAGAAACCACACGTTACGGCCTTTTTAACACTCAGGAACGCGGAAACCTCTTTGTCGGCCCGCAGGTGATGGTCTACGAAGGCATGATTGTCGGCGAAAACCCGAAGAACGACGATATAGCAGTCAATCCCTGCAAAACAAAGCATCTGACCGCCGTACGTTCCACCGGAGCGGACGAAAAGCTGCTGCTCACGCCGCCGATTATCTTTTCTCTTGAGGAAGCTATCGAATTCATAAAAGATGACGAACTTATCGAGGTCACCCCGAAAAATATTCGTCTGCGCAAAAAAATCCTCAATAACGAGCTGCGTATGAAAGCCATGATGCGCGCAAGAAAAGCTAACCAGTAAAATTTACAAAACCCGCAGAAGGCGGCACAGCTTATGGTGAAGATTCTTTAAAAATCCGCCTTTACAATCAGAATCACAAATAAAATAGCTGCCGCATTTTTGCGCAGCTATTTTCGTATGAACAGACGGGCGCCTTGCATAGCGTGAAATTCATGCGCCCTTCCTGTCAGAAAACAGGCGCGGAGCCTTTGGGACAGGCTCCGCGTCAACATAAAATATTACTTTTAATTTATAAAATCCATAATATCAAGCTGCATCATCGGCAAAAGTCTTGTAAGCAGGATGCGGTATCTCATATACGCGTGGTATCTGAGCCCCTTTTCGACAAGCTCCGGGGAAACATTCACTTCCGTCGGCTCGGTAGCTGCGCCTGCTGCCTTCATAATCTTGAGCAGCTGCTCGTCAGTCGGCAAAATCTCCTTGATCAGGCGGCGTATCTCCGGCCAGCAGGCTTTGAGTTTCGCCGGATCGACCTTATCGGTGATGGTCGGCGTGTTCGCCTTCATAAGCTCGTCAATCTGCTCGGGGGCGAAGGCGGACCTGACCTCGTCCCAGTCTGTCGGATCTGGGATAGGGTTGATTTCAGTCACTCTGTCGGCAATGTTGCGGTAAATGCGGTTGATAAGCACTGTTGCGACGCCCACCTTCTTGCCGTGAAATTCCGGCCAGATGCCGTGTGCCAGCTTGTAGCATTCCCAGTAATGGGACACGACATGCTCGGCTCCCGACGCAGGGCGGGAGGACATGGCAAGCTTCATCCCGAGGCCCGAAAGCACAAGACCTTCCATAATGCCTCCGGCGGTTTCCTCATCCTCAAGCGTAACCCTGTCGGCAAGAGACACCACCTTTTCAAGGCCCTTCATCGTAATAGCCGCAACCTTAGGGCAATAATATTCGTCTGTCAGCAGATTTGCGATTCTCCAGTCGAGAATTCCGACATATTTTGCAACCATGTCGCCGAATCCGGCCGCCTTGAGCTCAACGGGGGATTTTGCAAGTATCTTTGTATCGGCAAGGATTATTTCGGGCTGTTCGGCTTTCCATGAGACCTTGAAATTGTTTGTGACTATCGGAGCTGTATCCGACGCAAACCCGTCCATTGAGGGCGCGGTGGCGAAAATGCAGAAACGCTTTTTCAGACCGTATGCCGTAACGCGGCAGATATCGTTGAGTGACCCTGTGCCTACCGAAATAATTCCGTCGATATCCGAGCAGAGCGCCTTAAGCTCATTAACCTGCTCGACGCGCGCATATTTCATGTTTTTATAAATAATCTTTTTGCAATCATACCCGGCGGTCTCAAGGCTCTCAAGCAAGCCCTCGGACGCCTTCAGAGTATTGTCGTCCGCGACAAGCAGAACCTTCTTGGGAAACCCCGCATTCTCAAGGATTTGTCCGGTTTTCCGTGTGATTCCGCTGCCAATTTCGCACACCTTTGTAGCGAATGTATGCGCCTTGCCGCAGGGACAATCCTTAAGGTCGGCAAGAATTTTGTTCAGATCCATTTTGCACCTCGAAGAAGAATTTTAACATAATAATTATACACTTGTCATTACCAAATGTCAAGTAAGCCGCTTGACAGAATAGACCCGCGGTATTATAATGTTTTCATTCATTTTGACCGAAAAGGCGCCTTCTGCCTTTTATATTTCAGCAGAGCATGCCGGACGACGAGATATAAGATATAAGATATAATTGTTTAATCCGCCAATTGGCGGTCTGGAGATAAGACATAATGAACGTTGAAAAAAGAATCATTTTGAAACTGCAGTCGGAGCGGCGCGAGACGGACGCCGGCACGATTGATATTTTTGCTGCCGGGAAGGCATCAGGCGAAAGTACAGCAAAAATTCCGGAGCCGGAAACGGTAGAGCTTATCACCGAGGGGATAATGAAAACCGCCGGCGGCAGAGTTGAACTGTCATATGACGAAAGCGAACTTTCAGGGCTTGACGGTTCAAAGACACAGCTTGTTTTTGACACTTCGGAACCCGATATCTTGACAATGATACGCAGCGGCAACGTCAGAGTCACAATGGTGTTTTCGCCCGGGCTGCGCCATATATGCCGCTATGACAACCCAATACTGCCGTTTGACCTCATCCTCATGACCCACTCGCTTAAAAATACAATTTTTGAGGACGGGCTTCTTGAAATTGATTATTCCACCGAGCTCGCCGGCGTCAGCCGTGCGCGGACAAGGCTGAAAATTTCATTGAAGGAAACCGAGGACGGAGATATCCAAGAAAAAATTCAGTAAATAAAGTTATGGCCTGTTGAGAAAGAGAATCATCTTGTCTTATTGCCTCGCCGTTTTCGTAAAGCCGCAACGGGCACATAGGATTCGGATTTCGTTATAATTGTCTATTCGATTGCTTTGAGCCGCATATAGTGTCCTTTTCTAATTATTATCAGCATTGCATTTTGCATATTTCCTTATATCAGCCGAACTTTCAATTATTGAATTAAAATTTATAAGCAAAAACAGGCTGCCGGCCGGCAGCCTGTTTTTATACGCCGGTAAGATCAAAATCCGGTGTAAAGATGCTCTCGGCCGAGCCCTTAAGCTGGAAATAACCCTCATACCCTAACTCCTCCGCAATTTTGAGCACATAATCATACTCAAATGTCGTTACCTTTCGTTTGAGTTCGGGAAAGCCGCAGTCCGCAGCAAAATCCGGCGTGTACTGGCTCATAAGGCTGAGGCGTATCTCCCCGATCGGAACAAGTCCCGCAAGCCGTTTTAACACTTCAGCCGAATCCCGCCTGCAGCCGGGCAACACAAGGTGACGTACGATAACCCCCTTTTTCATCATTCCGTCGTCACCAATCTGCACGGGTCCCGTCTGTCTGAACATTTCCCGTATCGCTGCCGAAGCAATTTCAAAGTAATCTGGCGCCGCCGAGTACCTGCCGGAGATTTCGGGTGAAAAATACTTAAGATCAGGCAAATATATATCGACCAGCCCTTCGAGCGAGCGCAGTGTCTCAACCCTCTCGTATCCGCCGCAGTTATACACAACCGGAATTTTCAGCTGCGGCTTGATTTTTTCAAGCACTGCCGCGATGCTGTCGGAAAAATGTGTCGGCGTGACAAGATTGATATTGTGTACTCCGATATTCTGGAGCTCAAGAAAAATCTCGCCGAGCCTTGTCTTGCTAACTTCCTTCCCTGCCCCGCCCCGGCTTATGGCTTTATTCTGGCAAAATACACAACCGAGCGGACATCCCGAAAAGAAAACCGCCCCCGAGCCTTTTTTCCCGCTTATCGGGGGCTCCTCCCACATATGCGGGGCAGCCCGCGCGATTACGATTTTATCCGTCATTCCGCACACGCCGCGCTGACCGTTTTTCCGGTTGGCGCCGCAGCGGCGGGGGCACAGCATGCAGCCCATTTCAACAATCACCTCGTTCATATTATAACGACAGTATACACCAGAAAGCCGGCATATTCAAGTAAAATGCGCCAATAGCATATATAAGCTGCAAATTTGCATGAATCGCACGACAGAAATAAAGTGCGGGAAGCTCACGGCATGGTTTATCGTCAATCATGCTTTCTTTATGCCATCAGATTTCTGACCGGAAATTACGGTTTTTTCCGCTCGGAAGACCCGAGTTTTTGCCTAACCTTTATTTTATATGTATTTTATATGCTGCAGCAAATTATCCGTTATTGCATATACTGTATCCCTTTGATAATTGACAGTTCACCGGCGCTGTGATATACTGAAAACAAAATTATGTGGAGTCTTGTGGATAAATGATAAAAACGCTTATTTTCGACCTTGACGGCACGCTTGCAGACACAATCTGGGCAATTCGTGCCGCGGTGAACAACACAATGCGGCATTACGGGTACCGCGAAAAAAGCTATGACGAGGTGCGGGCATCAATCGGCAGCGGCGCCAAAAATCTGATTAAAAGCATTGTGCCAAAAGAAAAAACGTGCGATGAAAGGCATATATCCGAGGTGCTCGCCTATTACGACGGTGAATATGAGCGCACTTACCTTATGACCGACCGCTGTTATCCCGGAATGAGCGAGACAGTCGCGGAGCTTCACCGCCGCGGATATCTTCTCGCAATCCTGTCAAACAAACCCGACAGGTTTGTCCGCGGGCTTGCCGAACTGCTATTTCCCGGCGGCGAAATCAGTTTTGCTGCGGGACAGTCTGGTCTTCCTATAAAGCCGGACCCGACGGCGGCTCTTTTAGCCGCGGAAAAGCTTGGCGTAAAGCCGTCCGAGTGCGCCTTCATCGGCGACAGCGACGTTGATATAATGACGGCAAAAAACGCCGGCATGATGTCGGTAGGCTGCGCATGGGGATACCGCGGGGCGTCGGTGCTCCGGGAGTCCGGCGCCGGCAGCATTATTTACAAGCCGGAAGAACTGCTTTCGCTTTTCCCCGAGAAATGAGAAATAAAAAATATCTGAAGGGCACGGATGAATGATGAATTATGATACAGGCAAAACTTGTTTCTTCGCTTGAAAAATGCTTTCCCGGAACAGATATCAGAAGCTTGACCCCTCTTGAACGCATCTCGGCGCTTCGCGGCGAAAGGCTGTCGTTTCAACTTGCATTCCGCGAGGACGATCCGTCAAAGCCTGTGCGCGCCTGGTATGCTCCTTTTGTAGAAGGAGCTCTGGCGGAATATTCTCATGTACGCCTTGTCGAATTTATACCTTCGCTTATGCCGGCGTATCCCGGAAAAAGCGATGAAAATTACCTTGACACAAAACCGGGGCTTTATCCCGACCTTTTAGCGGAGCTTTTCATGCAGGGTCGAGTACCGGTCTGCAATTTTCAGACAAGATGTGCATGGATTACTATTGAGATCCCCGCAGATTTTCCGGGGAACACATATGATATAGCCGTCGGACTTCGCGCAGGGAATGAAGCGGCTGTAAAGTGCAGCGTTAAGATTTCTGTGATACCCGTTGAGCTGCCGGAGCAGAAAATGTACGTTTCCCAGTGGTTTCACTGCGACTGTCTTGCCGATTGCTATAATGTGGGAGCCTTTACGGAGCGGCATTGGGAGATAATTGAAAATTTCGCGCGTACGGCTGTCCGGAACGGTATAAACACACTGCTGACACCGGTATTCACCCCGCCCCTCGACACTGCCGAAGGCCGCGAAAGAATGACGGTGCAGCTTGTTGACGTTAATGTAAAGGACGGCGAATACTCATTCGGATACCAAAAACTTGACCGCTGGATTGATATGTGCAACAAAGTCGGCATAAAATATCTGGAGATAAGCCACTTTTTCACACAATGGGGCGCGGCGCACGCGCCTAAGGTAATCGCTAAGGTAAACGGCAGGAGAAAACGCATTTTCGGCTGGGATACCGACGCGTCGGGCGAGGAATACACTCGCTTTATCCGATTGTTTATAAAGGATTTTCTTGCGCATATGAAAGCGCGCGGAGACGATAGGCGCTGTATTTTTCACATATCCGACGAACCGAACGCAAATAACCTTGAGCAGTACGGGAAGTCGCGAGCAGTGGTTGCAGACCTGCTTGCGGAATATACGATCATGGACGCGTTATCGAATATTGAGTTCTGGAAAAAGGGATTTGTACGCACGCCATGCGCTTCGAGCAACCATATCGAACCGTTCCTTGAGGCGGGCGTACCAGGGCTCTGGACATATTACTGCTGCAGCCAGAGCGTCAGCGTGAGCAACCGTTTTTTTGCAATGCCGGGCGCGCGCACTCGGGCTATCGGAATGCAGCTGTATAAATACGGCATTTCGGGATTTCTGCAGTGGGGATATAATTTTTACTATAATCAAGGCTCCTATGACTATGTAAACCCCTACCTTGACTCGACCGGCGGTTATTTTGTGCCGTCGGGCGACGCTTACTCTGTTTATCCGTCGGCAGACGGGCATGCGCTTGAGTCTATGAGGATAGTCCAGTTTCATGAAGCGCTGCAGGACAGGTCTGCCATGGAGCTTGCCGAGGTTTATTGCGGCAAAGAGAGAGTCGTCGCCGAGATGGAAAAGGTGGTCGGTGAGATAAAGTTTTCGAAGTGTCCCGGAAAGTCAGAGGAAATGCTGGCGGTGAGGGAGCGGATAAATGAAATGATTGCCTTGGGGATGAAATGAATAATTATATAGCATATAGCCGCCGTAAAAAAACGAACTGACAGTCAAGCTTATACATGAAGCATCGCAGATCAAGACCGATAATTGCTCATAATCGGCAGTTGATATTGCCTTGTTTACGAGTAATATATGTTTTTCGGCTTTATGTAATTTTAGAGGAAGGGTAAGACACGGAATTACCGCGCGGCAGCTTTCCATTCAAAAAGCCGGTGGGACGCGATTTAACGCGCCCCACTGCCATAAATACTCTTGCGGTCATATGTAATATTTATATTTTACTCTTTGGGTTTGTTATTCCCCGTTTCCATTCTCAGCATGATGTCCCGAATGTCCTTCAGCAGTTCTGCCTGCGCCGCCACATCGGCTATGAATTGTTTTCTTATATTCTCCTGACGCTCCGCCTCTGCGGCTGCCTCGGCTTTCTTTTGGGCTTCCTCCGCTCTGGCTTTTGCTTCGGCGGCTTCAATTTCCTTGCTGTTGATAGAGTTCTTAAATTTCATGAAAATCCTTAGAATTATGAATATTGTCAGAGCTATGACGAGAAAGTCAATGAGGCTCTGCAGGAAAAGTCCGTATGCAACCGCAACCTCAGGCGTCGCGGCAACACCGGACGCTTCGTCGGCTGCGACCGCCGGTGAGATTACCCATTTGAGTCCGGCAAGATCCCACGTATGGATAAGCAGTCCGGTCAATGGGGTAATGATATATGTAACAAGGCTTGTTATGATTTTATTGAATGCGGCTCCTATGACAACCGCAACAGCAAGGTCGATTACATTTCCCTTTACGGCGAATTTTTTGAAATCCTTCCAGAAACTTTTTGTTTTTTTGTTAAGCTTTTCGCCTGCTTCAAGCGCTGTTTCGGCAACTTCGCTGATTTTTTTCTTATTTACTCTGCCTGACATTTTCCGTCCTCCCATCATTTTTTGTTTGATTAAATATTATCATAGCGAATATTAAAAGTCAATCACGTGAAACAAAAATATTGACATTAAGGCTCATGTCTGATATAATACACAAGTGTTCTGATTTTACAATCGGTTCGAAATTATCTGTACTATTTCGGGGTGTGGCTCAGCTGGTAGAGCGGGTGGTTTGGGACCATCAGGCCGCAGGTTCAAATCCTGTCACTCCGACCATATAAGAACGCTAATATTGATACGGTAAGTGTCAACATTAGCGTTCTTATTT